>DFES01000100.1:0-647 GCA_002369175.1 Selenomonadaceae bacterium UBA3796
CGTGATTGTCAATACCTTTTTTTGAAAAAAAATAGCACACGGCAAAGCCGTGTGCTTGCATACACTTTCTATTCTCTTGTAAGCTTTGTTACAGACGCTTTACGCATTCTGCCCGCCCGCAAGGAGCACATCCTGCGGGGAGCCGCCCGCCAGCTTGGAAAGTCCATCCTCCTGGTGGAAAACCTCCGCATCTGCCCCGAGGGCAGCGGATGCATTGTAATTCATCGTCTTATCAGCAGAAGAAGCATACCTCGCTGCCGAAGAACCGCTCAACACATCGAGAACTACGCCCTCCGCATAATCGCTTCCCTGGGAATCTATATAGCCAAACGCATCCACAAGACTCCCTGCAGGCGTATCCCCGCCTCCGGACTGGCCGGCAAGCCCCTGCTGACAGAGATAGCGCAGGAACATATAACCGGATGTATACCGAATGTCCGTCCCCGTGCCACTTGCCAAAGTCATGGCCTGCTCCAATGCCGTCTTGTTCGTGGCAAGAGATGTAATTTCGCTCGTGTTGCCTGCGTCATAATCATCCAAGCCCATCACCAGTTCTGCCACACCCTCCGTGAAGAACTCCGGCATGCTGGCAACATTGGTGTTCTCATACTTCTTAAGGGTGCCAGTCCCATCCATGACGGCATGTA
>DFES01000100.1:713-1275 GCA_002369175.1 Selenomonadaceae bacterium UBA3796
CATTTCATGGGCAATGGTACGATCCAAATAGCATTGCTCGAAGCCTCCCGCTACGCGCGTATTTCCGTTTACATCCACAGGATCTATGATACCATAAATCGGAAGCCCGATCGACATGCCGATAACGTTGGCAGGCGTGGTATCATTCTCTTTCTTGTCAATAGGCCCCGTATCTGCCTGAACCTTTTCCTGATTCACGAAAAATTCAACCTTCAACGTCTTTCCGTTGAAGTCCAACCCATAGGAATCGTAGGCCAGCTTGGCACTTTCCGACACCCACCAGTGTTCCATTCCCTTGGCGATGGTTGCAATGCTGTTTCTCAGGTCTTGTGCCGTATAGTATCGCGTATTGCTATTGTTTTTCGCATCACTGGCAAAGGTCTGATCTGTCAGTTCCACATTCGTCCATGCATTCGGATTGTAATTATCATATGTCTGCCACTTCCGGTCCACCACCTGTGTAAAGCTTTCGGGCCACTGGATGTTGAAGGAAAAGGTCTGCCCATCGGAGGCGGTATAGGTGTGAGATGTGACAGATCCCGCCGTCGGCATGGAAAGTTCC
>DFES01000100.1:1341-1476 GCA_002369175.1 Selenomonadaceae bacterium UBA3796
TAAGCGTTCCCGTCTCGGGAACGATTGACACAGCATCCTTTACCGTTCCGTTTCCGGCATTCGCTCCGCTGACCGCTCCGGTATCCGCAGTGAAGTCATTTTCCTTCCCAAGGACGATGCCGCAGGTCTCCTTGA
>DFES01000100.1:1528-2942 GCA_002369175.1 Selenomonadaceae bacterium UBA3796
CCTTGAGCCGCTGCGCCGTATCGGCATACCGGGAGGTATCCGTCACATCGTTCACAAAAGAACCGATGGCTTCCTGCAGACTCCCGAAGCGCGAGACGGCACGTACAGCCTGATCCATTATGGCAATGCCGCTGGTGGTCGTATCATTTGCATACTGCTTCAAAACATTCATGAAAGATTTCATCGTTTCAATGGATGTAGCCATTTCATACCACTCCTATCTACTATACCAAGACCCTGTTGCAACGATAGATGGGCGTAAATTCTCAGAAGAAGAGCTCAATGCGTCCAAAGAGTTTCTTTGCTCCGTTCCCGCCATGATAGAGGTTGTCCTTCCCCTGGAAATACTTCGCCGACAACAGCACGTTTTTCATGGGAACGTACTTCGCCCCGATTTCCCAGCCCTTCTGTCCCCAGCCGACGCCGTCCGCTGTGGGAAGGAGGCTCACGGACGCGCCGTAGCGGCGATAGGCAACATAAGCTCCCCAACTGCCCTTATCCGTGTATTTCGCACCCTTGTAATCCGCTTCAATCTGCCAGGAATTGTCCTCTCCGTCATAAATCGTGCTGTTATTTGCATTGGTGTTCTTCGCATAGGCTCCCCAGAGCTTGAAGTTCTGATCAAAACGATACCCCAGATTCAACGACCAGATATTGGCCTTGGAGTTATTGGCCGACGCTTTGTCCATCGCAAGAAACATTCCATCCGAGAGATGATAGTAGCCGATGCCTCCGGAGAATCCCTTCCCCATGCCATACTGGAGATTGATTCCAAGGAAATTGGATGCCTTATCGTTAAAATAATCCACGCCGCTTGTGGAAAGCACTTTGTTGGCAACCCCGTTTCCGACCTCATAGGCCCTGGAATTGCTCACATCAAGGCGTCCCGCCATCACCGTTGCGCTAAGCCCGTTGCTTTCCATACCGGAAAACGCATATTTCATCTGCAGGCCGGAGAATTCATCATCAAAAATGAGTCCTTGCTCGTTCGTATAGAGTCCCATCTTTCCCAGCTTCACCTGGAACTTGTTATAATTCCCTTGCGCCCATGCACGTTTGAGGCTGACATCGCTGCTGGAATCATGTTTCATATTCGTCTGGGCATCCAAGCGTGCATGCACATTCCAGTTTTTGTTGATCTCCATTTTTGGCTCAAGGCGCAGGAGAAGCTGATCCGAATTCTTTTTCGAACTGTCGCCTTGGTACTCATGGCGCTCGCTGGTGTATGTATAGCGCAGGTAACCGCTCCACTGCACCATATCGGCATGTTTTTCCAAATTGGCGACACGAACGCCCAGATTGTTGAGCTCATCCCGGAATTCAGCAGCCAGCTTGTCGATGAGCGCCTTGTTCTTCGCGCTGACATCGGTCTTCGCCATAGCCTTGGCAATCATCTGCGCCATCTCGTAGCGGG
>DFES01000005.1 GCA_002369175.1 Selenomonadaceae bacterium UBA3796
TGGTCATGCGCTCGCGCACAACACGCTCCATGCGGGAAAGACCTATGCGAAACTGGTTCTGGAGAAGCTCTCCCACCGCACGCACGCGGCGGTTGCCCAGATGATCGATATCATCCGTCGTCCCCACTTCATCCATGAGGTTCAGCAAATAACTGATCGATGCCAGAATATCGCTCTTCGTGATGGTACGATCATGAATATCCAAAGTAGGAGAGCACAAAAGCTTCATGCGCCCTCCGTCCTTCTTCATCAAATACAGGACAATGAGCGGATCCTCATTCTCGAAGAATTTCCTCTCATGGGAGAAGAGTTCCTTCTCACGCTCCATATCCACCGCATCCAGCATTTTCTCGGTAACCACTTCGTTTGCCGGAATAACGATCTCGCCCGTCTCTTTATCGACTACGGGTTCCGCCAGTACCTTCCCAAGAATACGGCGCTTCCATCCAAGCTTCTTGGTAAGTTTGTAGCGGCCGACGGTGGCCAGGTCGTAGCGCTTCGGATCAAAGAAAAGCGCGTTGAGGAGCTGCTGGGCATTATCCACAGTGGGAGGCTCTCCCGGGCGCAAGCGGCGGTAAATTTCGAGAAGTGCCGCCTCCTTGGTAATCACGTCATTATCATGATCCATGGTGCTGCGAATTCTCGGATCATCATCAAAAAGCTCCAGGATCTCCGCATTGGAGCTGATACCCAAGGCGCGGATGAAATAGGTTACAGGCATTTTGCGGGTTCTGTCAATGCGCACGGAAACGATGTCGCTGGTGTCCGTCTCCAGTTCAATCCAGGCTCCGCGGTTCGGAATGACCGTGGCATTGTAGAGCTTCTTTCCCGTGGGATCAATGGTCTCACCGTAGTAGGCTCCGGGGGATCTCACCAGCTGACTGACAATGACACGCTCTGCGCCATTGATAATGAATGTCCCGGTGTCTGTCATAAGAGGAAAATCTCCCATAAAGACTTCCTGCTCCTTGATTTCCCCAGTCTCCTTATTGATGAGGCGAACATTGACGCGCAGAGGAGCTGCGTAATTCACATCCCGCTCCTTGCATTCATCCAGAGGATATTTGGGCTCACCAAGGGAAAATTTCTCGAAGGACAGCACCAGATTCTCCGTAAAGTCCGAAATCGGCGAAATGTCATGAAAAATCTCTTCCAGTCCCTCATTGAGAAACCACTGGTAAGAATTTCGCTGAATATCCAGCAGATGCGGCATTTCCATAACTTCCTTGATACGCGCATAGCTATACCTGGTTCGTTTGCCCACCGGCACAGGATTAAACATTAAATCCCTCACCCCTTAGCCTGATTAAATTGATGTAATATAAACAAGACGAAAAACGGAAGGGGTATATCCTTTCCGTTTTACGCATAATTCACCCTATGATTTTCTACGTAGTAATTTATTTTATCATACATAAAACCGCATGTCAATAAAAAATTGAGAAATTCCTCAAAATATACCCGACATATACCATCCGAGCCTATGCCATCCACAGATACGAAAAAGGCATCCCAGATGGGATGCCTTGAAACAGCAAGCAGAACTTACTTAAGCTCAACCGTTGCGCCAGCCTCTTCCAGCTTAGCCTTGAGCGCATCAGCGTCAGCCTTGGAAACGCCTTCCTTGACAGGAGCAGGAGCACCGTCAACGAGAGCCTTTGCCTCCTTCAGGCCGAGGCCGGTAACTTCACGGACAACCTTGATCACGTTGATCTTCTTGTCGCCAGCAGAAGCGAGAACAACATCAAACTCGCTCTTCTCTTCCTCAGCAGCGCCGCCGGCAGCAGGTGCAGCAGCAGCAACAGCAACCGGTGCAGCAGCGCTGACACCGAACTTCTCCTCCATGGCCTTTACGAGCTCGGAAAGCTCGAGAACTGTCATATTCTCAATCGCCTGCATGATTTCTTCTTTTGTCATTATAAATACCTCCATATGTCATTGATCACTTTATCTCTTAAATGATTATGCCGATTCTTTCTGTGCACGGACAGCGTCAAGCACATAAACGGCATTGCGGATAACGCCCTGGAGAACGCCGACCGTATTGGAAATCGGGGCATTCATGCTGCCAAGCAGCTTGGCAATGAGTTCCTCGCGGGAAGGCAGAGATGCCAAAGCCTTGACTTCCTTTTCGTCAATGACCTTGCCCTCAACAATGCCGACCTTCACGGTCAGGATCTCCGTGTTCTCCAGCTTATTCTTCTTGATGAAGTCACAGATGACCTTTGCAGGAGCAACTGCATCATCTGCAAATGCCATTGCCGTCGTCCCTTCCAGATGATCTACAAGACCGTCCAGACCTGCATCTTTGGCAGCGATGCGCATCATCGTGTTCTTCACAACGTGATATGTCACACCGGCCTCACGCAAAGCGCGGCGAAGCTGTGTATCCTGTGCCACAGTCAGACCTCTGTAGCTGGTGATGACGACGCCTTTGGCAGATGTCATCTGCTCCTTGAGCTCTGCAACCACAGCCTGCTTTTTCGGTGTTACCTTTGAAGTTACAGCCATTCATAACACCTCCTTTTCTCTGAAATCAATATAAAAGCCCCCGGGCTGCGAACGCACCGGAGGCCATATTTATCCAAAATGACTCCGGCCTCGGCAGGCGGATGACTCCGTTAGATGATTTCTCAAACCTGCTGTCTACAGCCTATATATGAAGCTTCTATGCATGGAAACGGGAAACCGGAGTCCTCACTCTCAGTTAAGAGCAACAGGAACGCCAGGTCCCATGGTAGCACTCACCGTGATGGAGCGCATGTACTGACCCTTTGCAGCAGCCGGACGCACACGATTCAGCGTGTCAATGAGCGTCTGGTAATTCTGCTGCAGCTTCTCAGCGTCAAAGGAAGCTTTTCCGATGGGGCAGTGGATATTTCCGGCCTTGTCCGTACGATACTCGACCTTGCCTGCCTTGATCTCGGAAATCGCCTTTGTGAGATCCATGGTAACCGTGCCGAGTTTCGGGTTCGGCATGAGTCCCC
>DFES01000123.1 GCA_002369175.1 Selenomonadaceae bacterium UBA3796
CGCCGTTACCGTAGCGGAATTCTCCAGCAACACGTGTGTAGAAAGAACCGGGGTTGGTTGTAGCATAAAACACATGATAGGTGTCGATCCCGAGACTTGGAAGAACTACCTGAAGTTTTTGTTGCAAGTTACCGACAGCCCGTCGAGCCACCTCGTCATGTTTTCGCCACATCTTGAACTTCATGAGCTTTGACTTTTCGGCGAAATGGTGATGGGAGAAACGGTCATCAACATAAAGAAGAACAGATATTGTCTTTTTGTTGCGCTGTTCTGCGCATTTCACATCTTCAATGGTTTCGATTTCATTGATGATAGGTGATACATCTTCGTGTTCCCGATCTAACAGGATGCTGATTTGAATATAGCACCCACGGGAAAGTTCCTGCTGTTCCATGTCCTTCAACATAGTCTTTGCCTCCTTCAATGTCAGCTACAGTCGTATCTTACCATAGTATATAACGAAGGACAGCCCAAAATTCTCTTCTCTGTCATATTTGACGCTACAAGCAAATCTCCTGCTTCTCTTCCGATTTTTTTTGCTATGATGGTCTTGACGAACAGAAGATGGGAGGAAAGACGATGCTGGCGTATAAAATGAGTTTGAGCCTTGCGGTAGAGAAGCCCACTGTCCAAGAAGTGCCCGCCAAGCGGGGTGAGGGAACGAAACTGCGGCGTTGTGTAGAGGAGGCTGCGCCGGACTGGGAGAAATTCAACCAGAAGCTGGGGCGTAACAAAAGGGGGGAGAGTGTCTCCATCTTTGCCTACCAAGCCACGGAGGATGGGGCAATGCTCTCCATGCTCAGTCGTGGACAGGTGCTGACAGCATTGGAAGCGGAGAACTTGGTAAGGAAATCCATCCGGGCAGCCAAGATGAGTTCCCATCGCTGTCTTGTGACGGAATTTCAGGAGATCACCCTGACGGAGTTTTGCAATACCCTCGTGGCAGGAGATGTGAACGGCTTGGTTAGCGGCGGCTACCGCATTTACGGAGAGCTGGGACTGTCCGGCATCAGGGAAGAATTGGAATCCTCTCGCCGCAGGGACAGTTGCCAGATGAAGGAGTATATTCCGCGGCTGAACTTTGCAGGCAAACGTGATGCTATGGCACAAGCCAAAGAAATCATGGGGGATAGGAGCCTTACGGAGGAGCTGAAGCGTATCTATGCTCCTTGCAACACCAAGAGTTTTGTGGGACACCCGGCGCATTACTTCATTCGTGCTGCCAGCCAAGGAGCTGCCAAGGACATGATTGACACTTTGGTTACGGCACTTTATGCCAATCGGCGGGTATCCAGCAAGCGTATCACCTACTTTGGTGACTATGAGCCATGCGGCAACATGGAGCAGTCCTTTCAAGCAATGCTGTCCCACGCTGGAAATTCCTCCATGGTAATAGAACTCACGGGAAAAGAGCAGTCAGGCCGGGGACGATTGCTTTCCGGCGAGAGAACCGTTGCCGAGTTTATGACGGAAGAAATCCGAAAACACTGTCAGGATACCTTGTTCCTGCTGGTGGAAATCACGGGCAGATCCAATCGGGAAAACGTTTCATCCATTATGAGATCCTTGCGAGGCGTGATAGACCTTGTTCCCATCAGCGAGGGAACGGGAAATGAAGTTGCGGCAAGAGCCTATTTGAATTACCGGGCGAAATGCGCCGGACGGACAGCCTTTCACGATGAAGAATTGGAAAAGGTCGTTCCCGAGGGCAAATATACGCCCACCATGGTTTTGCCGCTTTTTCACACACTATCCCAAGAGCGAATGCGGAAAGCTTATTATCCGGCCTATCAGGACATCAGCTTTTACAAGATCGGCAGTGCAGATGAAACTGCCCAAGAGGAAGCCTATGAAACGAAAATTAACAAGCTAATCGGCCTTGAGGAGCCAAAGACCATGATTCAGCGGCTCTTAGCTGTCCGGCAAATGCGAAAGACCCGGCAAGAACTCAGGCTGAAGGACAATCGGGCTGCCCTCCACATGGTATTTACCGGGAATCCGGGAAGCGCCAAGACAACGGTGGCGCGAATGCTTGCGGGGCTGCTCAAAGAAAAACAGCTCTTGTCCACGGGGGCTTTCGTGGAGTGCGGTCGCGGGGACTTGGTGGGAAGATATGTGGGCTGGACGGCAAAGACGGTACAAAAAAGATTTCAGGATGCCGCCGGAGGCGTGCTGTTTATTGATGAAGCCTATTCGTTGTTGGATGACTCCAACAGCTTCGGCACGGAGGCCATCAACACCATTGTGCAGGAGATGGAGAACCATCGTGATGATGTGCTGGTCATCTTTGCCGGTTATCCCGATAAAATGCGTGATTTCATAGACAGCAACGAAGGACTTCGGAGCCGCATAGCCGCTTACATTGACTTTCCCGACTACAACGTGGAGGAAATGGTGCAGATACTGCGGATGATGGCCAGGGAACGGGGGCTTCGATTGAATGAAGGCATCCTCAAAAAATGCCGGGGCTATTTCGGTGAAGCAATCAAAAAGAAGAATTTTGGCAATGGGCGCTATGTGCGGAATCTCTTGGAGGCCGCTGTGATGCATCAGGCAGAGCGTCTGGCAAATGAGGGAACAGGGAAAATCACACGTCAGAAAGCATCCTGTCTGACTGTAGCTGACTTTGTTCCTGTCAAGGTTGACATAAAAAAGGAGAAAAAGCGTCATGTGGGCTTTTACGCAATGAGTTCGGAGGCAGGGGAGGAATGACGGGTGAAGAAGCGAATATTAGTCATTGGCGATATTCACGGCATGTGGGACAGATTTATGTCCCTCTACGGGCAAATCGAGTATAACCCCGAGGAGGATATGCTGATTTTTCTGGGGGACTACATCGACCGTGGGGACAAGCCTCTTCATGTGCTGGACTGGATGTATGAGCATAGGGAAGATCCCAATATCATCATGCTCAGGGGAAACCATGAGCAAATGCTGCTGGATTTCTACGCATCCGGCGAGAGTGGCGAGCTGTGGCTGTGGAACGGCGGCGATAAGACCCGCAGAGGATTGAAAGCGCAGAAAGAGCTTGTACGGCAGAGATGTTTGGACTTTGTGGCGAGTCTGCCCCTGTGCCACCAAATGACAATAGGGGGCAAAGAGTATTTCTTCTGCCATGCGGGAATTGACCCAGAGCAGCCCCTCGATAAGCAGACGGAGGAATCTCTCCTCTGGGTACGGGAGGAGTATTACGACAATTACCGAGGCGAGACGGTCATCGTCTCCGGTCACACAAATGTTGACTGGATAAGGCCGGGTACAACAACACCAATCATCTGGGAAAACATGATATTGATGGATACCGGCTCCTATTTGTCGGAAGGACACATTTCCTGCCTTGATATTTTGAGCGGCAGAATCTGGCAAAGCAAAGACTGAATATGAAATCTGGGAAAGGAGCAACCAATATGCACTTGTCAAAATCACAATATTGCTCGGCGATTCAATGCCCTAAAATGCTGTGGATGAAGAAGAACAAGCCCGATGTGTTTGACGACTCGTGGCTGAATCAGGCTGTGTTCGATACGGGAAATGAGGTCGGGGACAAGGCCAAGTCCTTATTTGGCGAATACACCGAAGTTCCCTTTACCGATTTTCCGAAGATGATTGATACGACCAAAAAGCTGATGGAGGATGGCGTTCCTAATATTTGCGAGGCATCCTTCTCATACGATGGGTTGTTCTGTCGTGTGGATATTCTCAGGAACCTTGGAAATCATGAAGTGGAGGTTTATGAAGTCAAAAGCTCCACGGATCGGATTCGGGAAATCTATTTCCACGATATTTCCTTCCAATGCTATATCCTCCATAAATTAGGCTATGAAGTGCGCCGGGCTTGTCTTGTTCATATCAATAATAAATATGTGCGGCAGGGAGAACTAGATTTGCAGCAGCTTTTTGAATTTGAGGATATGACGGAAAAAATCAATACCTCTTACGATGATGTGGCAGCAAATCTTTCCCGATTCGAGGAATATTTGAAACAGACGAAAGAACCAAAGGATGACATAGGCGTACATTGCCACGAACCATACTCCTGCGGGTTTTATACCTATTGCACAAGGAATTTCCCAAAACCAAATTTTTTCGATATTCCCGGATTCCGAATCGCAACAAAATACGAGCTTTATCATGCGGGACTTGTTTCCTATGAAGATTTGATGGAAAGCGATAAGCTCAGTGAAAAACAACGGTGGCAAGTGATTCATTCATTGAAGCCGAATGTTGTCCGAATCAAGAAACCAGAAATCAAGAGATTTCTGGACGGTCTCTATTATCCGTTGTATTTCCTTGATTTTGAGACGTTTAGCCCCGCAGTACCGATATATGACAAAACCAGACCGTACCGGCAAATTGTGTTTCAATACTCGTTGCACTTCATAGAAAAAGAGGAAGGAGAGCTTCATCATAAAGAATTCCTGGCCATGCCAGAGGCAGACCCAAGGCAGAAAATCGCAGAGCGGCTCCTGAGCGATATACCAAATGACGCTTGTATTTTGGCTTACAACATGACTTTTGAACAGACTTGCATCAAAGGTTTGGCGAAGCTGTTTCCAGAATGGTTTACGCAGCTAATGCACATACATGACCGCATCCAAGACCTTATGTATCCTTTTGGTCGCAAGGATTACTACACATCTGACATGCAAGGCTCGTATTCCATCAAGCATGTCCTGCCGGCCTTATTTCCGAATGATCCGGAGTTGAACTATCATAATCTTGAGGGGGTACAAAACGGTAGCGATGCGTCGGCAGCCTTTTTGCAAATGGTGACTCATCCGAAGGAGGATTGGACGGAACGTCGCAAACAGTTGTTGAAATATTGTGGGCTGGATACATTTGCCATGGTTAAAATTTGGCAACATCTGTGTGAAGTTGTGAATCAGCGGGATGAGGAGGAATA
>DFES01000187.1:0-690 GCA_002369175.1 Selenomonadaceae bacterium UBA3796
GCACCGCAGCCACGCCGCCGCGGGTGGGATCCCGCAGGACAGCGATCTCCGGAGCCGCCTCCAGCATTGCCCGAACCAACCTGTTCAACGGTGCACAGTCCGTCCTGAGAAAATCCGGCAGTTCCATGCCATGGCGCCCCGCCATGATGACTGCCGCGTGATCGCCAATATACCCGGAGAGAATGACCTTCATGCCTGGGCGGACATTCTTCGGAGAAATTGCCACTCCCGGAAGAAGCTCCCCGATCCCCGCCGTGTTGATGAACATCCCGTCGGCCTTACCCTTTTCCACCACCTTGGTATCCCCGGTGACAACGGAAACACCGGCCTCTTCCGCCATCTGATGCATGGTTTTGACAATGGTCCGCAGATCCTTGACGGGAAATCCCTCCTCAAGAATGAAACCCGCAGAAATATAACGCGGAACTGCCCCCGTCATGGCAAGATCGTTGACCGTGCCGCAAACCGCCAGCTTCCCGATATTTCCCCCGGAAAAGAACAAAGGCTTTACAACATAGGAATCCGTCGTGAAAGCCGTCTGTCCTCCCATTCTGACCACGGCACCGTCATGCAATTCATTCAGGATCGGATTGCCGAATTCCGGCAGAATGACCTTCTCCATGAGTTCCTGGCTGAGTTTCCCCCCTGCGCCATGGGCGAGCGTAATTCTATCCATATATATTCCTCCCC
>DFES01000187.1:750-2798 GCA_002369175.1 Selenomonadaceae bacterium UBA3796
ATATATTCCTCCCCTTGGGAAATTGATTTCATCATGCCTTCCCCGATTGCGCGAATTGTTGAAATCTGCCTTGTCCATACTTGTACCATGCAGCGCAGACACCCTCCACAGATACCATACAAGGCCCCACCGCATGGGTAGGTACGCAGGACTTGCCGAAAAGGGGGCAGTCTCGTGGCGTCACGAGGCCGCGCAGGACTTCGCCGCATCGGCAGGCCGTCTTCCGTATCTTAAACTCCCTTTCCAGCGGAAGCTGATGCTCCATGTCAAACGCTTCATATTTCCCTTTCATGCAAAGTCCCGAGCGGGGAATGATGCCAATGCCCCGCCAGCCGGCATCCACCGGTTCGTAAACCTCTTCCAGGATCTCCCTGGAATGGGGATTTCCCTCGGGACGCACAACACTTCCGTACGCATTTTCAATACGAGCCTCTCCCTCGGCCGCCTGTCTGCACAGGAGATAAATGGCGCGGAGGATCTGCAGCGGCTCAAAACCTGCCACAACACCGGGAATATGATACTCCTCCGCCACGAAGCGAAAAACCCCCGTCCCCGTCACAACTGCCACATGTCCCGGAAGGAGAAAGCCGTCCACGTGGATCTCAGGATCCTGCAAGAGAAAACGCAGGGCAGGAGGCACCAATTTCTGGGCTGACAACAGGCAGAGGTTCCCGATGCCCTGTCTCTTTGCCTCCAATACCGTTGCTGCCGCCGTGGGCGCCGTGGTCTCGAACCCCACCGCAAGGAACAGGACTTTCTTGTCGGGGTGTTCCCATGCGATCCGGATGCTGTCCAAAGGAGAATAAACAATGCGGATATCTGCCCCTTTTGCCTGCTCCTCCCCCAGACTGGACTCCGAACCGGGAACTCTGAGCATATCCCCGAAGGTGGTGATGATGATGTCTTCCCGCCTTGCATAGGCAATGGCCTTGTCCATATAATCATCCGGCGTGACGCACACGGGACACCCCGGCCCCGAAACTAATTCCACTTGTTCCGGCAGCATCTGGCGGATGCCTCCGCGGAAAATGGATACGGTATGGGTTCCGCAAACCTCCATGAAGCGCCAGGGCTTCTCCAGTTTTTGGGACATCGCTCTTATTTCCTCTATAATTTTCGCAGCAGCCGCCCTCTCCTCTGCCCTTGTCAAAGCCATCCACCTTCCCTCCAGTCAATCCACCGTTCTCGGCGCTCCGTTCATTTCTGCCAGCAGGGCATTGGTCTCCAGTGCGGATTTCTCATCCACGATCTGCATGGCAAAGCCTGCATGGACAAGGACATAATCCCCCACTTTCGTCTCCGGCAGCAGCATGAGGCTCACATCCCGCGTGACCCCCGATATTTCTACTCGTCCCATGGCATCTTTGATTTCTGTCACCTTTGCAGGCACTGCAAGGCACATATTTCTCCCTCCAGCTGTTCAAAATAAAGTTGCAACATCGCGCTTCACGGCTTCTTCCGCTACCGTTGTGAGATCCAAATTCCCCGCTTCTGCCTTCGGCGCCGGTTCCACGCCCCAGGCTCTGAGTTCCCTCAAGGCATTTTCTGCCATTTGAGGCAAAAGTTCCCGCATCCTCGGACTCAGATCCACGCCGGCACCCAAATCACAGGGCTGTGCGCCGATGACCACCACATGGGGGATTTTCCTGCCCGTCACAGAGAGAAGCGCCAGCACATCCTGAATGCCAACCTCGTGGGCAGACAGCTTGTCCTGAAAATGCGCCATGACCTCATCCTCCGCAAAGCGGAACGTCGTTCCCGGCTCCGCCCCTCCGTTGATGGAATCGATGACCAGGAGCTTTTTCGTTCCCGTCAGATACTGTGTAAGTTCAATGCCGAGGGTTCCCCCGTCCACGAGCTGCACCCTTTCCGGGAAATCGTAATGGGCATCGAGATATTCCACCACCCGGACGCCAAAGCCTTCATCCCGCAGGATGACATTGCCCACGCCGAGAACCGTGATATCCGCGGGATAGAGCATGTCCATCCATGATGACGTATCTTTCATATAAAAGCCTCCTAGCCTCGCTGCTTCTTCCCTACTTCTT
>DFES01000156.1:0-1693 GCA_002369175.1 Selenomonadaceae bacterium UBA3796
CCTCCGGCTGCACTGACCCCCAAAAGGGAGAATCGGCGGCTTTGCTTTAAGAGGAGCATGGAGAAAAGACTCGTCACTCCGCCGCAAATGCTGTAGAGAAAAACGGTGAGGCCTCCGCCGAAGAGCGAGGCGAGGGCTGTGCGGGCAAGGAGGATGAGAAGAACATCTTGCCAGCGGGGCAGAGTATAAAGGGCGACGAGGGTGACGATGCTGGCAAGTCCCAATTTTGCTCCGGGGGCGAGGAAGGGAAGCGGAAGGAGTCCTTCCAGCAGGAAGAGCGCGAGGGATTGGGCAACAAGAAGGGACATGTAAGCGATGCGAAGGGCGCCTGTCATGAGGATTCTCCTTTGTGGTGTTCTGCACGGCCTCGTTATTTTGTGGGAAGAATGCCGTTATCATCGTTTCCCTTGATCTCAATGAGCAGCTTGTGAGGAAGGCAGGCGGAGGTTTCGCCGGGATGCCGGAGAGTTCCGGTTTGTACGCAGAGCTTGTCGGGACAATCGGCGTCGATGACGGTGATGCTCTCATCCTGGATGCGGATTACATTCCGCCCCGTGGCAGTCTCCAGGGTGAATTCCTCTGTGCCATGATGTCCGCTCAGCGGGATGCGCTGCCGGAGGTTTCCGTCCAGGGTGATCTCTGCGCAGACGATACGGGGTTCCCGTTCCGGCCAAAGCGCGAAAGGGATGCAGGAGGCGGCGAGCAGAAGTGTGATGAGCAGAAGATCGGCTTTTGTGGGCATAGCATCCTCCTTTTGATTTGATGGATGGAAAGGAATATGATAGAATGAAATTTACCATAAACCACATATTTCTTCAAGGGGATGAGACGAACGGTGGATCGTTTTGTTTGGGCAGAGATTGACTTGGGCGCCATTGCCCATAATTTTCGGGAGATAAAGAAGTGCATAAAAGGCGGGGCAAAGCTCTGCGCTGTGGTGAAGGCCAATGCTTATGGGCATGGGGCAGTTCCCGTGGCGCATAAGGCTCTGGAAGCAGGGGCGTATTACCTGGCGGTGGCAACGGTTTCGGAAGCGTTGGAGCTTCGGGCGGCGGGGATTACTGCACCGATCCTTATTTTGGGCATTGTGCCGGCAGAGGCCGCCGGTGCGCTTGTGGAGCATGATATCACCCAGACGGTGTGTGATTTTGGGCTGGCCGAAGCGATTTCAAAAGAAGCTGTGGGCAGGGGAAAGCGTGCCAGGATCCATCTGAAGGTGGAGACGGGAATGGGGCGCATTGGAGTGCGCCCGGAGGAGGCTGTTGCTCTGGCGAAGAAAATCGTGACGCTTCCTTCGCTTGAGCTCGAGGGCATGTTTTCCCATTTTGCGGCGGCGGACGAGGCAGACAAGAGCTTTGTTCATGAACAGCTTGCCCTGTTCCGGCATGCAATTGACGGCATGGAGGAAGCAGGCATCCACATTCCCCTGAAGCACATCGCGGAATCGGCTGCCATTCTGGAGATTCCGGAGGCGCATTTTGACATGGTTCGAGCGGGCATCATCACGTATGGTCTTTGGCCCTCAAGGGAGGTCAGCCATCCCATCCATCTCAGGCCGGCCATGAAGCTCGCGGCGAAAATTGCCTTTGTCAAAAATGTCCACATCGGCGAATCCATTGGCTACGGCAGACAGTTCGTTGCAGTCAGGGAGAGCCGGATCGCGACGCTTCCCCTGGGGTATGCGGACGGATAC
>DFES01000156.1:1846-10157 GCA_002369175.1 Selenomonadaceae bacterium UBA3796
GGATGTGACGGATATTCCGGAGGCAAAGACGGGGGATGAAGCCGTGCTCTTCGGTTCCGGCACGCTGACTGCAGACGAGGCTGCAGACTGGCTCGGAACCATCAATTACGAGGTCACCTGCCTGGTCTCGGAACGGGTTCCCAGGGTATACAAGGACTGAAAAACAGCTCCTGCAGGTCATTGCAGGAGCTGTTTTTTCCAATACTCCAAATCCGGAGGATTGAGGGGGAGGTCAATGGTCTGTCCGTTGTCATAGTAGAAGCGCAGGCGCACCTCGTCGGCATTGCGTATGGCGGGAAGGCTGGAACGGGGGAGCTCGACGAAGAGCTTGTTCTCGTGCTGGAACCGGTGTTCCGTATCCTCTTCGGGAGGCTCGCTCTGCTTGACTGCAGCCACCATCTCCCATGGATCCCCATCCGTGTAGAGAATGGCTCTCGGCTCAAGCCGGGCCTTGTCATAACGATAGTCCCAGAGGGAGAGGACAGCTCCTTCGAGTTTCCCCTTTTCCGTGTAAGAGCTTTGAAAATCGATGCGGCAGTATGCGGAGAGGCTTTCTGCCGTGCGGTGGTCAATATGCCATGTGTAGGATATGCCGAAAATACCGATCATGATGAGCAGTATGCCGACAATCGTAAAAAAATGTTTCATGAAAGCCTCCTGTGGGTCGTCTGTTCTTTTATTGTAGCAGGGCGGGAAGAAAAACACAAGTCTGCCTTCTGTGACGTTTCCCCTGACAAAAGAGTTGCAATTTCTGGATAATATGAGAGAATATGCATGGGGGTGGATATATGGCAGCAAAGTTGTTTGTAACGGATCTGGATGGGACATTGCTTCCCACCGGCAGCGAGGTTTCCCCGGGGAACATACAGGCGGTGCAGGAAGCGGTTTCCCGCGGAGTTGTGGTGACCATTGCCACGGGGCGCATGTATAAGGCGTCATTGCCGGTGGCCCGGTCCCTCGGGGTGGATGTGCCCATCATCACATATAACGGAGCGCTGATCAAGTCGGTGCAGGGAGAGGTGTTCTATACGAACTTCCTGCCGGAAGGTGTGATTCTGGAGGTGCTGGCCTTCTGCAGGCACCGGAACTGGCATATCCAGCTGTACAGCGCTGACGAGCTGTATTATGCAGAGCCGAATTCCTATTCCGACGCATACGAACATGCCCAGAATATAAAGGGGTATGCGGTAGGTTGGGAGGGAATGGAAAAGCACACGGCGGAAGTGACGAAACTTCTTCTGATCAGCGACTCCCTGGAGATGACAACGGAGCGTATGGGAATCCTGCAGGAAGCATTTGCCGGAAGGGTGGAAGTGGTGCGCTCCAATTCCTATTATCTGGAATTCCTGAATCCCGGTGTCAGCAAAGCAACGGGGATTCAGCGACTGGCGGAGAAGCTGGGAATTGATATGGCGGACACCATGTCCATCGGCGATGCGGACAATGACCTTCCCATGCTTCGAGCGACGGGACGCAGCATTGCCATGGGAAATGCCGTGCCGGAGGTCAAGGAAGCATGCGATTATGTGACGGGGGACTGCGCATCGGACGGATTCGCAGAGGCGGTTCGGCGCTACGTGTTGCCGGGAAACTGAGGGAGCGGGCGTGTATGTTTTCGGAGGTGTTGATAGATGAGTGAAATGGAGCAGGCGAGATGGAAGGAAGTCGAGGAAGCGCAGGAAGAGAGAGAGGGGAAGGAGACAAAAGAGCAGAAGGAAACAAAGAAGGAACAGCCCCGCCTGGTGATTGTCACGGGCATGTCCGGCGGCGGAAAGACGCAGGCCTGCCGCTATATGGAGGATCTTGGGTATTTTTGCGTGGACAATCTGCCGCCGGTTTTCATTCCCAAGTTCGTGGAAATCTGCGCCCACTCCGGCGGTCATGTCAGCCATGTGGTGCTGGTGGTGGATACCCGCAGCCGGGAATTTTTCGGCACTTTTGTGCAGGTGCTGGAGGATATGGACAAGGCGGATACCCCTTATGAGATGCTCTTTATGGATGCTTCCGATGCCGCCATCATCCGGCGCTACAAGGAAACGCGCCGCCGTCATCCCATGGCGCCTTCCTCCCGCATTTCCGAGGGGATTGCCAAGGAGAGGGAGCGGCTGGCCATGGTCAGGAGCAAGGCGACGTACATCATTGACACATCGGAGCTCAAGAAGGTGGAACTTCGGGAGAAGCTCCGGCGCATTTTCGACACCTCGGAAGGGGAGAAGATGAACATCAACGTCCTGTCCTTCGGATTCAAGTACGGTATGCCCCTGGATGCGGACATGGTGTTGGATGTGCGGTTCCTGCCGAATCCTTTCTATGAGGAATCCATGCGCCATAAGAGCGGCGCCGTGCCGGAGGTGGCACAGTACATCGCCAAGTGGCCGATGACCCAGGAATTCGTGGAAAAACTGGATGCGCTGGTGGATTTCCTTGTGCCCCAGTACATGAAGGAAGGCAAGAGCCAGCTTGTCCTTGCGGTGGGCTGCACGGGCGGCATGCACCGCAGCGTCTTCATCGCAAAGCATCTCTATGACCGGATGAAGGACAAGGGGCTGCTCGTGCGGCTGGAGCATCGGGATCTCATGAAAAATGATGTCTGGGAGCATGTCCGCGAGGAATGCTGAGAGGAAGGGATGAAAGATGCATTTTCTGAAATGGCTTTATCCCGGCATGCGATTCAAGCGTTGGTTCCTTCTCTTCGCTGTTGGTGTTTTGATCACCGGCATAGGGCTGGCGCTGCTTTTCAACTACAAGTATCTCGATCTCATCGAGGAAAGTATTTTCCGTGCAGTCTATCTCTGGCAGGGCACCTATAACTACATGATGGTGAGCATTGTGGGAATCGCTGCCATCGTTCTGGGCGTTGTCCTCATGCTGATCGCAACGCGCAACGTCATACGCTCCATCATCCTTGTGCTCCTGCCCAACAAATCGGAGCGTCTTGTGGATATGATCTATGAGATGAGGAAGCTTGGCAAGGGGCCGAATGTGACGGTCATCGGAGGAGGGCATGGCCTCTCCGTGCTTCTCCGGGGGATCAAGACGGTCACGAGCAACGTGACAGCCGTTGTGACGGTGGCGGATGACGGCGGTTCCTCCGGAAGGCTCCGGGAGGATTTGGGCATCATTCCGCCGGGAGACCTGCGGAACTGCCTGGTGGCTCTTGCAGATACGGAGCCATTGATGGAGAAGCTCTTCCAGTACCGCTTTGAAGGGCAGGGGGAACTGGCGGGGCACAGCTTCGGCAATCTCTTTCTCGCTGCCATGAATGAGGTGACGGGGGACATGGAAACCGCTCTGAAGAAATCCTCCAAGGTGCTGGCTGTGAAGGGAAATGTCCTGCCGGCAAGCCGTGAGTATGTACGCCTGGATGCCATCATGGAGGATGGAACTGTGGTGGAGGGAGAGTCCCATATACCGGAGGTCCATAAGAGAATCCGCCGCGTGAAGCTCTTTCCGGAAAAGGTGCAGCCGGTGCAGTCTGCTCTGGATGCCCTGAAGAATGCGGATGCCATTATTTTGGGCCCGGGCAGTCTCTATACCAGTGTCATGCCGAACCTTTTGGTGGAGGGTGTGGCGGATGCGCTTCGGATGAGCAAGGCCATCAAGATCTATATCTGCAATGTCATGACGCAGCCGGGAGAGACGGACGGTTATACGGCCTCCATGCATGTCAAGGCGATTCTTGACCATGCAGGCAAAGGGGCGGTGGATTTTGTCCTGGTAAACTCCACGGAGATATCCTCCGAGATGCAGGAATATTACGCAAAACAGGGAGCCTATCCGGTGAAGGTGGATGAGGCTGAGATCAATGCGCTGGGAGTAGGCGTAGTCAAGGCGGATATCATCAACGAGACGGAGGTGATCCGTCACAATCCGGACAAACTCTGCAAGAGCGTCATGGGCATGATTTATGATCTGAAACATGAGGATTCCTACGGTTTTGAGGAAATTTTGGGATAGGTGGTTTTCATGGCATCCTTTGCCACGGAAGTGAAAAATGAGCTGGCCCGTCTTTTTTATGAGAGATCCTGCTGCCGCACAGCGGAACTGGCAGCCCTTCTTCGCATGGGCGGAACCGTCATATTCGGAGGAAATCGTGCCTTTGGCATCAAATTCTCGACGGAGAATGCCGCTGTGGCGAGAAAGGTTCTGACCTTGCTCAAGCGGGAGATTCCGGGGCTGCCCACGGAGATCATGGTGAGCCGCGCCAAGCGCCTCCGGAAGCACAACAGCTATTTTGTGCAGGCCTCCCCCTCGTCCCAGGCGGTGGAGCTCCTTTCCCATACGGGGCTCATGAAAGAGGGGAGCCTGAACATGGGAGCGGATTCGGTGCTTCTGCGGCGTTCCTGCTGTCGGGCGGCATATCTTAGGGGAGCATTCCTGGGGGGAGGCAGCGTGAACCGTCCGGAAGCCAGTTACCATCTGGAATTGGTGACCGGAAGCTACTCCATGGCGGAGTTGATGCTCGGCCTTCTTCGGCGCATGGAATTTCCTGCGGGACTGACGGATCGAAAGGACGATTATGTGGTCTATATGAAAGAAGGAGACGCGGTGATTGATTTTCTCGGCATGCTTCAGGCGGAGAAAGCCGTGGAGAAATTCGAGGTGGCTCGAAATCTGAAGGAAGTCCGCAACCAGGTGAACCGCTTGGTGAACTGTGAGACGGCGAATCTCCAGAAGGTTGTGGATGCAGCGGCAGGCCAGTTGGAGGACATTCGGTTTCTCCGGGGGAAGGGCAGGCTGGAGCAGCTTTCCGGGCATATGAGGGAGACAGCGGAGGCGCGCCTTTCCCATCCGGAGGCGACACTGGCGGAACTTGCGGAACTGCTTTGCGTCAGCAAGTCCGGCATGCATCATCGCATGAGGAAACTGAGGAAATTGGCGGAACAATTGAGGGGGGAAAGGGGAAGCTTGCTTTGAGTCGGAAGAACATGTTAAAGAGCCTTGGGCTTGCGGCCCTTGCGGCTGTGATCCTTGCCCTGGGCTGTCTTTGCGTGATGCCGGTGCCGGAGGGGGTTCCGGTTCTGGAGTATCACATGGTGAATTCGGGGGAAGTTTCGGGGGATGACCCGAATGCGGTGACCTATATTGTGCAGCCCGAGGATTTCCGGGCGCAGATGGATTACCTGGATAAAGAAGGGTATACCACCATCACCATGCTGGAATTCATGAAGGCGAAAAAGGGGAAGCTGGAGCTGCCGGAAAAACCCATTATCCTGACCTTTGATGACGGCTATAAGGACAACTTCACGCAGGCCCTGCCGATTTTGGAGGAGCATGGGATGAAGGCCGTGGTCTACATGGTGACGAATGACATCGGCCTGCCGGGATATCTGACCTGGGACGATCTTCGCAACATGCAGAACCGCGGCATTGAGATTGGCAGCCATACGGCGAACCACATTCCCCTGACCACACTCCCGCCGGAGGAAAGGGAGGAGGAAGTGAAGCTGTCGAAGCTCATCCTGGAATGGAACGGCATCCATACGGTGTTCAGTCTCTCCTATCCCAATGGCGCCTATGATGATTCCCTGCCGGAGCTTCTCCGGAGGAATGAATATCTGACGGCGGTGACGGGGGATGCGGGACTCAATACCTTTCAGACGAATCCCTATCTCATGCAGAGGGTGAACATTCCCCATCCCAGGTTTGGCTTGCTGGAATTCAGGTACCGCCTGTGGAAGGCGGAGATTTTTGCCAAATTGCATATTTTCCAGCACAAGGAGAAAACTTTGTAGGAAAACCCTATTGCGTGGCAGATAAAAAAATGGTATACTTTTCTGGTTAGGTTTCATATGGAAGCCTTCCCTGCTCCCTTGCAATGGGGAGCCAAAAGACCAAAGGAGGAGGTGATTTCGTGAGAAAGTACGAAGTCATATTCATTGTCAAGCCTCTGGAAGAAGAGGCAACGAATGCAGTCATTGAGAAGTTCTCCAAGCTCATCGTGGCGAATGGCGGCACGATTGATAAGGAAGATCGCTGGGGCAAGAAACGCTTGGCCTATGAGATCAAGGACGAGACTGAGGGTTATTACTGCCTGTTCAACATTACCTGCGAACCGTCCTGTGTCGCTGAGTGCGACCGCGTGATGAAGATCACTGACGAGCTCTTGAAGCACATGATCGTCAAATCCGATGAGGAGTGAGCTGAATCCGTAAAGGGATGCCGCAGGATTCCCTTGAGGGTTTCATGGGCATCGTAGGATATGTTCGGCGATTGGGAGGATATGGCATGAACAAGGTAATACTGATTGGACGATTGACCCGTGATCCGGAGATTCGCTATACGCAGACGGGCATTGCCGTTTGTACCTTTACTCTGGCAGTAGACCGGAGGTATGCCCGCAAGGGAGAGGACAACGGTCAGCCTACAGCAGACTTTATTCCCATTGTGGCGTGGAGAAAGCTGGCAGAAATCTGTGGCAACAACCTGACCAAGGGGCGTCGCATCCTCATCGAGGGCAGCATGCAGACGCGGAACTATGAGGCTCAGGACGGGACGAAGCGTTATGTCACTGAGGTCATAGCGGATGGAATGGAGTTTTTGGATTCACGCAGCGCAACTTCCGGGGAAGGCGGATATTCCCATACTGCTCCGCAGGCGGGAACTGCGCCGTCACAGCCTCCGGCAGATTCCTTCGGCCCTGCCATACCCGAGGAAGAAATCCCATTTTGAGTTAGGAGGGAACGGACTTGATTAGACGTGACAGAAGCAGGAGACCTCGCAGGAAGGTCTGCTCTTTTTGCGTAGATAAGGTTGAGCACATTGACTACAAGGATGCAGCGAAGCTTCGTCGTTTCACGACGGAGCGCGGCAAGATTCTGCCCCGCCGCATTTCCGGCAACTGCGCCAAGCATCAGCGCCAGGTGACGGTAGCCATCAAGCGGGCACGCAACATCGCGCTTTTGCCCTTTACAGCAGAATAAGAAATCGGCACCATATCCTCAAGATATGGTGCTTTTTCTTGTCGGCGATGACAAGGGCGTGTTGACTTTTGAGTGAGATGCTCTATGCTGAACATAAAATATGAGAGGAAAGCATCAGGGTATGCATGGTGAGGAAGGATGTTTTGCATGGCAAGTGCGCTTGAGGTTATCAAGAAGTTCATGTATTCTTTGGACAATACGAATGAATCCGGCGTGAGCGCTCTGGACGATGCTGTGAACTATGCATCGAACGGTAAATTCACGAGTATGGGAGATCTCGTCAATAGCTATATCAATGACCTTTCCGCGTATGGCAGTGACAGCTATTGGGAGGCGGATAGTTCTACGTTTCTTCGGGAGAAGTGCGGCATTCTTCTGGACAATTCGGACACAGGGGCAATCACAGGCTCGGATGCCGGCGGAACCACGGAAAAAACGGCGGAAAGCGTCGTGCCGGAATCCGGTTCCACGAGCTATCTTTCGTATCCCACAAGCGCAAGCTCCACCTTCAATGGTCTTACCATCTATTGGCCGGATGCATGGAGCCTGACCGATAGTCAACAGGCCGTGGTTTCACGCCTCAATCAGTGGTGGATGTCCGGAGCACTGGGATTGGTGCAGGAATCCTTCGACATGAATTTCAGGGAATACGGGACAACGGTCAATACCATCGGCCTGAATTTTTATAACAGTTACGATAACGTACTGGCCTCCGTAGGGTACTCTTATAATCCCTATAACGGAGAAGCCTCAGAATTGACCTTGAACATCAACATGTATTACTATGATTCCCTGGATTACAATGATGTGAACGGCAAGGCTGCCAATACGAGTGCGTACCTGGATCGTACCTTGGCCCACGAGCTGACCCACGCGGTCATGGCTGCCAATATCGATTATTTTGCATATCTCCCGACGTTTGTAAAGGAGGGGCTGGCGGAACTGGTCCACGGCATCGATGACGAGAGAGAGTATACCATCCGCTCTCTCGCCCAGGCAGATAAGGTGTCCCGGATGCGGGATTATGTGTTCAATCTGACCCAATACTATAATTGCGGAGGAGACAGCTATGCAGGCGGGTATATGCTCTTCCGCTATTTCGCGAAACAGGCTTCCACCTCCTACGATGAGGAAGAAAGCGATCTTCCGCTGAACGCAGATTATGAGGATGCGGAAAAAGCGATCGTGCGCCTGTTCGAGGAATTTACGGGAACCTTTGACAGCAGTTGGTATGAAAGCACCATCCGGACGGTGGATGCCAGGAACGATCTCACCATCGTGGGCAACGCCAATGACAATCTCCTCAAGGCGGGAAGCGGCAGCACGGAGCTCTACGGCCAGACGGGGAACGATACGTTGGTGGGCGGCACGGGCGAGGACTATCTGGA
>DFES01000164.1 GCA_002369175.1 Selenomonadaceae bacterium UBA3796
TTCGTCCATATTTGCGGTGATTGGCTGTCTATTGCTAGGCGATAAACCACAGTCATAGCGGTACTATGTCGAGGATTTGTCAACGACGCAGGGACAGTCAAGAACTGTGAAGATGGGGTGAGTGAATTAATCAACACGCCCTAAGGCATTTCTGTGAAAATATGCAAGATTCCTCTTGCGAAGAAGTGGAAAATCGTGTATGATAAGAAATAGAGTAAAGTAAGAACTCCCTTACAAGGGTTCCAATTACTTCGACAACCTCGCATTCCCCATGGATGTATCGCCCATCTGTGGGGTTTCTTTTTGTCCTTTGGAACCTCGCAGGTGTGTCTCCCCTTTCTTTCATTTTTTTGCAAATTCTTCTTTACAACATATCCGACCTATGCTATTATATGTCTTGAAGTTTTAAATTTTATGTCTGTCCGCAAGGATGGGCATAGGCGATAGCGGCGAAAGCCGTTTCCGAGTTTATTCTATTTTATGGGAGGTTGTTTTTTAATGGCTACTATTGATTTGAGTCAGGTAAAAGGTGCAGGTTATTTCTACACCACGGATGAGACAACTGTTTGGCAGGCAGAAGATTCTACGTCAGAGGTTCCTTCGGATGCTGTTACGGTTGGTACGGTAACGGTTGACAATGGCGTCTTCACGTATGATGCATCTTCTTCAAGCCTCAAGCAGACGATTAATGCTTCTGCCGGAAGTTCCGCTTGGATCATTCGTGGAACGGATGATACGGATACGATCAATGTGAAGGGCGCGGGAGCAACGTTCGTTGATGGACGCGGTGGAGATGATACAATCAAGCTCGCAAATAGCGGAACGGATGTTATCATCTTCGCCTCCACGAGCGGCAATGATGTGATTTCGGGCTTCGATCAGGACACTGATATCCTCTACTTTGCCGACGGTTTCTCTGGTGCTTCCGCTACCCTGGACAAGTCCGGTAATG
The DNA here is from genome assembly GCA_002369175.1 of Selenomonadaceae bacterium UBA3796. Classification (GTDB taxonomy): domain Bacteria; phylum Bacillota; class Negativicutes; order Selenomonadales; family Selenomonadaceae; genus UBA3796. Next base: position 953 of record DFES01000164.1, read on the forward strand.
TTAAGCTCACTCAGGGTTCGGCTTCCATTACCACTACGGGTACGACGTATGCATCCGGTTCTTCTTTCCGTATTGCGGACAGCGAAGATCATATCATTGAGGTCACGGTGGCTTCCGAGGGTGGAAAGATCAATGCAACGGATGCAAGTTCGACGGCTGTTTATGCAGGCGTAGATGGCGCGGTCAACTTCGCCAATACGAAGAGCGACGTGGTCATTGATCTCGGCAATACCGGAAACTACGGCGAAGGCCCGACTTTCCAGGGGATTGTTGCGGCTACCGGTGCTGACAAGGCCGCTAACATTATCGTTGGTGCAGCAGGCACCAGGAATACGCTCCAGGGTGGTTCTGCAGCTGAGAACTCCCTGTATGGCGGCGGCACTGCAGCGGATCTGCTCGTTGGCGGCAGCAAGGCACAGGATGTCTTCTACTATGGTGAAGGCGATGGCAGCGATTCCATCCAGAGCTTCACGGCCGGCGAGGATGTTATCTCCATCACTGCTGGTCAGCTGGAGAGCGTTAGCAGGGATGGCAGCAATGTCGTGCTCGGCTGGTCTGGTGACGGCAATGGTAGGAAGCTGACTCTTGTTGGCGGCACGAACAATGTCTTCACTTACACTACGGGAGAGGGCACGACTCGCGACGTTACCTTCTCCACTAAGACAGTTGCTTATGGCGATGACGTGGACGATTACTACTATGTTGGTACTGGCAAGGGCGCGGTCAGTGTTTCCGGCAGCGATGATGTGAAGGTTTGGCTCGATGGCAGCAAGGGTGATACCTTCAGCGGTTTCAGCACGCTGAATGCCAAGAGCTCCACGGGTGCTGTTGAGCTCGCAGGCGGTACTTCCGGCGATAGCATTGTCGGCGGTAAGGGTTCCAACTCCCTCTGGGGTGGCGCAGCAGGCAATGACACGCTTGCCGGCGGCACGGGCGACAACGTGTTCTGGCTTGGCTACAACGAGGGCAAGGACACCATCACGCAGTACAACGATGGCGACAAGGTAATGCTCTACAACCTCAACCTTGGCAATGTCACCAGCGCAGGCTTGAATGGCAAGAATATGGTCATCGAGTTCAACGATGGCTCCAAGCTCACCGTTTCCAACTATGCATCGAAGGGCGATATGGTCTTCCAGCTCACGGACGGCACCTTCACTTATGACAAGTCCAACGGTTCCTGGACGCAGCTTTAATCGCTTGCATCTGGAACAGGGCTTCTGAGCGAATCTATGGGGCGCACTTCCCAAATGGGGAGTGCGCCTTTTGTTATGGAAAAAGGGCACTCCTTGGAGGGTTTTGCCTGTGGCAAAACTTGAACAATTGCGTTATAATGTATTGTCCCCCTTTTTACAAGTATTTTTTCGCGACGATGTAAAGGATGGTTTCAAGCATGAATATTTTGTTTTTGCACCCGAATTTCCCTGCCCAGTTCCTGCATCTGGCCATACATTTTGCCAGGGATCCGAAGAACCGGGTGTTCTTCCTGACGAAGGAAATGAACCAGAACCGACTCAACAACGTGACGGTGGGCATCTACAAGCTGAACCGGGAGGCGACGAAGGGGATCCATCACTATGTGAAGCCCATGGAAAATGCCATCCTGGAGGGACAGGCTGTGGGACGGGCCATTGTGGGGCTCAAGGAAAAGGCGGACTTCGTACCGGATGTGATCGTAGGCCATACGGGGTGGGGCTCCACCCTCTTCGTGAAGGATCTCTATCCCAAGGTTCCCTTGGTGGGGTATTTCGAGTGGTTCTACCGAGCCTTCGGTTCGGATGTAGGCTACTGGCCCGAGGACAAGGTGACGGAGGATGACAAGATGCGTATCCGCAGCATGGATGGGACGCCGCTGCTGGCCTTCGAGCCGTGCGATGCCTGCTTTACGCCCACCCTGTGGCAGAAGAGTCAGTTCCCGGATTTCATGCAGGAGCGCCTCCAGGTGATCCATGAGGGTGTGGACACGGACTTTGCCTGCCCGCAACCGGGAAGGAAGCTGGTTCTGCCAAAGCTTCCTCTGGATCTCTCGGAGGCGGAGGAGGTTGTGACCTATCTCTCCCGGGGACTTGAGCCATACCGTGGGTTCCCACAGTTCATGGATGCGGTGCGGATTCTTCTGGCGCGCCGTCCGAACTGCCATGTGGTCATTGCGGGCGTGGATCGCTCCTGCTACGGGCCAAAGCCAAAGGACACCACCTGGAAGGAACTGGAGGAGAAGAAGGGGGGCTATGACAAGAGCCGTGTGCACTTCACGGGGCTTCTGGATCGGGAGTCCTATCAGATGTTCCTGCAGGCATCCACGGTGCATGTCTACCTCACCCGCCCCTTCATCCTCTCCTGGTCCATGGTGGAGTCCATGTCGGCGGGCTGCGCTCTCGTGGCATCCAAGACCCCTCCGGTGGAGGAATTCGTGGAGGACGGTGTGAACGGACTTCTGGCGAATTTCCGGGAGCCTTCCCATATCGCCATGCGCATCGAGGAGGCTCTGGAGGATGCGGAGCTTCGGAAGCGGCTGGGCAAGGCGGCCAGGGAGACGGTGCTTGAGAAGCTGGACAAGCGGGACTGCCTGCGCCGTCAGCTCAACATGATTTACGGGGTAATGAAATGATGCGCCCCATGGATTTCAGCGGCTTCCTTCCTCCTAAGGCGCGCAGCATCCTCCATTTCGGCTGCCGGGACGGCCAAACGGCGAAGCAGTTTCGCCGCATCCGGCCGGATTGCCGCTATGTGGCAGTGACGGAGGCGGTGCATGCGGCAGCTCTTCTTCCTTCGATGGATGCGGTTCTTTCGGGAGCGCCGGACTCCACGGATCTTTCCGCATTGGGCGTGGAGAGCGTGGATTGCATCCTTTATGAGGGCAGCACCGTATCGGCGCTTACGGCGGAGATCCTGCGGCATCACGGGGAGTGCCTCGCGCTGAATGGCCAGATGGTATTCTTTCTGGAGAATCCCTGCTATTTCGGTCATCTGCGTTCCCTTCTCTCGGGGCAGAGACTTTCCCCCTCTGCCGGTATGTCCCTGGAGGAACTCCGTTCCCTCCTGGCGGAGGCGGGACTCTTTCCTGTTGCGACAACGCCTCTTTACGCCAAGGCGGATGAGGAGGAGAGGAAGCGGCCGGAGACAGAGGCGCTTCTCCGTTCCCTCCGCGCATGGCAGAAGGGGCAGGGAGCGGCTCCCGGAGATGTCTGGGCTGTGGGGTATCTCCTGCGGGCCGTCCGGGAGCAGCCCCGGAAAAATATCTTCGTTCAGTCCCTTCTGGGAGAGGCGTTGGTGACCTCAAGAGTTCGTTTGTCGGAGCCCCATGCCTTTCTCATGACTGAGCCGGGGGTTCGCTATCGGGAAGAAAAGGGGAAAATGGATCTTACCTTTGGCCGGGGGGAGGAGCGGCGGCTCCTCATCCGCCAGAGGCTCCATTACAGCAGCGTGAAGGAGGCTCGCAGCCAGATGGAGAGGTTGCGGCGGGAGGGATATCTTCTTCTCCACGAAATCGACGACAGTCCCTCCCTTTGGAAGGATGCCTATGATGCTTCCGACTGGCTGGATTTCCGGGGAAGCCATGCCTGCCAGGTGTCCACAGAGGCACTGGCCGAGGCGATACGCCCCCATAATCCCCATGTGAAGGTCTTTCCCAATGAGCTTCGGGAATTGCCCGAGGAGCGCCGCTACGAGGAAACGCCCTTTGTGACGGTGTTCTTCGGGGCGCTGAACCGGGAAGGGGACTGGCGGGAGATCATGCCTGTCCTCAATGAGGCGGCAGAGCGCTATGGGGAGCGGCTCCGCTTCCGGGTACTGGCGGATAAGGCATTCTTTGCCGCGCTCAAGACAAAGCACAAGGAATTCATCGGGGATGACCGCTATTATAACGGAAAGTTTGTACCCTATGATGTCTACACGAAGGTTCTCCACGCATCGGATATCTCCTTGCTGCCCCTTCGGGATACGGAGTTCAACCGCATGAAGTCGGATCTCAAGTTCATCGAGAGCGCAGGCCATGGGGCTGCGGTTCTCGCCTCCCCCACGGTCTATTCGGGGACGGTCCGGGACGGGTTCACGGGCTTTCTCTACCGAAGCCCACGGGAGTTTGCCGAGCGTTTGAAGCTCCTGGTGGAGGATCGCGCCTTGCGTCTGGGTCTGGCGGAGGCTGCCTACCGCTATGTGAAGCGGGAGCGTCTTCTCTCGCAGCACTACGGGGAGCGGCTGGCCTGGTATGAAGAGCTTTTCGCGAGAAAGGAAGAGCTTGACCGGGAGCTGGAACAGCGGATAGCGGAGACATGGAATTCATGAGCAGCAACAAGCCGCAGATTGCGGCTTGTTTTTTTTGACATTTTGACTTTCCCCTTGCTTTTTCCCGTGAAATTTGGCATAATAGGGTGGATTCATGTATAGGGTATAGGAGATTGATCTATGGAAGATACAAGTAAATGGGCGGGTTATACTGCCCTGCGCTCCGTTGTGGCGGCTCTTCATCAGCAGGGGTGTGCGGTGGATGAGGAGGCCTTTATCCGCGCCAACAAGAATCTTCGGGATACGGAGATGAACTGGCAAAGGGTCGTGAAGTCCCTGAAGCCGTACAAGTATCGGGGCGCGATTCTGACACCTGCGCCGGAGGAACTCAAGGCGGTTCCCGTGCCGGCGGTCATTGGCTTCAAGAACGGCAAATACGCCATGCTGGGCGTGAATACGGACGAGTCGGTGTTCTTCATGGATCCCGAGAAGGATCGACCCGTGGCCATGCCCACCTCGGTGTTTTTGAAGGTCTGGTCCGGGGAAGTTCTGGTCTTGAGCCCCAAGATCACGTTCCAGGAAATCATCAAGCGGTACAACCTGGAATGGTTTTACTCCGTGATTCTGCACTACAAGAAATATTTTGGTGAGGTTCTTCTGGCTTCCCTTTTCCTCCAGAGCATGGGGATTTTGCTCCCCCTTTTCACCCAGGTCATTGTGGATAAGGTCATCGGGAATCAGGGGCTTTCCACCCTTACGGTGCTGGGCGTGGCCATGATGGTTCTGGCCCTGGTGCAGGCTGTGCTGAATGCTGCCAGAACCTATGTCATGAACTTTACGACGACGAAGCTTGACGCGATTCTGGGGACGCGGATTTTCCGCCATCTGATTTCTCTTCCGGCGCCTTATTATGAGCACCGGAAGGTGGGTGAGACCATGATGCGTGTGAACTTCGTCAGCGGCATCCGGGAATTCCTGACGGGGCAGACCATCACCACGGTTCTGGATGTTCTGTTCTCCGTGGTGTTCGTGGCGGTCATGCTGTATTACAGCGTGTCGCTGACGCTCATCTCCCTGGTGATTGTGCCCCTCTTCGCCGTGCAGATTTTCTGGGCCATGCCCATATTCTGGAAAAAGATGAGGGCTGCCATGGGTGCCATGATGGCTCGGCGGAACTTCCTGGTGGAGGCGGTGACGGGCATGCAGACGGTGAAGGCCCTTGCCATTGAGCCGCAGTTCATGCGGAAGTGGGTGAAGCTGGTAGCCAGGCACATCGGCCTCAACTTCGATATGGATGCCTTCAACCTGGTGGTCAGCAGTACCAGCCAGGTGATCCAGACCATTTCCACACTGGTGATTCTCTGGTTCGGCGGCTACATGGTCATGCGGGGGGAATTCACCCTTGGCCAGCTCATCGCCTATCAGATGATTTCGGCGCAGGCCATACGGCCGCTGGTGGAGCTCTTTACCATGTGGCCCCAGGTCCAGCGCATGGTGATCGGCCTCCATATGATCGGGGATATCATCCATTCCCGCATCGAACCGGTGCTTCGCCCCAGTCCTTCGGGTCTCCTGGTGATCCGGGGGGATATTGATGTGAAGGATGTGACCTTCCGCTATCGTCTGGATCTTCCTCCCGCGGTGGAGCATGTGAGCTTCTCCGTCAAGGCGGGGGAGAAGATCGGCATCGTGGGTCGTTCCGGTTCCGGCAAATCCACCATGGCAAGCCTGCTCCAGAAGATCTACTTCCCCGACGAAGGGGAGATCACCGTGGACGGGACGAACCTCAGAGAGGCGGATTATCCCTGGCTGCGCCATCAGATGGGCGTGGTCATGCAGGACAATTATCTCTTCGACGGCAGCATCCGCGACAACATCGCTGCGGGAAAGCCGGCGGCTCCCATGGCGGAGGTCATACGGGCGGCAAAACTGGCAGGCGCCCATGATTTCATCCTGGAACTGGATGAAGGCTATGATACGAAGGTGGGAGAGCGCGGCGCAGGCCTCTCCGGAGGACAGCGGCAGCGCATTGCCATAGCCCGCGCCCTCATGACGGATCCCAGGATTCTCATCTTCGATGAGGCCACCAGTGCTCTGGACTATGAATCGGAGCGCATCGTCATGAAAAATCTGGAGAAGATTGCCGGGGACCGCACCATGGTGATCATAGCCCATCGTATGGTGACGGTGGAGAAATGCGACAGGATCATCGTCATGGATCACGGGCACATTGCGGAGCAGGGTTCCCACAGCGAGCTCATGGCTCTTGGCGGCATCTATAAGAATCTGTATGAAATGCAAGAGGTAGGAGCATGAAGATAAAGGAAGCATGGAGAAAATTCATAGACGGGGACAAGAACAAGCAGGAAACAGAGTTCCTGGCCTCCATTCTGGAGGTGACGGAGACGCCGCCTTCCCCCGTGGGGCGCATGGTTCTTTGGACGATCGTGGCTCTCATTGTGGTGGCCGGGATATGGCTCTTCGTGGGAGAAGTGGACGAGGTGGCTGTGGCCAGGGGCCGCATCATTCCCGTTGGCAATGTCAAGATCGTCCAGTCCTCCAATAAGGGCGTCATCAAGGAGCTCTTTGTGAAGGAGGGGGATTTCGTCCAACAGGGGCAGACCCTCCTGACACTGGACACCACGAAAACCCAGGCGGATGTGGATCAGCTCAGGAAGCAGGTTGCTTACTATGATATGACGGTGAAGCGGCTCCAGGCGGAGATGAACGATGAGACTTTCGTTCCTCCGGTTTCCCAGGATCTGGACCAAAAGGATGTGGAGTCCCAGGTTGCTCTTTATCGGAGCCGTCGGACGAAGCTCATGGCGGATCAGGAGAAGAACAGGGCTTCTATTGCCCAGGAGGAAGCAGCCATCCAGTCTTCCATGGCGACCCAGCAGAAGTATCTGTCCATGCTGGCAGTGGCGCAGGAGAAGGAGAGCCGCCTCAACCAGCTTTATAGCCAGGATGCTGTGTCCTACTTCCAGCTTCTGGAGGCCCGCCAGACCCGGGTGGAGTACCAGAAAAGCGCCGAGGCTATGGCGGAGGAGATCACAAAGGAGCGGGCAAAGCTCGCCGAGGCCATTGACAATCAGGCCACCACGGATTCTGCTTATCGGCAGGATACCATGACCCAGCTGGTGGAGGCAAAGAAGCAGCTCAATACCTACCAGGAGGAGCTGACAAAGGCCACGGAGACCAACTCCCAGTCCGTCATCACGGCTCCGGTATCGGGGCGCGTCAACCAGCTGTCTGTCCATACAGTGGGCGGCGTTGTCTCAGAGGCGCAGTCCCTCATGATGGTCGTGCCGGAAGATGCCTTCATGGAAGTGGAGGTCTATGCGGACAACAAGGATATCGGCTTCATCGAGAAGGGCCAGGAGGCAGAGGTGAAGGTGGAGACCTTCAACTTCCAGAAGTTCGGCATGGTGACGGCGGAGGTGACGGAGATCAGCCCCGACGCCATTGAGGATCCACAGGACAAGGAAAAGGACAAGCGGTACCGTCTCTATCTCTCCGTGGAGAAGGATGAGAGCGGCATCACCCTGCAGCCGGGCATGAATGTGACGGCAGAGATCAAGATCAAGAAGAAGCGCATCATCGACTTCTTCCTCGACCCCTTCCGCCAGTATCAGGACGAAGCTTTGAGGGAGAGATGATATGGCGAATTTAGATACGGCTCTCGCGTGTCTTGTACAGATCGCGGGACATTTCTCCATCCCGGCGGACTACCGCCAGCTGGAGCGGGCTTATATCGTGGATGCCAATGCGGCGGATACGGTTACCCTGCTCCAGGCGACGCAGGACATCGGCCTCAAGGCCAGGAAGTTCGAGGGCGTGGATGTCAAGCGGCTCGTGCGCATGCCCATGCCGGCGGTATGCCGCATGCAGCAGGGGAACTATGTGGTGGTCATCGGAGGGAACGAAGAACAGATTGTCTTCTTCGATCCCCTCCATCCCGAGGGGCGCCTGGCGGCAAAGATCGGGGCTTTTGCCAAGCTCTGGTCCGGCGAGGTGGTACTTTTCACGAAGCGGTTCCATGTGGAAAAGCTGACGGAAAAGGTGGAGAAGTTCGGCTTCTCCTGGTTCCTCCCCGTGGTGATGAAGTACAAAAGCCTTCTGGTAAAGGTGCTGTTCATCTCCCTTCTGCTGCAGCTCTTCGGAATACTGACGCCCCTTTTCACCCAGTTCATCATCGACAAGGTGCTGGTGCATCACAGCCTGAGCACCATGGATGTGCTCATCATCGGCATGATTCTGGTGGCGCTCTTCAACAACTGGATGCTGGCGCTCAGGTCTTATCTTTTCATCAATACCACGAACAAAATCGACGTGGTGCTGTCCTCCCACCTGTTCCGCAAGATTTCGGAGCTTCCGGTGCGATTCTTCGACAAGTGGCAGGTAGGTGATGTGGTATCCCGCATGAACGAGCTGGAGACCATCCGTGGTTTTTTGACGGGCTCGTCCCTGACGGTTGTCCTCGATATTATCTTCGCCATCGTCTATATTGCCGTCATGTTCGTCTACAGCGCGGAACTCAGCTACATTGTCTGGGTGACGATTCCCATCTATGTGCTGCTCAATGCGGTCATCGCGCCGATTTACAAGCGGCGCATCAATGAGAAGTTCCTGCTGAATGCGGAGCAGCAGTCCTTCCTCATTGAGACGGTGACGGGCGTGCGCACGGTGAAGACGCTGGGCGTGGAGCGCACCTTCGTGGAGCGCTATGAGGAGGTGCTTTCCCGTTTCCTCAAGAGCGCCCTTGGCGTGCTCAATGTGGCAAATGCGGCGGGGAGCATCGGCATGTTCCTTCAGCAGGCGTTCCATCTTGCGATTCTCTGGATCGGCGCCTACAATGTCATGGAGGGGAAACTCTCCGTGGGACAGCTCATCGCTTTCCAGATGCTGGCGGGTCAGGTCATTGCCCCGATTCTCCGCCTGGTGAATCTCTGGCAGCAGTTCCAGACCATCCGCGTCTCCATGGCGCGCCTTGGGGATATCATGAACGAGAAGAGCGAGCCGGCCTTCAATCCCAATCGCACGACCCTTCCCAGTCTTCAGGGGGAGATCGTGTTCAGCGATGTGAATTTCCGCTACAAGGCAGACGGCAAGAACATCCTTTCGGATGTGAATCTGCGGATCCCCCCCGGAGCACGGGTGGGAATCGTAGGACATTCCGGCTGCGGAAAGTCCACCCTCACCAAGCTCATCCAACGGCTCTATGTGCCGGACAGCGGGCGTGTGCTCATCGACGGGGTGGACATTGCCCAGGTGGAGACGGCGTGGCTCCGCCGCCAGATCGGCATCGTTCTCCAGGAAAACTTCCTCTTTGCGGGAACCATCAAGGAGAACATTTCCATTGCCATGCCGAACATCGGGGAGGAAGCCGTCATGACTGCGGCTCAGCTCTCCGGTACGGATGAGTTCGTCCAGGATATGCCCCACAAGTACGAGACCTTCGTGGGCGAGCGCGGCAGCCTTCTCTCCGGAGGCCAGCGGCAGCGCGTATCCATTGCGAGAGCACTGCTGCTGGATCCCAGGATCTTGATTTTCGATGAGGCCACCAGTGCCCTGGATACGGAGTCGGAGCAGCATATCCTGAAGAACATCGACCAGATTGCCCGCGGCAGGACGATGATCATGATTGCCCACCGGCTTTCCACCGTGAGGAACTGCGATTTCATTGTGGCCATGGACAAAGGCCGCATCGTGGAAGTGGGCAAGCACGAGGAACTCATGGCAAACCGCGGATATTATTATCATCTGTATGCATCCCAGGAATAACGAGGCGGGAACATATCGCAGCTGCTAATTGAAGGTTGCCCCGGGAAGGGAAGAACTTCCTGGGGCAGCCTTCTTTTTGTTCCCGAACAAAGAATTATTTTTAAAAAGAAGAGTTTCTTGGTAAAACTCTGTAAATTCCAAGGAATGGATATTTACAAATAATTTCTTGTATGGTATAATGTGAAAGTGGATTTGGGACGTATGTCTTAAATATGTTCGTGAACGGTGTACTTTATGTACATATGTCCTAAAATATAGTGTGGAGGAGGATCGACGCATGCCCAAGAAAAACGGACACGCATATCATGAACTGGAGATGATGGTTGCAGGGTACGGAGAGAGAGGGATCTGCACGTTGCTCTACTGGAGGGACGGAACGGTGGAGGAGGTCGCTGTGAAGCCTGCGGCAATGGTGAAGCGGATTGCGGAGCACTACGGGAAAACGCCCCAGTCCGTCAGGAAGCAGTGGAGATGCATGCATCGGGAAAAGGAGGCGGAGCGGTTCGAGAAAATGGCCATTCTCGTCATCAGTCCCGGCATCGTGCTGATGCCCGTGAAGGTGGCGCAGGAGATGGTTGGGAGGGATCCTGCCATCGGATACGTGAATCTTGCACAGCCCGTCCGGTTCCTTGAGGAGAAGGACGGAGCGGGCGTCCGGAGCAGGATCGTTTTTCGGGAGAGTCCACACTCCCTCCGGTCCGCATGGACCTGCAGAACCCTTCGCAGGCATAGGGATGCGGCACTGCTCTTCTCACGGGAGGAGGAGCGCCGCCATGCCATGGAGATGCGGATCGTGGAGCGGGCGAATGTGTATCTGAACTGGTACGAGCAGTAAACGGCAAAAGGAAAGGCCGCACTTCGTTATCCCCCGGAGGGATCTCGAAGTGCGGCCTTTCCTTTTGCTGCTGCAATGTTATTTCCGGTTCACGATGGAAATGATTTCCTGGGTTGCGTCTTTGAGGAATTCGTGTTCTGCGGCTCCTCTTTTTACATCCGCAGGGATGGCGGTCGGTATTGCCGACGAATCCTTGGTGGAGGACAGGTAGGCATGCAGGTTGCAATAATAGCCGATGGAGGCGAGGAAAGCGGTCTCTTCCGGTGTCAGGGTGATGATGCCCTGATAGGAATCCTCAAGAACTGCCTTGGCGTAGCCCCGCATGATTTCCGTGAGATCCATCGCCACGGTGACGGTTTCTCCGGTGTCCTTATTCACCGTCCAGATGACCTTGAGGTCATTTGCCGCAGCCGCTGCATTGAAATAGCGGATGAAGTACTCCGCCTCGGCTTTTTCCTGGGGGGGCAGAGCCTGGAGACGGTCGCTGCTCACATCGATGGCTGCCAGTTTTGCTCCGTCAATGAGGATATCCATTCTCAGGAGATTGGCGCCTTCCTTGGTGGACGTTACGGATTTCACGGTTTCGGCATACCGGTTCTTGATTGCTCTGTCATCCGTGGCCAATACGTCCAGGAACCAGGTGATACCGGCGAGAACATTGTCGTGCTGCCAAGCGCCGTCGCGATTGCCGTACAGGGAAATCACACCGCCGGAGCGCTCTGCGTAGAGGGGGATATTGACCTGTTTGGTTGCCAGGGTGTCCATGTCCGTGTAGCCCCAGGAAAGCGACCCCTGGGCGACGCTGGCTCCGTCCGGCCACGCTCTTCCGGTCAGAAGGGTGTTTGCCTGGAAGGTAGGTCCGTTGAACATCAGATCCAGACGGAAGGGCCTGGAATCCTTCATGGACGGGAAGTACGCATCCCGAAAGTCCTGCAGGCCATCTTCTGCGGCCAGTGCCTTTCCGCCGGCCGTTATGCACAGAACAGCGAACAGGACAGCCATATACTTCAATAACCTCATCGAACATTCCTCCTTTATGGATTGCACTAATCCTTCGAATATTAAGATGTATTCGCCGTCAAATGGCAAAATCCTTTTCCAGGTGAAAAAAGAAAACAACATGTTTTTTCGGGGCTGATTTTCCGCCTCCTTTTTGCAAGTGGATGAGTGAAAGGGGGTGAGAGAAATGGCAAGGACAGCGGCAACGACGAAACTGACGCTCAAGGTGATGCTCGGCGAAGAGGACGGGAAAGCTCTCTACGGGCAGCGCAGTTTCAGTCACATCAACCCGGAGCTTTCCGATGAGGATGCGCTCTCTATCGGAAGGAAGCTCGGCGCACTGCAGGCCTATGAGCTGGCAGGTGTGAACCGCACGGATGCGGGAGGACTCAGCGAGTGAGGGTTCCTCGGATGAGAAAGAGAAGGTGAAATGCTATGAAGAATGTCTTGAAGATGACGATGCTTCTTTCCAACGGCAAGACGGTGACTTACAGTCTTGCGGATCCCAAGGATGGGCTGGCAAAGACCGAGGTCCAGGCGGTGCTGGAGGAAATGGCGGAGAAGCGGGCCGTTGTGGTGGGGGATGCCTTCGCCGTGGCCATGAAGGAGGCTTATATCCAGAGTACGGAAAAGCGTGAACTTGCATAGCAGGTAGGTAAACAACGAAAGAGCCGGCAGGCGTTCCCATGGAACATCTGCCGGCTCCTTTGCTGTGTCGGTCATCCTGCCGAAGCGGAGCCCTCTTTTGTTTCCATCCGCGTCGGCATGTTGGGTTGTAGTTTTTCACAGGAATTTCTGTATGAGGTTCGAGGCGAGGTTGCGCCCTCCCCGGCCGCTGTCTCCTCCGGTGCAGGCCATGGAGGCAGTATAGCGGTCATCGCCGTAGTATTTGAGTTTGTAGTGTTTTTTTGTCTGCTCGGCTATGTCGATGCCCAAGTCGTTCAGTTTGCGACGCAGGCTGGCATCCAGTTCCTTGTAGCCCTTCAGGGCGGTTTTGAGGCTCTCGGCTTTCTTGTCCGGGATGCCTTGTATGTTGTTATGGGCGATGAGGTCATCCAGCACATCCGCGCGGCGGCTGCCATTGGATATGCCTTTTCGGGCCTCCTTCAGGACATCCATCAGGATTTCGTGGATTTCTCCGGGATAGAGGTCGCATTCGGCTCCCGCGCAGAGAAGCTCGCTTCCCACAGATTTTCCGGCAACGGAATGATCCTGGAGACGCTGCTCCAGTGTGGCTTTTTCTTCCCGGAGTATTTCATTTTCGGCCTGCAGGTCATCGATTTTCCGGTCGTACCAGGCCATCATTTCTTCCAGTGTTCGTGGCTTTTCCATGGGATGCTTCTCCTTGTGCGTGTGTGAATGTCGCATGTGTGTTGCGGCATGCTTCTTTTTTTAGAATAGCATGATTTTCGGAAAATTACAAGAAGGAATCTATGCTTTGGAGGCTCACGGGAGAAAAAAACGAAGGATTTCGGAAGATTTTCGGAAGGATTCTTCCGCGCAAGGCTCCCATAGGCCGGTGTGACCGCGAAGGCTTTGCGTGTTAGGATATCCTCAGCGCGAATCTATGGGAAGCCGGTTTCCCCAAGGATGGGAGCATATGACAATTTCAGAGGAACAGAAACTGATTGCCGCTGCGGCGGCAGGGGACAAGGAGGCCATGGAGATGCTTTTTGAGGCGTACAAAGGTCTTTTGGTGAAGGCGGCGCATTTTGCCAAGGTGCGCACGGTGACGGAGGATGCCATGGGGGTGGCTCAGGTGGAATTCCTTCAGGCCGTGCGGCGTTATGATCCCGGGCGGGGAGTGAATTTCGCGGCTTTCGCAAAGAGCATGGTGTATGCGGGAGTCCACCAGTTTTTTCGGCGGGAGCTCAGGCACTGGCAGCATGAGTTCATGCCCGGAAGCGAGGAGGAGGAAGCGTCATCCTCGCTGGAGGCTGTGGCAGACCCCCGGGATGCTGTGGGGGAATGGGAGACGGAAGAGGACATGAGGCAGGCCTTTTCCTGCCTGACGGAGCGTGAGCGGGAGGCGATAGAGCTGGTATACCTCAAGGGCATGACCCAGCGTGTGGCAGCGAAACTTCTTTCCGTGACCCCCCAGACGCTGCATGACGCGAAGCAGCGGGCTGTCAGGAAGCTTCGGGCGTATTTTGCCTGTGGCAAAACTGGAACAACAGCGTTATGACGGATAAGCCCGTCGAAACGCCAATCGGTAGATTTCGCCCTTGGCGAAATTTGAACAATTGCGTTATAATTAAAGCGCAGCATTGATTGGCGTTTTGGGGAGGGGGATCCTTATGCAGAGTTTTTCATTTCAATGTCCGACGGAGATCGTTTTTGGCCGCGAGGCGGAGCTGGAGGTAGCGGAGAAGGTTCGCAAGTACGGCGGTCATCGTGTCTTTCTTGTCTATGGCGGCGGGAGTGTCGTGAAGAGCGGGCTTCTGGCCAGAGTGGAGCGCTGCCTTACTTCCAGCGGCCTTGCTTTTGAGGTGCTGGGGGGTGTGCAGCCGAATCCGCGCCTCTCTCTGGCTCGTGAAGGGGTAAGGGAGGCTTTGGCCATTCAGGCGGATTTCATTCTGGCCGTCGGGGGAGGCAGCGTCATCGACACGGCGAAGGCCATCGCCCATGGCGTTGCAAATCCCGGTACGGATATCTGGGATTTCTGGACGGGGAAGGTACCCCTTGCAAAGACCACGCCGGTGGGAGCTGTGCTCACCATTGCGGCGGCGGGAAGCGAAACCAGTGATTCTGCCGTTCTCACAAATGAGGAGCTCGGAAAGAAAGCCGGACTCAACTCCGAGTACAACCGTCCTGCCGTGGCCTTTCTGAATCCGGAGCTGACCTTTACGCTTCCAAAGCGGCAGATTGCTTGCGGCGTCTGCGACATTTTGATGCATACGCTGGAACGCTACTTCACTCCGGTCAAGGGCAATTCCTTCACGGATCTCGTGGCGGAGGCACTCATGAAAAATGTCATAGACAATGCCCGCATTGCTATCGTGAATCGCAAGGATTACGATGCCATGAGCGAAATCATGTGGTGCGGCAGCGTCTCCCATAACGGCTTCACGGAGCTGGGGCGCAGGAAGGATTTCTCCGTCCACAAGCTGGGACATGAGTTGGGCGGAAGGTTTGATGTGACGCATGGCGCTTCCCTGACAGCACTTTGGGGATCCTGGGCCCGCTATGTCTACGAGGACGATCCCGAGCGCTTCGCCAGGTATGCAGAGCGTCTTTGGGGAGTGGATTCCGGAACAGCGGAGGAGCGCGCCCGTGCCGGTATCCGCAGGACGGAGGAATTCTTCCGGGAGCTTGACATGCCGACGAATTTCACGGAACTCGGCATCGGCGTGCAGACGGAGGAAACCATTGAGTATCTTGCGGACATGTGCACCGGAAACGGCACAAAGAAGGTGGGATATTTCCATCCCATGGACAAGAAAACCGTCATGAGCATTTACCGAATGGCAAACAAATAAAAACGGGATGGGGCGTGTTGTCAAATGCAAGACTGCTACAGGGCAGGCGGAGTTTGTCAACACGCCCCGGCTCTTCGGAAACGACTCTGTTCCGGTTTTGCCCGTGGCAAAACTTGAACAATTGCGTTATAATACAATACAATGCAATTGGGGAGTTTGTGTGAAGGATAGGATCGATATGCGGAAATTTACAACGATAGAACTGTTTGCGGGAGCGGGCGGCCTCGCTCTTGGAGTGGAGGAGGCCGGCTTCGCCACCATTGGGGCGGTAGAGGTTGACCACGATGCCTGTGAGACACTTCGGGCAAACAGAAAAGAATGGAACGTGTTTGAGGGGGACATTGCGGATCTCACCTGTCGGGACTTGACCGAGATTTACGGCATTGAGCCGGGGGAACTGGATCTGTTGTCCGGTGGCGCTCCTTGTCAGGCTTTTTCCTATGCAGGAAAGAGATTGGGTTTTGAGGATACCAGGGGCACTCTTTTTCATCACTATGCTCTGTTTCTGAAGCAACTTCAGCCGAAAATGTTCCTTTTTGAGAATGTCCGCGGGCTTCTCACCCATGACAAGGGACGTACCTATAAGACCATGTGCAGGGTCTTTGTCATGGCGGGATATACGATCCGGAAGGCTGTGCTCAATGCCTGGGACTATGACACGGCTCAGAAGCGTGAACGCCTCATTACCATCGGCATAAGAAGTGATCTGGCAGAGAATGTAGGGTTTGTTTTCCCGGAGAAATGTGCATACAAGCCGGTTTTGCGGGATGTGCTGAAGGATGTTCCTGACAGCCCCTATACACCTTATGGCGAGAAAAAGCGCAAGCTTTTTGAGCTGGTTCCTCCCGGTGGCTATTGGCGCGACATTGACCCCGAACTAGCCAGGGAGTATATGAAGTCCTGCTGGGATATGGAGGGGGGACGCACAGGCATTTTGCGCCGCCTTTCCATGGATGAGCCTTCTCTCACGGTGCTGACATCTCCTTCCCAGAAGCAGACGGAGCGTTGCCATCCATTGGAGGCAAGACCCTTCACCGTCAGGGAGAATGCTCGCATACAGGGGTTCCCGGACGTATGGGAATTCAAGGGCAGCATAGGCGCCCAATACAGGCAGGTGGGCAATGCAGTTCCCGTCAAACTTGCTTATCACGTAGCAAAAGAAATATACAAGACATTGGAGGCAGTTTATGAACTGGACCATAAGTTTTATCAAGGAGGCGGAGCTGAGGCGTCATGTGGCTGAGACGATAGCGGCCTATGGCGACAAGCTGCTGTCATACGACTTGGAAAAATTCAACAGTAATCTGATTGATCCCATTAAGATGATTTTCGATAAGAATGTTTTTCAGGAATCTTGGGAGGAACTGATCAAGGGGGAAATTTTCCGCCAGCGTGACAAAGCCAACACGAATGATATAGGGTATTTTCACCAGCGTATTTTCCAGTATTTTGATGGCTGTCATGTACCGGATAATGGCAAGGAGGGTGGTTGGGATATCATATATGAGAATCCGGATGGCATAGACTTGGCTGAGGGTGACGTTGTGCACAAGGTTTATGTGGAAATGAAGAATAAACATAACACCATGAACAATGCCTCTGCAGGGAAGACTTACATCAAGATGCAGAACCAACTCTTGCGGGATGATGATTGTGCTTGCTTCTTGGTGGAGGCAATCGCCAAGCGTTCCCAGAACATAAAATGGGAAACAACTGTGGACAAGCAGAAGGTTTCCCATAAGCGTATCAGACGCGTGAGCATGGATCGGTTCTATGCACTGGTGACGGGAGAAGAGGATGCTTTTCATCAGGTATGCATGGTTCTGCCTCATATTATCCAATCGGTGATTGCATCGAATCCTGAGACAAAAACTCCTGAGGATACGGCCTTCCAAGAATTGAAAGCTATTGCCGGGAAGTTCGGAGGCGATGACAAGAATCTTGCCATGGTGGCGGCAGTGTACTTGCTGGGCTTTTCCACCTACAATGGCTTTGGGGTCGGAGGTGACAGCTCCTTGAAGGGGATTTACCATTTTGTCCGCGAGCACCGTTCTGGATACGAGTAGAAAAACTAAAAAAATTGTTGTTTTGACCTATTGACTTTTTGACGTTATCGAGTATAATAAGAATTGCAAGGGGGAAAAGAAAAGAAACTGCCGGAGGATACGGCAGAACCCCAAGGCAAATGTTATTTACAGCGTATCGGGATTACCTGTACGCGAGTCTGAAAGGAGACGTTCATCATGTTTGGTTTAGTGCCTTTTGGTTCCAGGAAGAGTTTGGCAAAGAATGAGGACGGTTTCCGCAGCCTCTTCGATTTGTTCAATGAGCCATTCTTCAATGACGGTCTTCAGAGCCTGAGTCACTTTGGCACCACCTCCTTCAAGGTGGATGTGAAGGACAAGGGAGATGCTTACGAGCTGACTGCTGATCTGCCCGGAATGAAGAAAGAAGATATTGCCCTTCACTATGAGAACAATTATCTCACCATTTCTGCAGGCAAGGATGAGACCCATGAGGAAAAGGATGAGAAGGGAAGCTATATCCGCCGTGAGCGCAGCATTGGCAGCATGAGCCGTTCCTTCTATATCGACAACATCGATGAGGCAAAGGTGACGGCGGAGTTCAAGGACGGAGTCCTTCGCGTTGATATGCCGAAAGCGGCAGAGGTTCAGAGCGCAAAGCGCATTGAGATCAAGTGAGTGAGTAGGTCTTGACAGCAAAAACACCCCCTGGCTGTTCTTTCTGATACAGCCAGGGGGTGTTTTTGCTGCATACTACACGCTGATATGCCGGAAACACATGGAGATAAAGCAGACCAAAGCCATGCCGAAGGAGAAGTATTCCACGCAGCGCACCGGGTAGGCGTAATGCAGGGGAATGTCCAGAACCCTCGGGATGTTGCTTGTCAGGAGGGAGATGGCAATGGACACATGGAGCAGGATGTTGGCCAGAGGTGTTCCCTGGTGCATGGAGAAAGCGCGCAGGAGCAGGTAGACGGAAAAAGCGATGAGGAAATACGCCACTTTGTCCCGATGCACCTATCTCATTCCTTTCCATATTCTCCCTGCCCGCTGCTATTGTTTCCATCCACGCGTTATAACCTAACCTTCTCACTCCCCCTTAGGGAAGAGGGAGACTCATAGCTTTCGTTGAAAAAACTCCATAAGCCTTGGATCTCGGTAGGAGGTTACGGCCAGGAGTCCTTCTTCCGGTTCGTAGTTCCTGTCTCCCACGAACCAGACAGGCGTAATGGCATTCCAAATGGCTCCCTGCACGTCTCGCTCGCGGTTGTCTCCGATGAAGACGGCTTCCTGCGTCAGCACGCCCAATTTGTCCAGGGTCATCTGGAACAACACGGCGTTGGGTTTCTCGCAGCGGGCTTCCTCGCTGGTCACGATGCAGTCGATGTATTCTGACATGCCGAGTTTCCGGATCTTGCGGTACTGAACCCGTGTCATCATATCCGTGCAGAGGGCGGTGCGGATGCCCCTTGCCTTCAGCTCCCTGAGGAATTCCACAGCGCCATCATAGGGCTCCATGTTCTCAAGGAACACCTCCCAGTAAGTCTCATAGAGTTCCAATGCGTAGGGAAGGGGACTCTTTCCCAGGAGCTCCACCACATGCTGGCAGAAAAGCATGCGGTTGTGGGATTCTGCCCGTCTTGCATGCCGGGCTTTCACTGCCGCCTTCGCTGCATCGTAATGCACGGTGAAGTCCGCCTCCGAGACACCGAGAAGTTCGCTGCCCTTCCGCACAAGAGCTTCCATGGCCGGCTTGTCTGCCCTGTCATAGTCATACAGTGTATTGTCCAGATCAAAAATCGCAGCTTTTTTCATAACCCACACCTCGCATGAAGGGATATCCAACCCATGAATCAGTCTTCGTATACGAAATTCAGCTCTGTGCGCTCTTTGAGAAGGGGGGCGTTCCTGTCCTTGTCCGAGAGAATCACAGGCTCCACGCCCCAGTCTACGCCGATTTCCGGATCGTTCCAGCGGATGTTGCCGTCGCACTCCGGCGCATAGTAATTGTCAGCTTTGTACATGACTTCCACATCATCTGTCAGGGTGATGAAGCCATGGGCAAAACCTCTGGGAATGAAGAGCTGCCTTTTGTTGTCTGCCGAGAGCTTTACGCCCACCCATTTCGCATACTGGGGGGAACCCTTCCGGATATCCACCGCCACATCAAGGATCTCCCCACGGGTGCAGCGGAGAAGTTTTGCCTGGCACATGGGGTTCAGCTGGTAGTGGAGCCCCCGCAGGGTTCCCTTTGTTGCAGAGAAAGACTGGTTGTCCTGGACGAAATCCACATGGAGGCCGCCCTCTTCCAGCTTCCTCTTGGACCAGCTCTCCATGAACCAGCCCCGCGCATCGCCGAACACCTGCGGCTCAACGATATAGACGCCCTTGAGTTCTGTTTCTGTAATCTTCAACAATCCCACTCCATTTCTGTATGTATTCTAGCAACGGAAATATCGCGATAACGTCCCAGGTCTTCCAGCAAAGCAGAGAAGCATCTGCGGACACGCGCCGGATCCCCGTTTCCGAGGTGCCAGTCAATCAGTGATTCCCGAAATTGGCTGGACAGCGCTTTGACCTCAACACTTGCAAGGAAGGGGTATATTTCGGCGAACAGTTTGTCTGCTTCCCCGGCTGCAATCAGTGCTTGTTTCCTTTCCTCCCTGCCGGCGGAAGCCAGCGAGGCAACTGTCTTTTGCAATTGCTCCAGCTGATGTGCAGCCATGCGCTTTTTCTCCGCCAGTTTTCCTTGGGGCGTCATGTTCCAGGCCGTGTTCCATTCCTCATAGGAAAGTTCATGAGAGAGAAACTGCGTTCCCTTTTCCAGGGGCAGGTACTCCGCCTTCGGCAGCCATTTTCTGCATGCGTCCGCGAGTTCTCTTTGCGCCGTCAGGCAGAAGAACCGCCCGGACGGGCGCAATTTCACGAGCAGCTCCGCTATTCTGTCCGGATGGAGTTCTCCTGCGGCATCATCCAGGAACAGCACATCAAAAGAACCATCTGCCAAGGGGCGAAGCTCCGTCTTCATGGGGAGCGGCAGAATATTTTCCCTCGGAAGGGAACCGTCCATGTCCCGGCACATATGCCATAAAGAGCTGTCCGGACAGAAGAGCTCCAACATTTCAGCGGTTCGAAGATCCGGCGGATCTGCCAGGCTCCCGCCTACACGCAGAAACCGGAGGGGACGCGTCTTTTTCCAAAGCTCCTTCACCAGGAGGGTCATCATCAGGATATGACCCAGGTTCCGGTTTCCCAAAGACTGGAGGATGTTACCCAATTGCTTTGAAAAAGGCTCTTTTTGACGGCCTTCCCCATAGGCAGGTTCCAGCTCCCCCATGCTCACCGAACTGTGATTGTCGTAGACGTTGGAAGTATCCAGCAAAATGCGCTGCACTCCGTTGTCCTGCTGAAAGAAGACGCACCTGCCGTTAAATCCGACCATGCTCAACTTCATCACACTCCCATGCCGTTTCCTGAGATGCGGTTTCGCGGCGGCTCGTCAAAAAGCAGATAATGAAGCCGCGCCGCAATCTTGAGAAAATCAAAATTTTCCCGTCCGTAGACCTCGGCTCTTTGGCCGCCGGCAAGAAGACGCTTCGGGTCACGGCAGACACGCAGGAGGATGTCTGCCAGCGCTCGTGTGCTGCCAATGGGGAAAATCTCACCGCAGGCGCCGTCGTCCACCACATCCGAAGCACCGTCTATATCCGATGTGATCATGTAGCACCCTCCGTAGAGGGCTTCTGCCACCACATTGGGAGTTCCTCCTTCCATAGCGGAGGTCAGGGCAAAGATCTTTGCCCTGCGGTACTCTTCCATGAGGCGTTTCTTATCCTGAATGGGACCGGTAAATTCTACGCAGTCCCTCAATTCTGGGTACCGTTCAAAATACTTCTTTTTGTATCCGCGCTCAAACGCACGGTCAATGTTTCCAATCAAGCGCAGGCGCCATCCCGGGAGAGCCGGCGCCGTTGCTGCAAAGGCTTCCAGCAAGACCTGGCTGGCTTTCTGGGCAGTGCCGATGCGCCCCACCGTCAGGATGACATTTTCCTTCCCGTTGAAATCCACATGGACATCCCCGCCGGCAAAATCATAGTAGCCATTCGGCAAATAATCCAGGCGGCAGGGCCATTTGGCAGAGAGGTACCGCTGCATGCGCCGGCAGCTCACCCCGATGACATCGCACTGGGAAAGAAACCGTTGAAAGAGTTCCTGATCCGGAGGGATCCGATTCATCCACCAGCCGTTGGGATCCAGTTCCAGATATACTTTTCCGTCGGGGCGCAGCTCCCGATAACGCTCCAAGAGAGCGTAGTAGAAGGGAAGAGGTCCATGCATGACGAAAACGTCCATATCCTCTGCCTGTTTTTCCATGTAGTCCAGCAGATGTTCCTGCTCCGGAGACTCCATTCGTGCCAGTTCCAGACCCTTCACATAGGTGTCCAGGGACGGATACGGCCCGCCTCTCCCGGTCACCATCACGGAGTGAAATCCATACTCTTTGTGGAAAATATAGGGCACGACACCAACATTCTTTGTGAGCTGCTGGTCATACCATCCGCCATAAGGCGCAAAGCAGTACATGCCCCGTCTGCCTTCACGCACCTGGTCATTCCCCCCGGTTTTTGATAACGCGATTGTTCAACCTTGCACCATCTGTTCCAGGTACAGTCCGTAATCGTTTTTGCGCAGGGGTTCCGCGAGTCTCAGGACCTGCTCCGCATCAATATAGCCCATGCGGTAGGAAATCTCTTCGATGCAGGCGATTTTCAGCCCCTGCCGCGCCTGAATGGTCTGTACGAAGGAAGCTGCCTGCAGAAGGGACTCATGGGTTCCGGTGTCCAGCCAGGCATAGCCGCGGCGCATTTTCTGTACGTGCAGTTTCCCGCGCTCAAGGTATACCCGATTCACATCTGTGATTTCCAGCTCTCCACGGGCGGAGGGTTGGATGGACTTCGCCACCTC
>DFES01000152.1:0-6735 GCA_002369175.1 Selenomonadaceae bacterium UBA3796
AATGGAATGAAAATGTCCCATTTCCTGGACATTCAAGGGACGGAATTGAAATTCAATATACTCCGTCCAGGCAGAACCTGCAGCTACTCCCCCAAGAGAAGATATGCCTGCACCCGTCTGTAGGGAGGAGAGGCTGAGATCCTGCACGGCTGTGGCAAGAAGGAAGGCGGGAATCAGGAGATCCATCCAGCGCCAGGGATTAAAGCCATGGATTTGACAGTAGGCAAAGACGGTAAAGAAAAGGGCAGGGATAACACCGTAATAGGAAATGCCGCCGTGCCAAAAGCAGAGCGCGGTGAGCGGTGCGGAACTGAACTCATTCCAATGGCAAAGGACGTAAGCGAGACGTCCTGCAAGGAGAGAGAGGGGGAGTCCCCAGAGGAGCAAGTCCTCAAGCCGCTTCCAATCTTGCCCATGGAGGCGAAAGTTTCCACAGGCGGCCAAAAGTCCTGCCAGGATGGCCGCCAAGTTGATCAGCCCGTATGTGTACACGGAAATTCCACCGGCCGTAACGGCGATGAGTTCCATCAAATCACTCCTGCCTCATCAGGATACGACAAGTCGTACAGAGTTGCACGTTGGTATCCATTGTAACCTCTTTTTTCTCAAAAAACTACCCCTCATGGATGAAAATCCTCAAAAAGTGTGATATAATGATGTGCGCTCAGTGAATACGAGAACCTGCTGCGGTGTAAGCGGGTTCGGAGGAACGGAGCCGTTCCTTTGCGTGAATAGGGAGGTTTTATACTATGACGATTACGAAAGATATGAGCATTATGGAAGTTGTGCAGAAGTATCCGGACACTGTTTCGGTGTTTGCGAACGCTGGCATGGGATGCATTGGCTGTGCGGCAGCCCGCTTTGAGAATATCGAGCAGGGTGCTCTTGCTCACGGGATTGATGTGGATGCTCTCATCAATGGGCTGAACGACGTGGCGAAGCATTGAGGCTGGCGTAGTCTTATTTGCAGACAGGATACCATCGTCATCATGAAAAGTGATGGGCGATGGTATTTTTGATTTCTTTTTGCGTTTCCTTTTCGACAATTTTATAGTATGATAGTAGGACAGAGGTACATGAAACTTTTGAGGAGGCTTTTCCGGGTGGTTACAGCTGTATTTCCAGCGGCAGGACAGGGACGCCGCATGAATGTGGGAAGCAACAAGGTTTTTCTGAACTTGGTGGGAAAGCCGATTCTAGTGCATACGCTGCAGCGTTTTTCCCGCTCTAAGAATATTGATCATCTTGTTGTTGTTGTTGCGGCAGAGGATGTATCCTTTGTCCGCAACCTGCTGAAGGCAGTTCCCGGACTGAAGCCGTATCAGGTGGTCGCGGGTGGATCGGAGCGGCAGTATTCCATTGCCAATGGATTGGCAGTGGTGCCGGAGAACTCCGACGTTGTGCTTGTTCATGATGCGGCGCGCCCCTTGATCGGTGTCGAGACCATTGATCGGGTTGTTGCAGGGGCGAGGGAGATTGGCGGTGCCATTGCGGCAGTGCCTGAGAAAAACACGGTGAAGGTGGTCGGGGAGGACGGCATTGTCAAGGAAACCCCGCCAAGAAAGAAACTTTGGGAGGTACAGACACCACAGGGGTTTCGCAAGGACATCCTTTTGGAAGCCTATCGGAAGGCTGCGGAGGACGGTTTTTTGGGAACGGATGATTCCAGCCTCGTTGAGCGGCTGGGGGTTCCCGTGAAGGTGGTGGAAGGCGATTATTGCAACATCAAGGTGACGACGCCGGAAGATCTGCTCATCGCAGAGGCGTTTCTGCAGAAGCAGCGCCAAGGGTGTGTTGATTAATTCACTCACCCCGTCTTCACGGTTCTTGGGAAAGTTCTTCTCAAAAGTAAAAAATCATGAATTTTTAAAACAGGAGGCAGATCCTGACTATGACGAGATTTGGTATGGGGTACGATGTTCATCGATTGGTAGAGGGAAGAAAACTCATTCTTGGAGGTGTGGAGATTCCGCACACTTTGGGGCTATTGGGGCACTCGGATGCGGATGTTTTGCTTCACGCGATTTCCGATGCGCTTTTGGGGGCGGCGGCTCTTGGGGATATCGGCAGGCATTTTCCCGATACGGATTCCCGGTATGCAGGAGCGGACAGCAGGAAGCTTTTGGCGCAAGTCGTGGAGATGATCCGGGAGAAGGGGTATGTGGTGGGCAATGTAGATGCCACTGTGGTGGCACAAAAGCCAAAGCTCATGCCGTTCATTCCGCAGATGAACGAGAATATCGCAGAGGTGCTTGGTCTTGACTTGGATCAGGTGAACGTAAAGGCGACTACGGAAGAGAAACTCGGCTTTACAGGAACGGAACAGGGAATTTCCGCTTATGCGGTGGTCGGCCTCGAAAAAGTGTAATCGCTGGCGATAAGGCAGGGTGGTTGGCATGAATTCTTTCAAGTCCATAAGAATGGGGATCATTGCGGTCAGCCTCATCGTATTCGTCATTACGACCTGTTGCCTTGGTGGAATCTTTGTTTATCATATTCTGCAGGAAAACAGGGAACAGCTTCGGAGTTATCGGGAAGAATTGGAAGCGCTTGTGGATGAGAGAATGTCCAGTGAGACGCAGATTGTTCTGGGCATGATTCAGGAAATCTACCAGCGCCAAATGGAAGGCACGCTCACGGAGCAGCAAGCGCAGAAGGACGCAGCGGATATTGTACGTTCCATCCGCTATGACCGCGGGGAAGGATATTTCTGGATTGATACAGAAGATGGTGTCAATGTCGTTTTGCTGGGCAGAGAGACCGAGGGTCTGTCGCGCATCGATCTTACAGACCCTACGGGAAAGCGGATCATCGAGGAAATCATTGCCAATGGAAGGCAGGAAGGCGGAGGCTATACGGATTTCATGTTTCCAAAGCCGGGCGAAGAGACGGCTTTGCCCAAGCGCGCCTACGCAACGCTCTTTGCACCGTGGGGATGGGTGATCGGTACGGGAGTCTGGACGGATAACATCGACCGCATGGTGGCGGAGCGCGAGACTGTCCTGGCAAAGAAACTCAGGGACAATCTGTTCGGTGTGGGCTTCATTCTCGTCCTCCTGCAAGGCTTGTTCGTTTTTATGGCGCTGTATATGGGTGAGCGTATATCCAGGCCGGTTCTGACCATAACGGAGCATTTGCGACGAATGGGCTCCGGGGATCTGAGCATGGATGGCGAAATGAAGGAGGGAATCCGTCAGCTCATAAAACGCAAGGATGAACTGGGCGTTATGGGGAGAGCCTTGCAGGAAATGCATGAAAGGCTTTGCGACTATCAGTCGGCCATTCTCGGCATGGCTCGCAATGATGCGTTGACGGGGCTTGCCAACCGCAGGTATTTCCAGGAATATGTGGAGAAAGAAAGGGGCATCAAGAACTTTATTCTCATTGCCCTGGATCTGGATCACTTCAAGGAAGTCAATGATACGTGGGGACATCAGACGGGAGATGCAGCCTTGCTGATTCTGGCAGAGCTTTTGAAAACATCGTTTTCAGACGGACTCAATGTCAGGACCGGAGGGGATGAATTCCTTGTGGTTCTGTCCGGAAAGGTGGAGTTGGCCGAGGTTGAGGAGCGGCTGGAGCGCTTCATGAAACAGCTGGTTGCTATCTATGCTACGGATCCCGGACTGGAGAAATTGACGATCAGCGGAGGCGTGGCATCTTCCATGGAGCAGGGGGAGCCGATTGACATTCTGCTGCAGCGAAGCGATGCGGCACTTTATCAGGCGAAGCTTGCGGGACGTTCCTGCTACCGTGTTTATGATGCATCTATGGAAACCATGTTTCGGGATTCATCGTCAGAAGAAAAGTAGAATTTGCAGAAATGAGGTAACTCCAACATGAAGTTTTTTTCACGGATCCGCAGGGATATCCGTGTTGTTTTTGAGCGCGACCCGGCAGCCAAAAGCGTTTGGGAGGTAGTGCTCTGCTATTCGGGGCTCCATGCTATCTGGATGCATCGGGTGGCACATGTCCTGTATCTTCGGGGGTGGGTTCTTCTTCCACGCATTATCTCAAATGTATGTCGGTTCTTTACAGGCATCGAGATTCATCCGGGAGCGTCCATTGGCGAAGGCCTGTTCATTGACCATGGCACGGGGATTGTCATTGGAGAAACGGCGGAACTGGGGCGGAATGTGACGCTCTATCAGGGGGTTACGCTCGGCGGAACGGGAAAGGAAAAGGGGAAGCGCCATCCGACCATCGGCGATAACGTGGTGATTGCTACCGGAGCCAAGGTGCTTGGCTCCTTTACTGTCGGCAGCCATGCGAAAATCGGCGCGGGCTCTGTGGTTCTCAAGGAAGTGCCGCCCCATGCTACTGTGGTGGGAATACCGGGGCGGGTCGTGGTTATGGGCGGCCAGCGTGTGCATACCGTCGATGAGATGAAACGCGCCCAGGCGCTGCTGCCGTTGCTGGAGGGAGAGGAAGTCCGGGAACTGGAGGAAGAGTTCGATGTGGATCTTGACCATTGCGCCCTGCCGGATCCCGAGGAGGAAATGCGCCGTTCCATGCTGGAACAGATACAAGCATTGGAAAAAAGGGTAGCCGAATTGGAGCAGAAATTGGAGGAAAAATATGCTGAAAGTTTATAATACGCTCACCAAGACGAAGGAAGAGTTCCTTCCCGTGGAGGAGGGGAAAGCCAGCATTTACTGCTGTGGCGTCACTCCTTATAATCATCCCCATATTGGCAATGCACGTCCCTTCGTTACCTGGGATGTCATCCGGCGCCATCTGGCGCGCAAGGGATATGAGGTTCGTTATATTCAGAATTTCACAGATGTCGATGACAAGATCATTCAGGCGGCGAAGCAGGAGAAGACGGAATGGAGTGAGATTGCCGGACGTTATATCAAATCCTATTTCGAGTCCATGGATGCACTGAATGTCCGTCATGCTGACAAGTACCCCAGGGTTTCGGAGACAATCCCCGATATCGTCAGGATGATAGAGACCTTGGTGGATAAGGGCTATGCCTATCCTCTGGAAAACGGGGACGTGTTCTACAGCGTGGAAAAATTTTCCGGGTACGGCAAGCTCAGCGGACGCAAGCTGGAGGATATGCAGGCAGGCGCGAGAGTCGAGGTGGATGGACGCAAGCACCATCCTATGGATTTTGCGCTTTGGAAGTCGGCAAAGCCGGGAGAGCCTTTCTGGGAGAGCCCGTGGGGCAAGGGACGTCCCGGATGGCACATCGAGTGCTCTGCCATGTCCCTCAAGTATCTTGGGGAAACGTTTGACTTCCATGGCGGCGGAAGTGATCTTATTTTCCCCCATCATGAAAATGAGATTGCCCAGTCGCAGGCATGCATCAGCGATGAAAAGGGCTTCGCCCGTTATTGGCTTCATAATGGCTTCATTACGATAAAGGACGAGAAGATGAGCAAGTCGAAGAACAATTTCTTCACGGTCAAGGACATTCTGAAGGAATTTCCCGGTGAAGTTGTGCGGTTCTTCATTCTCCAGACCCATTACCGGAGCCCTCTGGATTTCAGCGAGGAGCGTCTGCGGGAAGCACAGGCGGGCTTAACCCGTCTGGAAAACACCCGGGAGTGCATCGAGGAATTGAGGAAGCTTCCGGGGGAAGCGGATACGGCGAAGGAGCTTTCCGAAAAGGCGAAGGAACTCATGGCAGCCTTTGACGAGGCCATGGATGATGATTTCAATACGGCTTTGGCCATCAGCCAGATGTTTGCCCTGTCCAAGGAAATCAACATCTACTATCAGGAGGTGACGGCCGGGGGAAAAGCCTTTGACGCAAAGGGGTTTGCTGCGGCAGCCGGGGCGTATCACGATATGGCGGAAATCATCGGCATTTTTGAGCAGGAAACTGCCGGTGGGAATGACGATCTTGCAGACAAGCTCATGGCACTCATCATCGAAATCCGCCAAGAGGCTCGCAAGGAGAAAAACTGGGCTGTGGCGGACAGAATCCGCGACGGGCTCAAGGAAGCCGGCATCATCCTGGAGGATTCCAAGAATGGGGTTCGGTGGAAAAAAGCATGAAGTTCGATCATTTCAGGATGCTGGTGGATATGATGTTCGTTCCCGATGGGGACGGCGGTATCATGCAACGCTATGAGGATGTGGATGCGAAGACATTGCATCCCCTGGTTCTTGCCTATATTGGGGATGCTTATTTTCACCTCTTCGTACGGGGGCGGCTCCTTTCCTATGAACAAGCCAAGGTTCAGGCGCTTCACCAGTTCAGCGCACAGATTGTCTCTGCAGTCTGGCAGTCAAAGGCATGGCATGGCATCGAGTCCATGATGACGGAGGAGGAGCTGGCTGTTTTCCGGCGGGGGCGAAATGCAAAAAGCCGTACGACGGGCAGTGCAAGTGTTGCCGAATACCACACGAGCACGGGGTTTGAAGCTCTTTTGGGGACACTTTACCTTCAGGAGAAGAACGAGCGCCTCTATGAAATCGCAGAGGCGGCTTTCCAGGTCATTTCCCGTGAAATGATGGCAGAGATCAGGGAGCGAGGGTGAGATAGTTGATAAAGGTCAAGCTTTTGGATTATACCCCGGAACCGGAGCGCGTGGTGGCTATGGCCGCCAGGCTCTGCTATTCTGCTGTGGGGGCAGAGGAGCTTTCCGAGAGGCTCAGCGATGAAAAAGTCAAGGAAATGGTGGAGAAGATGATGGCGCTGGGGCATGCCTCCACCATCGAGCATGTTTCCTTTACCTTTGGGGTGGAAGGGGTCAGCCGGGTGCTGACCCATCAGCTGGT
>DFES01000152.1:6811-38749 GCA_002369175.1 Selenomonadaceae bacterium UBA3796
TCCTACGACCAGCAGTCCCAGCGCTATGTGGCAGAACATGATTTCGAGTATATCACGCCCCACACCATTGAGGAGAAACCTGAGGCGAAGATGGTATACGATGCGCTTCTTCAGCGAATTCGTGAAACCTATGACAAACTCATGGAAATGGGGGTGCCGAAGGAGGACGCCCGCTATGTGCTGGCCAATGCCACGGAGACGAAAATCCTTGTGACGATGAATGCGCGCTCCCTCCACCATTTTTTCAACCTCCGCTGCTGCAATCGCGCACAGTGGGAGATCCGGGAAATGGCATACAAGATGCTGGAAGAGGTGCAGAAGGTGGCACCGACCCTTTTCAAAAACGCCGGAGCGAGCTGTGTGAATACGGGGCGCTGTCCGGAGGGGGCAATGGGCTGCGGGAAATTTCATGAGATGGTAAAACTGCGCAAGGCATGATAGTGGGAATGGATGATGAGAGACAGGAAGAAAAAGACGATGGAGGCGGAGCCACGCCGGCAGGAAAAGCAGGTGCACCCGAGGACTCCGGGAGAGAATGCGGCACAGCGGGACTTGCCGGAAGATGTGCTGATCGGACGCAATGCCGTCCTGGAAGCTCTTAGAGGCGGCAGGGGCATCAACAAGCTGCTGGTGGCAGAGGGCGACCGGGAAGGTTCCATTGCGGAAATCATAGCTTTGGCAAAGGAACGGGACATTGCCGTACAGTTTGTGGAGCGGGCAAGGATTGGAGCCGTCGCGGGAAACATGCGTCATCAGGGAGTGCTGGCTCATGTTGCTCCCGTGGCCTATGTGGAAATCGGGGATATCCTGGAGGAAGCAGAGAAACGTGGAGAGCCGCCTCTCTTGCTTCTTCTGGATGAACTGGAAGACCCCCACAATCTCGGCGCGCTGATGCGTACGGCGGATGCGACGGGGGTGCATGGCATTCTGGTGCCGAAGCGGCGCAGTGTTCCCCTCACGGCCACGGTGGCCAAGACCTCAGCGGGGGCTGTGGAATACGTTCCCGTTGCCCGCATCGGAAACGTGGTACAGACATTGAAATCCTTGAAGGAACAGGGCTTCTGGGTTGCAGGGGCGGATATGGACGGCAGGGAGGCATGCTATGAAGCGGATTTCACAGGGCCGCTGGTGCTCGTGGTCGGCAGCGAGGGAAGAGGCATGAGCCACCTGACGAAGGAGAATTGCGATTTTCTCGTGCGGATCCCCATGAGAGGAAGGATCAATTCCCTCAATGCCTCCGTGGCAGGCTCCATTCTTATGTACGAGGCCATGAAGCAAAGAATGCTGAAGAAATAGAAGGAATCCCGAAACTTATGGAGAACCAATGCACTGACACGATTTTTATTAAACGAGAAAATAGATAGGGTGTGTGGAATATGTTTGATGCGGGAGTGGCGATTCGTGATTTCTACGGGAACGAAGCGGTAGAAGATTTCTACAGTGCTTTTGATGCGTCCATGGAACAGCTCCTTTCCTATGCGAAAGAGCATGGCTGCGATGGAATCTGCTTCATCGGAGGGATTGTCAGCGAGCAGAACGGTGTATTCCTTTCTCCTCTGGATGGGAAGCGTGTGGGAAATGTCAGCCTCCATTTTTGCCGGCTGAAACAGCTCCAGAAAGTGGAGGACAAGATTCTCTACACGGGATGCCTGGATTCCTATCATGTGGGGAAGCAGCTTGCCTGCGAGGTCTTTTTTGAAACACAGGAATTCATGGGCTTTGACGCTGTCATGCAATGGTCCAGCCACTTTGTGATGACGCTTGCCGTCCAGCAGTTGTTTGCGCTTTCTCTTTGCGGTTTTTGGTTGAAACAGCAGTTGTCCAAATGATGTTTCGATGCAGCCATCCCTCGGGTCGGATGGCTGCATTTTGTATAGGGACAAATGTAATTTTACAAGAGATATTTTTCCAGAGACTATTGCAAAAAGAACAGATGTTTAGTATAATATATTCCATCAAATGAAAAGGAGAGGAGATGGTATTTTTGGCGATGGATCGAAAAGAGGCATTGGACAGTGCGTTGAAGCAGATTGAGAAAGATTTTGGCAAGGGTTCCATCATGCGTTTGGGAGATGCCAAGGCGAATATGAACGTGGAGGTTATATCCACCGGCATTCTTCCTCTGGATATTGCCCTGGGGGTGGGAGGGATCCCAAGAGGCCGCATCATCGAGGTGTTTGGGCCGGAATCCTCGGGAAAGACAACGGTTACGCTGCATATGATTGCAGAAGCGCAGAAGATGGGAGGCATTGCCGCTTTCATCGATGCGGAGCATGCATTGGATCCTGTTTATGCACAGAAACTGGGCGTGGACATCAATGAGCTTCTCATTTCCCAGCCGGATACGGGGGAGCAGGCGCTGGATATCGTGGAAGCTTTGGTGCGGAGCGGCGCCCTCGATATTGTTGTCGTGGATTCCGTGGCGGCTCTCGTGCCGAAGGCGGAGATTGAAGGGGATATGGGGGATTCCCATGTGGGGCTTCAGGCGCGCCTCATGAGCCAGGCTATGCGCAAGCTCACGGGCATCATCAGCAAGTCCCGCACGACGGCAATCTTCATCAATCAGATCCGCGAGAAGGTGGGGGTTATGTTTGGCAGCCCTGAAACGACAACAGGCGGACGGGCATTGAAATTCTACGCTTCTGTGCGGATGGATGTGCGAAAAATTGATACTCTGAAGCAGGGAGCCGATGTCATAGGAAACCGCACCCGCATCAAGGTAGTCAAAAACAAGGTGGCTCCGCCCTTCAAGCAGGCCGAGTTCGACATCATGTATGGGGAGGGTGTCTCCAAGTTGTCCAGCATTGTGGATATGGGCGTGGAGATGGATATCATCGACAAGAGCGGCGCATGGTTCTCCTATAAAGGAACACGCCTCGGGCAGGGCAAGGAGAATGCCAAGGCGGCTTTGGCGGAGCAGCCGAAGCTTTTGGCAGAGATCGAGAACAGCATTCGCACAAGCCTGATGCCGGCGGCAGAGGAAACAGCGGAAGGTTCGGAGCCGGCAGAGGCAGAACATGCAGAGGCATGAAAAAACGGCCCTGATGTATGCGGTGGATCTTCTTGCCAGACAGGAGCAAAGCAGCAACAGGCTCAGGGAAAAACTGCGGCGCAAGGGTTACGGGGAAGATGACATTGAGGCTGCGATTCTCCGGCTGGAGGAG
Organism: Selenomonadaceae bacterium UBA3796; assembly: GCA_002369175.1. GTDB lineage: Bacteria > Bacillota > Negativicutes > Selenomonadales > Selenomonadaceae > UBA3796. Next base: position 9,976 of record DFES01000152.1, read on the forward strand.
AAGCGTTACCTGAACGATGCAGATGCCTGCGAAAGACAGTTCCGCTTCTTCTACGAGGAAAGCCGCAATTCGGTCAAGCAGATTTGCGTGAAACTTATGCAGCGGGGATTTGAGAGTTCCATGATACGTGACTGCATACCACGGGATACCTATCAAAGGGAGGTGGACGCGGCGCTTCGCTGTCTTGCTGTCAGGTTCAAGCCATCTGCAGACCGCAGGAAAATGATGGCAAATCTCTGCGGGAAGGGGTTTGAGAGTTCTGTTGCAAGAAGTGCGGTGGAACAGTTTGCGGAAGAAGAGGAATAGAAGTGAGCCGGTTTCCTTTTGGGGGAGCCGGCTCTTTGCGGTACGATGGAATTCGAAACGCAGGAATTTTCCCTTTTCGTTACGGTGCAAATATTGTAAAATAATAGACGGAAGTGGAAGAAGTTTGTATTTGGTGGAATAACGGATAAGGGGAGATGCTTTTTGAACTGGGCCGAGGTCTCGATTCGTACGTCCCATGAGGCAACGGAACTCGTGGCGGAGATTTTTCATGATTTGGGAGCTTCCGGTGTCATTATTGAGGATCCGGAACTTTTGAACAACTATATTGATTCCGGACTTTGGGATTACACGGATATTCCACGGGCGGAGCAGACAGAAGTCGTTACGGTGAAAGCATATCTTCCGGTAGATCCGGAACTGGACGACAAACTCCGCAGCTTTGAGGAGCGGGTGAAGGCTCTGGCTGCGTCCGGGGTGGCCAGCGGCCCTTGCGCTATTTCCTGGAATGAGGTGCAGGACGAGGACTGGTCAGAAAGCTGGAAGAGGTATTTCCACGCGGAGAAGGTGGGAGGACTTATTGTGATCAAGCCTTCCTGGGAAGCGTACGAAGCCAGTCCCGATGACATTGTGGTGGAAATCGATCCGGGGGCGGCTTTCGGCACGGGACAGCATCCCACGACGGCTCTCTGCATCCGGGAACTGGAAACTTTGGTGAAAGGCGGCATGACGGTTTTCGATGTAGGAACGGGTTCCGGCGTGTTGGCCATTACAGCGGCAAAGCTGGGGGCATCGAACGTTGTTGCCATGGATTACGATCCTACGGCTGTGAGGATTGCCGGGGAGAATATCCGGCAAAACCACCTGGAGGATGTCATCACTACGGGGAGGAGCGATATCCTGAAATCCTTCGAGGGAAAGGCAGATATCATTGTTGCCAATATCATTGCAGATATCATCCTGAAATTGTTCGATGAATTGGAGGAGCATTTGAACCCTGGCGGGAAACTTGTGGCAGGCGGCATCATTTCCGAACGCATTGCTGATGTGACGGAGGGGGCGATGACCCACGGCTTCACCATAGAAAAAGTGGTGGAGGACAGCGGCTGGGCGATTTTGGTTATTTCCCCGGGAGGGAAGGAATGAGACGGCTTTTTTTCAGGGGAAGGCTGGCGGAAGAAATTCGGATTACGGGAACCGATGCCCATCATCTCATGCACGTTTTGAGGGCGAAGGCGGGAGACGAAATCGTGGTGGTGGATGATGTGAATCAGGCTGCCCGCATGGAAATGATAGCTTTCTCAGAAGAGTTTGTGACCATGCGCTTCAAGGAGCGTGTATCCCTCGAGGCAGAGTCTCCCGTGGACATCACCCTTGCCCAGTGTCTGCTGAAGGCAGACAAAATGGAGTTCGTGGTGCAAAAAGCCGTAGAGCTCGGGGCGAGGCGGGTGATTCCCATCGAAAGCCGCAACTGTGTGGTGCGCTATGATGCGAAGAAGCGTGTGGAGCGGCGGAACCGGTGGCAGCGGATTGCCGATGAGGCGGCGAAACAATGCGGGCGCGCTGCTCTCATGGAAGTGTGCCCCATAGAGGAGCTTTCTGCGTTTCTTTCAGCTGCTGTGGACAAAGCGGGAACTTTCCTTTTTTGCTATGAGAACGAAACAAGAGAATCCATCAAGAGGCGTCTCAGGGAGTCGGAGGCCGGCACTGTGACGCTTCTCATCGGCCCCGAAGGTGGGTTCACACCGGAGGAGGCAGAGAATATCGAAACCCATGGCGGCATCAGCGTTACTTTAGGGTCGCGTATTCTGAGGGCAGAAACAGCGGCAGTTGCGGCTCTTACAGTGGTGCAGTATGAAAAAGGGGATTTGGGAGGATAAGGAGAAGGAAGAGGAGGAGTGGGGGATTGCCGAAAGTTGCGTTGATGACCTTGGGGTGCAAGGTCAATCAGTTTGAGACGGAAACCATGGAGGGGCTTTTCCGGCAAAGGGGCTACGATATTGTATCCTTTGCGGAGAAAGCGGATGTCTATGTGATCAACACCTGTTCCGTGACGAGCCTTGGGGATCGCAAATCCCGTCAGATGATCCGGCGGGCAAAACGCCAGAATGCCTCTGCAATCATTGCTGTGACGGGATGTTATGCCCAGGTGTCTCCCGATGAAGTCAAGGCCATTGAGGGCGTCCGCATCGTACTGGGGACGAAGGAACGGAGGCGTATTGTGGACTATGTGGAGCAGGCAGCCATGGAGAGCGGCCTGTTGGATGGCGTTGCAGACATCATGGGAAAAGGAGAATTTGAGGATATTCCCCTTTTTGGCATGCCCACCCGCACTCGTGCCTTTCTGAAAATCGAGGATGGCTGCCAGAACTTCTGCTCTTACTGTATCATTCCCTATGCGCGGGGTCCCGTGAAGTCCCGCAGGCTGGAGCACGTCCGCCGGGAGGCAGAAAAATTGTCCGGAGCCGGCTTCAAGGAAATCGTCCTTACGGGGATCCATCTGGGAGCCTATGGAAAGGATCTGCCCGGGCGGGTGACCCTGGTGGATGCCTGCCGGGAGGTGCTGTCCGTGGGCGGATTCCGGCGATTGCGGCTGGGCTCTCTGGAATCCGTGGAACTTTCGCCGGAACTCTTTTCCCTCATACGGGAAGAGGAGCGCTTTTGCGCCCACTTGCACCTGCCGTTGCAGTCCGGTTCCGATGCGATTCTCAAAGCCATGAATCGCCATTACGACACGGAGAAATTCGGGCGTCTCATTCAAAATGTGGAGAAAGAACTTCCGGGAGTGGCCGTTTCCACGGATATCATTGTGGGATTTCCGGGGGAGACGGAGGAGCTTTTCCGGGAGAGCCTGGACTTTGCAGAGCATATGAATTTTTCCCGCATGCATGTATTTCCTTATTCCCGACGCAAGGGAACACCGGCAGCGGACATGATGGGGCAGGTTGCTCCCCCGGTGAAGAAGGAGCGGGTGCATCGCATGCAGGCGTTTGCGGACAGGAAGGCAGCGGAATTTCACAAGAGTTTTTTGGGGAGAAGGGCGCAGGTGCTCTTTGAGACAGAGCAGGAAGGAATTACGGACGGACTCACGGACAACTATATCCGGGTGTACACGGATGATGCGGTGGAAACCGGTGAGATTTATGAGGTTTCCTTGGAAAAGCTGTACAAAGATGGAGTCTGGGGAAGGATTTTTTCCGGAAAACACGAATAGGAACGATAGAGAACTGTAAGAAAAGAGGATGGGGGTTGATGCTGGTATGGCAGATTGCATTTTCTGCAAGATTGCGGGGAAGGAGATTCCTTCCGGCATGGTATACGAAGACGATCGGGTGGTTGCCTTCAAGGACTTGGAACCGCAGGCTCCGGTGCATGTCCTTGTGATTCCGAAGAAGCATGTGGAAAGCATATTGGCTCTTCAGGAAGAGGACAAGGAGCTCATAGGGCATATTCTCTGTGAGGTCGTGCCAAAACTGGCAAAAGAGCTGGGGGTGGATGCAAAGGGCTTCCGCATCGTTGCCAATACGGGAGAGGACGGCAATCAGACAGTGAAGCATCTGCATTTCCATCTCTTGGGAGGACGTTCCATGCAGTGGCCTCCGGGCTGATGAGAGCAACGTTTTCCGGGAGGTGGAAGGATGCTGCAGCAATCGGTGATTTGGGAACTGGAAGGTGAGCTTCTGCAGGTCACGATGAAATGCGACAAACTCCGAAAGGCGGACAAGCTTTCAACGGAAGAGGCGGAACAGCTGGAAGACTGGGAAAAGCGCAAGGCGATTCTGGAGAAAAAGCTTCGGGAGCAGCGCATGCGGATGGGATGATCATTTTGTGTGATGGTAGGTCATGCGGATTTCTCCTGTCTCCGTATTGACCAAATCAACGGGATGGAGTGTCAGCTTTCCGTCAATGATGCTGAAAAAATCGGTTTGCAGCTGGTAGTGTCCAATGTCGATTCTGGCATCGTAAAAACGAAGATCGTGGTAGGCGTTGCTGAATCTGCCGCTGAGCCTGTCGAAGGGAATCCATTTGTATCGTCCGGCTCCGGAAGTGAAGCTGCCATAAAATCTCGAATTGCGGGAGTTCTCATTGGAAATAAGGTGCATGTCGAGATCTACAGGACAGGACAGGCCGGAACCTTTCAGAGCCTGGCTTGCCTGAAGATTCTTGCCGAGACCGTGAATGCGGTAGTAGCGGGTATCGATGTTATAGGTTCCGTCTGCTTCCAGGGTGCCGTCGAAAACTTTCGCAGTGACATTGGGAAAGATCAGCGCTGCGTCCTCGTAGTAGATATCGCTGTGTATATTCGTGAACTCAAGTCCGGGGAGACGCAGCTGCTTCATGTATAGATCGCCGCGTCCTGTGGGGTGGGAAAGGGGACCAGTGAAATACGTCCTCAGGGTTATGGTATCCTGGATGTTCAGTCCAAAGCCGAGGGAAGAAGGCTGGATATCCTGCAGGAGAACCGAGAGATCGCATTCCGGTACGGGCTCCGTCGTCAGATCAACATCGCCGTGTATGGTCATGCCGCTTCCCACCATTGTGCCGCCAAAGCGTCCTGTATAGGCATTGAGCGAGAGTGCTTTGTCCGTGTCGATGATGGCTTCGAAATAAACGCCGGTCAGGTAATAATGACGGTTCAAGTAAAAGATTTCAATGGGGCAGTTTTCCAGTGTCAGCTTGCAGTTGAGCCTGTGTCCTTCCTGGTTGAAGTTCTTCCACTGGCTTTCCAGCTGCTGCTCGTTGCGCTTCCGCTTCTCTTCGCCGATGCGCCGCCGTTCTTCCTCGCTTTTGTCGGCAAGGCTGTTTTTGGTATCTTTCTTGGGACTTGTCTTTTTCGGCTTTGGCTCGCTGCGGATGAAGTCTACATTCATGTCTTCGTTGAACCGTATGGATACCTTAGCTTTTTTCAGGGTCAGTTCCTGGAGGGTGGAGGAGGATATGTTCATGGTGAGGATATCCCATAGGTGAACCCGAAGGCTCCCTTCGGGAACGAAAAGAATGGTTTCGCCTCTGGGATCCGTCCATTTCAGGTTCGCGAACTCCACATATCCGGTCATGTCTGCCCATATGGCCTCGACAGTGATTGTGCCCTGAAGCATATCCTGTTGTTCCATGGCATTGTTGAAGATGCGCGCAGCGCTTCTTGACAGGACGAAGAGCCAAAGAAATAGGATGACGGCAATGGCAGGAAGAATAAATTTTAAATAGTTCCATATTTTTTTCCACATAAGCAATAAATCCTTTTTGTACAGAAAATCCTTTGAACGGTGGAGGAAAATCCCCCGTCGCAACGAACTTATATGTATGCATATTAATATCCGCAGAGGGTTTGGATGATTCAGCGTATACCGGTGTTTCCGGGCGCAGGGCTGTTTCTGGTGGAGTGTGGATAGAGAAGAGGTTGCTGACGAGAATAGAAGGAGATTTTTTGGATAAGGAAGTGAAATTATGAACAAACAGGAGATGTGCTGGCTCAGTCCCAATTTGCAGAAGGAGATGCGGCTGCGTGTTTATGGCAGCGGGGAGATTCCGATTTTGGTGTTTCCAACGCAGGCCGCCATGTGCGATAACTTTGAAAATTTCGGGATGATCGATGTTTTGGAAAGGGATCTCGAGGGCGGGCATATCCAGCTTTTCTGCCTGGACAGTGTGGATCAGGAAAGCTGGCTCAATCTGTGGGGGGATGTGGACTGGCGAGCGCAGAGGCAGGAGGAGTACTATGAATACGTCATTGAGGAAGTGCTGCCTTTCATTCGCAAGACGAACGGTACAGGAAGCCTTCCCGTTGCGATGGGCTGTGATTTAGGCGCCATGCAGGCCGCCATTGCATTTCTCCGCCGTCCGGAGCTTTTCAGCGGGCTTTTGGGCCTTTCCGGAACCTACGATGCGAAATTCTACTTCGGCGGCTGGTCCAACGGAACGCTCTATGATAATTCCCCTGTGGATTCTCTGGCGAACATCTCACCGGATCATGATTATATCGACCTCTACAATGAGAAACGCATCGTGCTTTGCGTGGGGCAGGGGCGATGGGAGGATGAGAGCCGGCGCACCACATCCATCATGCGGGATATCTTTGATGCGAAGGGCATTCATGGATGGGTGGATTTCTGGGGTTACGACGTGGATCACGATTGGTATTGGTGGAAGAAGCAGCTGGTGTATTTTCTTCCCTACCTACTGGGAGAAGCTTGATCTATGGGAACGGGGAGAAGGATTTCTCCCCGTTCTTCGAAGGGGCACCGAGCGGATGTGAGATCCGTGAGTTCCTTGAGAATACTTTCCGCATGTTCGGGTGGCAGGAGCAGGGGTATAGCAACCTTTTCCGCATAGGCAATGTCGCCGATGCGGATTTTTTTTTGCCGCAGAAAATTGTCGATGGTGTTGAAGAGGGTGTAATCGCAGATGAGATTTATTTGCCGGAAAGGAGTCATGGCAACGATCTTTGCCGCTTCCAGACCGAGTACGGCAGAGTGGCCGTAGGCGCGGATCAGGCCTCCTGCACCGAGTTTGATGCCGCCGAAATAGCGGGTGACAACGACGACGAGATCTGTGAGGCCGTTTTTTCGGATTGCCTCGAGAATGGGATTTCCGGCAGTTCCGCCGGGTTCGCCGTCATCATTGGATTTCTGCTTGTCCCCTTTTGCTCCCAGCACCCAGGCGGAGCAGTTGTGACGGGCATCGAAGTAAGCTTTTTTTTGCCGGATGATATACTCTCTTGCGGCTTCCTCGCTTTCCACATGCATGGCATAGGTGATGAAGCGTGATTTCTGTATTTCGTAGTGGGCGGTACTCTCGCCCTCTATGGTTCGATATTCTTTCATGATACAACCGTCCTCATTTCAACGTGATTCCTCGGAAATGGTCAGGTATTCCCGAATGGCGGAGATTTCCGTGGCAGTGAAGAGTCCCACGGGCGACTCCCTCAGCATGACATCCTGCAGGGAACGGTTTTGCTCTGCAGGATCATCACTCCGGAGATGGACGGGGTCAGAGACTGCCCGCGAAAGAGCAATGGTGCGGTACTGGGCTTCGGAATACTCTCGGGTTTTTCTAAGGACTTCTATGAGGAGATCATAGCAGGTATCGTTGAGGCTGGGCGGAGGGGTTTTCTCCGCAATGCGGTCGCGCAGCTGCCGTGCGTCATCCTCCAGCTGCTTCAGGCGCACATAGGCCGTCTGGATGCTGATGCTGTCATCCTTGAAACTCTCCAGGATGGCATGATAGACCTGCCAGTTGTGATCCAGCTGGTCAATATCCTTCTGGTAGTCTGCATACCAGTTCATGAAGAGATATTGCTGCTGCTGCATCTCGTACTTTTCTTCCTCGCTCATGACGGGCTGTACCGGATGAGCCGAGTCCACGAAGATATAGGCAATCGCTCCTGTGAGGGCAAGGGTGACGCAAAAATACCGGAAGATTTTCCGGTTGGGAAGATGCCGGTACAGGAGCAACAGCAAGAAAGCTGCGATAACAGCAAGCGCTGCCGTGATATACGAAAACATTTTTTCCTCCAAAAATAAAGATTCACACTACTATTCTACCACAAATCTACCACAAACTGCGCGTATCTATCACATTATTTCTTTCAGGGGTATCTTTCCTTCACCGGATGGAGGATTCCGCATTCGGAAGTGGATTTTTCCCGTGAAAAAAGGTTTGTATTCCTGTCCTCCTTATGGTATAATGCCCTTTGGTGTGGTGAAATAAACACGCAGTTCCCGATATTTGCCCTGTGCCCGTGACAGGGTGGCGCAAAGGATGAGGGACGCGGAAGAAAAAACAGGAGGTGCACCAACAATGGCAGTTATTTCCATGAAGCAGTTATTGGAGGCCGGTGTCCACTTCGGGCATCAGACCCGCCGTTGGAATCCGAAGATGGCAAAGTACATTTTTACGGAGCGCAATGGCATCTATATTATCGACCTGCAGAAGACGGTCAGAAAGGTAGATGAGGCTTACAATTTCCTTCGCAGTGTTGCGGAGGAGGGCAAGTCCATCCTTTTCGTCGGTACGAAGAAGCAGGCGCAGGAGGCCGTGAAGGAAGAGGCTCTTCGTGCGAACATGTTCTATGTCAACGAGCGCTGGCTCGGCGGCATGATGACGAACTTCCAGACCATACAGAAGCGTGTCAACCGTCTCAAGGAATTGGAGACGATGGAGGCTGACGGTACCTTTGATGTCCTCACGAAGAAAGAGGTTCTTGGCCTGCGTCATGAGATGGGACGTCTTGAGAAGTATCTCGGCGGCATCAAGGAGATGAATCGTCTCCCCGGAGCACTCTTTGTTGTCGATCCCCGCAAGGAGCGCATCGCTGTTGCTGAGGCGCGCAAGCTGGGAATCCCCATCGTGGCGATTGTGGACACGAACTGCGACCCCGATGAGATTGACTACGTCATTCCGGGCAATGACGACGCTATCCGCGCTGTACGTCTCCTCACCGGGCGCATGGCGGATGCTGTCCTTGAGGGACGTCAGGGGCAGGATGTGGAGCCGGAGGCAGAGACAGAGGAAGCTCAGGCGGAGTAAGTTTCGGGAAGAAGATATAAGGGGTAAGGGAGTGTTATCCCTTGCCCTTTGACAATATGTGGGAGGAATTTGTTCATGGCAAATATTACGGCTGCGATGGTAAAGGATCTGCGCGAGAAGACGGGCGCAGGAATGATGGACTGCAAGAAGGCACTTGCCGCTACCGAGGGTGATGCGGCAAAGGCAATTGACTGGCTCCGGGAAAAGGGAATCTCCAAGGCAGAGAAGAAGGCAGGCCGCATTGCCGCTGAGGGCGCTGTTGCAGCTTTCCTGAGTGATGATGCCAAGGTGGGCGTTCTTCTGGAAGTCAACTGCGAGACGGATTTTGCTGCAGGCAATGAGCAGTTCCGCAGCCTTGAGACTAAGATTGCCCAGCATATTGCGGATACGAAGCCCGCTGATTTGGATGCCCTGAATGACAGCATCCTGGATGGCAAGAAGGTGTCTGACCTCATTACGGAGGCTACGGCAACGATTGGGGAGAAGATCTCCCTTCGTCGGTTCACCCGCTTTGAGACCGATGGCATTCTTGCCAGCTATATCCATATGGGCGGCAAGATCGGTGTGCTTGTGGAGCTTTCCGGCGGCACGGCGGAACTTGGCAAGGATATTGCTATGCAGATTGCAGCAGCGGCTCCTGCAGCGGTTGACCGCAACGGTGTGGATGCATCCGCTCTTGAGCATGAGCGCGAGGTTCTCCGCAAGCAGGCTCTGGAGGAAGGCAAGCCCGAGAAGATCATCGAGAAGATGGTGGATGGCCGCATCAACAAGTTCTACAAGGAAGTCTGCCTTGTGGAGCAGGTTTTCGTCAAGGATTCCGAGAAGACCGTCAAGGACGTTCTCGGCGGCGTAGAGGTTCGCCAGTTTGTACGGTATCAGCTTGGCGAGGGCATCGAGAAGAAGCAGGAAGATTTCGCGGCTGAGGTTGCGGCACAGATGAAATAAGATTCCCCCCTCCATGGGGTGAAGGAGAAAAGAGGACACGAGATCCGTGTTCTCTTTTTTCAAGAGAAAAAGTAAGGATTTGCGAAAGGAAAAACGGAGGGGCTTGTCGAATCTATTTATCGTGAATGTGTCTGGATGGAGGTTTGTTGGCTTTGGAAATGGCGAAATATAAGCGCATTGTGCTGAAACTCAGCGGAGAATCCCTTGCAGGGGATCAGGGATTTGGCATCAATCCGGCTGTTGTGGAAGATATTGCGGTGCAGATCAAGAAAATCCGCGAGCATGACATTGATGTGGCGGTTGTTGTGGGGGGAGGCAACCTCTGGCGAGGGCTTTCCGGCAGCGCCAAAGGTATGGATCGCGCCCAGGCGGATTATATGGGCATGATGGCCACGGTCATGAATGCTCTTGCGCTGCAGGATGCTCTGGAGCAGATGGATGTGGATACCAGAGTGCAGACAGCGATTGAGATGCGTCAGGTGGCGGAGCTGTACATTCGCCGCAAGGCCATCCGCCATATGGAGAAGGGGCGTGTGGTCATCTTTGGTGCAGGTACGGGAAATCCCTATTTCTCCACCGATACGACGGCTGCTCTGCGCGCTGCGGAGATTGAAGCGGATGTCATTCTCATGGCCAAGAAGGGCACGGATGGCATTTATGATTCTGATCCAAACAAGAATCCGGATGCAAAGAAATTTGATACATTGAAATACATCGATATTTTGAGCCTTGGCCTTCAGGTCATGGATTCCACGGCGACGTCCCTCTGCATGGACAACAAGATCCAACTGGTGGTGTTCAACATCGACGATCATGTCAATATCCTGAGAGCTGCCTTGGGCGAGAATATCGGTACGACAGTAGGAGGCACGCGATATGATTAAGGAGATACTCAAGAAGCAAGAGGAACGCATGCAGAAGAGCCTGGATTCCCTGAAGAAGGAATTTGCATCCTTGAGGGCTGGCCGTGCGACACCTGCTCTTCTGGACAAGGTCATGGTGGACTATTACGGAACGCCGACGCCGGTGAACCAGGTGGCGAAGGTCACGGTTCCGGAGCCCCGCATGATTGTCATACAGCCTTGGGAGAAGACAATTCTCCACGACATTGAAAAAGCCATCATGAAATCGGATCTCGGGCTTAACCCGAACTCCGACGGAACGGCAATCCGCCTGGCCATTCCTCAGCTTACCCAGGAACGCCGTCAGGAACTCGTCAAGACGGTGAACAAGAAATCCGAGGAAGCGAAGGTCGCCCTCCGAAATATTCGTCGTGACGGCAACGAGGCGGTGAAGAAGCTGGAGAAATCCAAGGAAGTCCCCGAGGATGAGGCCAAGAAAGGGCAGGAGAGCATGCAGAAGCTGGTGGACAAGTACATCAAGCTCGTGGATGCTGCCCGTACCACGAAGGAGAAAGAGGTTATGGAAGTCTGATGCTGTGGAAGGAGGACTTTGTCGGACGTCCCTGGCATGAAGTGGAGAGGTCGCTGCAATCGGCCGGTATTCCCTATGAGGCGGAGATAACACGCCCTGGGCGTGATTTTTTCAAAATAGATGAAAATTATCTCTATGTTCTTCGGGAGAGAAAGAGCCCGGAGGGCAACCTGCAATTTGTGCTGGCGGCGCGTTGTACAGGCATTCTGCCTGGGTGACGTGTTTCTGGCAGATGGGAAAGGAGGTGTTTTGAGGATGGCGTACAAGATTGGTGATGACTGCATTTCCTGCGGTTCCTGCGCTTCTACTTGCCCCGTGGAGGCAATCAGCGAGGGTGCTGAACATTACGAGATCGATCCCGAGAAGTGTGTCGAGTGTGGCGCTTGCGCTGCCGGCTGCCCGGTGTCTGCAATTGAAGCTCCGTGATGGACAGATCCTTCTCAATGAATTCGGGAGGGGAATAGGACTAGTCCCAATGTAGGTCACTCGGGACTGGTCCTTATCTTGTATATAGGAGTAGCAAATTATGTGGAAGAAGATATTTGGCAACAAGGGTGCGGAAAAGGCTTCTGCGCAGGTGCCATTATTTGACCGTATAGATAAAGAGCGGCTTCCGAGGCACGTGGCGATCATCATGGATGGCAATGGCCGCTGGGCGAAGGGGCAGGGGCTCATGCGCACAGCAGGCCATACCGCCGGGGTGAAGACACTGAAGCGCATCCTGAAGACCGCCAGCGACATGGGGATTGAGGCGCTTACGGTGTATGCCTTTTCCACAGAGAATTGGAAGCGTCCCCATGCGGAAGTGGATTTCCTCATGAAACTCTTTGCGGAGTACCTGGACAAGGAACTGATGGAGATGAATGAGGAGAATGTGCGCATCCATTTTCTGGGTCGGATGGAGGGATTGTCGGAGAGCCTGCAGGCGCAGGTGCGGAACGCAGAAGAACTCATGCGGGACAATACGGGAATCCGCTTTAACATCGCGGCCAATTATGGAGGGCAGGATGAACTTGTGCGGGTCATGCAGGCCATCGCCCGGGAGGCGGTGGATGGAGCGATTCCTGTTGAGCGCATTGATGAAGCGGTGGTGGAGCGACATCTGGATACTTGCGGAAGTCCGCCTGTGGATCTCGTTATCCGCACCAGCGGGGATATGAGGCTGTCGAATTTTCTCCTGTGGCAGGCGGCCTATGCGGAATTTTGGTTTACGGAAACAAACTGGCCGGATTTTACACCGGAGGAGTTTGTGGAGGCTCTTGTGGATTTCCAGAACCGCGACCGCCGTTTTGGAGGATTGAACATTGAATGAGTCTCCCACTTCCATAAGCGGGAGTGAGAGCCTATATCGCGTGGGTGGGGGCGGAGCGAAGCGGTATCCCCCACCCACAAGAAGTCAATCCGCGCGATATGGCTTGTCGTGCTCCTGAAAATACCGACGTGGATTGAAACAACGAGAAATGAGGTTTTGGTTTTGATTGTGCGTATTATTACCGGTATTGTCGGAATCGCCTTGGCGGCTTTTGTCATACAGCAGGGTGGATGGGTGTTCAGCGCCTTTGCTCTGGTTCTCTCTATTGTGGGATGGTATGAGTTCAGTGCCGCATTTGCCAGAAAGGGGATAGCGACCACCTTTTTTACCGGGATTCTCGGTTTGGTGCTGCTTTGGGGCTGTGCCTGGCTCGGCAATGCGGAGGAGTTCATGGCGGTGAGCCTGTTCCTCCTGCTCATCGTGCTGCTGGAGTCCGTGCTGCTGCGTGGAATGGTTTATTTTGACGGAGCCTGCATATCCATTGCAGGGATTTTCTACGTGGGCTTTCCTTTTGCCCATCTCGTGATGCTGAGATTTCTGCAGGAAGGGGAGTTTATCCATACACAGCTGGGGGATTTTGAGTTCGGCTGCGCCATGATATGGATCATGTTCATCGGTACATGGGCAAGCGACACCTTCGCTTATTTCACAGGCTCCCTTCTGGGCAGCCACAAACTCTGCCCATCCATCAGCCCCAATAAGACGGTGGAGGGCTTTCTGGGTTCCCTCATTGGAACGACGGCCTCCGTTGCGGCGCTGGGGGGACTCTTCTTTGGCTTTCCCATAGAGGAAATGGCGATCCTTGGATTCTGCATTTCCATTCTTGCGACCTTGGGGGATTTGGTGGAATCCGTCATGAAACGCCACACGGGAATCAAGGATTCCGGCAGTCTCATTCCGGGTCATGGCGGAGTGCTGGACCGTTTCGACAGTGTCCTCTTTACTGCGCCCTTCGTCTATTATTTTATCGTCATTACCTCCATGCTCGGGAATGAGAAACTGTTTCATTCACTTTTTAGATAGCTGTGCTATACTGAACGGTATTCGGGAAACACTGATTTTGGAAAGTATGAGGTGAACCATGAGTTTGACAGCTATAGCAGTTATCTGTGTCTTTGGCGTCCTGGTTCTCGTCCACGAGCTGGGACATTTCATTACGGCAAAACTTACGGGCATGCGGGTGGATGAGTTCGCCATTGGTTTTGGACCGAAGCTCATCAGTTTTCAAAAGGGGGAGACGGTGTATTCCATCCGCTGTATCCCGCTGGGAGGCTTCAATAACATTGCGGGAATGGATTCGGAGAACAATCCGGCAGGAGAGCGGGGATATTGCGAGAAATCCATTCCCGCCAGGATGTTGGTCATTCTTGCAGGCTCCGGCATGAATCTCATTCTTCCCGTTTTTCTCTTCTTCAGCATTTTCTTTTTCAGCGGTGTGACGACTCCTTCCAGTGAACCGATCCTGGGGACGGTATTGCCGGGGCGTCCAGCCGAAGTGGCAGGGCTGAAGGAGGGCGACCGGATCCTCAGGATTGAGGATAAGTCCATTTCGGGCTGGATGGATTTTGTGGACTCCATCAAGGCCAGCGACGGCCAGTCCCTTACGGTTTATTTTGAGCGCGATGGGGTGGAGCAGAGCACTGTGGTAGTACCGGAGTTTGATGCGGAAAACAATCGCGCAATGGTAGGTGTCATGGGCGGCGTGACGGTAACCCATCCGGGGTTCTTTGAGTCCATCGGGCTTGCCGTCGAGAGGACGGCCAGTGTCATTGTTGCCATGCTGCAGGAACTCGGTCGGCTGATTGCGCAGCTCTCCGGAGAGAATCTGGCAGGCCCCGTGGGTGTGGTGCACATGACGGGAGAGGTGGCGAAGATGGGGCTGGTTCCCCTTTTGAATTTCACGGCGTTTCTGAGCCTGAATCTGGGGATCATCAACCTGTTTCCCATTCCTGCGCTGGATGGCGGCCATTTTCTGACACTGGTGGTGGAGGCGCTCAGGGGAAAGCCCATGAGTCCGAAGTTCCTCCATTACACCCAGACACTGGGCATTGCCCTGTTGCTGGTGCTTATGGTGTATGCTACAAAAAATGACATTGTGCGAATCTTTTTTGGTGGGTAAGCGGTGATGAAAATGAAACGGAAAATGACAAGGCAGATTCATATAGGCTCCATCGCCATCGGCGGCGGGGCGCCGGTTTCTGTCCAATCCATGACGAATACGAAAACGACGGATACGGCTGCGACAGTGGCGCAGATTCGCGCCCTTGCGGCAGCGGGCTGTGATATCGTCCGGCTTGCGGTTCCGGATATGGAGGCGGCGAAGAATCTCGGCAATATCATCCGGGAAGTCAAGGTGCCGCTGGTGGCGGATATCCACTTCGACTATAAGCTCGCCATTGAATCCATTCACCAGGGAATTGCAGCTCTTCGCCTGAATCCCGGAAATATCGGCAGCGAGGACAAGGTGAGGGCTGTGGTACAGGAAGCAAAGGCTCATAAGATTCCCATCCGCATCGGCGTGAATGCAGGTTCCCTCGACAAGAAACTTCTGGAAAAATACGGCAAGGTTACGGCGGAGGCTCTTGTGGAATCCGCCCTGCAGCATGTCCGCATTTTGGAAGCCCTTGATTTCCATGATATGAAAATCTCTCTCAAGGCGCATGATGTGCCTTTGACCCTGGAGGCGTACCGGCTCATGTCGGAGACGGTGGAGTATCCCTTGCATCTGGGCATTACCGAGGCGGGGACGGCCAATACGGGCATCATCAAATCCGCTGTCGGCATTGGAGCGCTCCTGGCGGAGGGAATCGGCGATACCATCCGTATTTCCTTGACGGGGGATCCTACGGTGGAGGTCAAGGTGGCAAATGAGGTGCTTAAGTCCCTGGGGCTCAAGGAGTACGGCCCGACCTTGATTGCCTGTCCTACCTGTGGCCGCACGAGCATTGATCTTCCCAGGATTGCAGCGCAGGTGGAGCAGAAGCTGGAAGGCATCCAAGAGCCCATTGAGGTTGCCGTGATGGGCTGTGTCGTGAACGGTCCCGGAGAAGCGCGGACAGCAGATGTGGGCATCGCCGGAGGAAAGGGCGAGGGCCTTGTGTTCCGGAAGGGTGAAATCCTCCGAAAAGTGCCGGAGGAACATCTGGTGGAAGAGCTGTTCCGGGAAATCGATGCGATTCTTACGGAACGAAAACGATAAGGAAACTGGAGGATAACGGTTTTATGAGAGCGACGAATTTATATGCCCCTACCCTGCGCCAGACCCCGGCGGATGCGGAGATTCTCAGCCATCAGCTGATGCTCAGGGCGGGAATGATGCGGAAGTCTGCCAATGGCATGTACCATTTCCTTCCCTTGGGATGGCGGACAATCCGCAAGATAGAGCAAATCATCCGTGAAGAGATGGATGCAGCCGGAGGGCAGGAAATGTGCATGCCCATCCTGCAGCCGGCGGAATACTGGCAGGAGAGCGGACGTTGGGCGGTCTATGGTGCTGAGATGATGCGGATGAAGGATCGTCATGGTCATGAGTACTGCCTGGGACCGACCCATGAGGAAATGATTACTTCTCTTGTGCGCGATGAGGTGCGCTCCTATAAGCAGCTCCCTCTGATGCTCTACCAGATACAGGACAAGTTCCGCGATGAGCGCCGTCCGCGTTTTGGGCTCATGCGCAGCCGCGAATTCATCATGAAGGATCTGTATTCCTTTGACAAGGATGTAGAGGGGATGAATCTTTCCTACCGGAAAATGTACGATGCCTATACTGCTATTTTCAGCCGCTGCGGCCTGGAGTTCCGCCCGGTGGAGGCAGATAACGGCGCTATTGGCGGCGGTCATTCCCATGAATTCACGGTTCTTGCCGATGCGGGAGAATCCTCCATTGCCTGCTGTACGAAATGCGATTATGCGGCAAGCGATGAAAAGGCGGAGCTCGCTCCTGTGGAGGCTCCCGATGAGGAGCCGAGGGAGCTTGAGAAGGTGGCGACGCCGGGGACGAACACCATAGAGAGCCTGGTCTCTTTCCTGAACATTCCCATAGAAAAAACCATCAAGGCAGTGGCTTATGAAACGGAGCAGAATGCGCTGGTTCTGGTATTCGTGCGGGGCGACCATGAGGTGAACGAAGTCAAGGTGCTTCACCAGTTGGAAGGTGTATTGGAGCTTCGTATGGCGGAGGAGGAGACCATACGCGCTGCCGGTGGATGTCCCGGTTTTATGAGTCCCATCGGCATCAAGAAAGGCACGCATATCCTTGTGGATCCCACGGTCATGAACATGAAAAATGCGGTATCGGGCGCCAATGAGACAGATTTCCACTACAAGAACGTGAACCCTTCCAGGGATTTCAAAGATGTTGTTGTCGCGGATCTCAGACTGGTCAGGGAAGGAGATCCTTGCCCACATTGCGGCGCTCCTGTGAAAATGACGCGGGGCATTGAGGTGGGGCAGGTTTTCGCCCTGGGAACAAAGTACAGCGCTGCCATGGGGGCGACCTTCCTCAATGAGCAGGGCAAGGAAAAGCCTCTTGTCATGGGCTGCTATGGCATCGGTGTGGGGCGGACCATGGCGGCTGCCATCGAACAGAGCAACGACGAGCACGGCATTATATGGTCTCGCTCCATTGCGCCCTTCGAGGTGGTGGTTGTTCCCGTCAACGGGAAGAATGAGGAGCAGCTCCGCTATGCGGAAGAGGTTTATGGGGAATTGAAGAAAGCGGGCGTGGATGTGCTTTTGGATGACCGCCCGGAACGTCCCGGCGTCAAATTCAAGGATTGCGACCTCATCGGTTATCCCCTTCGCCTCACCATAGGTCCCAAAACCCTGGAGGAAGGAACCCTTGAGGTGAAAATCCGCAAAACGGGCGAGATGTTCCATGAAACCCGGGAGAACTACCTCGGAAAGGTGCAGGAACTGTTGAAGACTCTTTGACGGCAAAGCCCTCCCTTGGAAAGGGACAAAAGCAGGGATTTTCTTCGGCATGTCGAAAAGAAACAGGGGAAGGGATTTGTCTGGATTCAGGCAGATCCCTCTTTTGTAAGGAGGAGATGCTCATGGGGATCAAACAGAAACTGATGATGCTTTCCGTCATGGCAGGCGTTGTAGTCCTGCTCATTTCCGTTCTGGGCTATTTCCAGGCTTATAAGGGGCTTCGGGCAAGCACGGAGCAGGAACTGGTGGTGGTGGTGAAGGAGCAGGCAGGGCTTTTTGACGGGTGGCTCAGGGAGAAGCAGAGGATTGCCCTCGATGAGGCCAACCTTATGACAGCCCTTTCCAGTATGCCGGATCTGCGCTATCTGCGGGAAAGCATCAGCCTGCACAAGGGCGATGCGGATGTGATAAACATAGCCTATGGGGATGAGAGCGGATTCTTTATGGCATATCGCGCAGGAGTCTATCAAAGCGTTGATGTCCATACCCGGCCATGGTATCAGGAGCTCATGAAGGAGAAGAAGCCTTTCTTCACGGAACCTTACGAGGCTCTTTCCACGAAGACGCTGGTGGTTTCTGCCATTGCTCCCTTCGAGGATGCGGATGGAAGCTTTGCCGGCGGCATCTGTGTGGATATCAGCATGGACTCTCTCTTCGAGCAGGTCAGGAAGATGCACTACTTCGGTACGGGAAACGGATTCCTCTTCGACAGCGGAGGAAAGCTGATTGTATCTTCTTCTGCAGAGTATTCCACGGGGACGGATCTTGGGAGCATTTCCCTCTTTTCCTCCCATGCCGATGCGATTCTTGCGGGAGGGACGGGATTTTTCAGCATACGGGGCGGAAATATCGTTGCATTCTCCAGGATTCCCTCCACGAATTGGATCGTATGCCTCTCTGTGCCGGAAAAGGACGTGTTTTCCCAGCTGACGCAGCTTCGCATTACCTATGGGGGGCTGACCTTGTTCGGACTTTTCGTTGTGGCTCTGATGTTCTTCCTCTGTACGCGGTTCGCGGAGGATATCACGAAATCCGTGTCGGCCATCGAGCGTCATGCCCATGAGATCGCCAAGGGCAATCTCGCGTTGGAGGATCTTGCAATTACGAGCCAGGATGAAATCGGCTCCCTTACGGAATCCTTCAATACCATGCGCCATGATCTTTGTGCCCTTGTGCACAAGATGTCCGATGCGTCCAACGGAGTGGCAAGATCCTCCCGGGATCTCGTAAAGTATGTGGAACTTACCGCCCAGGCAGCGGAGCATATATCGAAGCTCGCCAGCAAGGTGACGCAGGCGATGGTGCAGCAGCTCAGCGATGTGGAAATCATGTCCATGAACGTGGATACTGCCTTTGCCGATATTGACGAGCTCTCATCAAAAGCCATGCAGATAGCGGAGGCTGTGTCTGTCGGCACGGAATCCATTGCAATGCTTCAGCAGGATACGGAGACGGTGCTCGCCTCCATGGCAGAGGGCAGCGCAGGCGCGATAAAGGGGAACCAGGGAGTGGAAGTCCTGGAGCAGTGCTTCTTCCGCCTCATCGACGAGATGGCAGGTCTGCAGCGGCAGGCGAAGGAACTCCATGCGCTTTCCCAGACAATTGCTGACAAGACTGGATACATTATCGACACGATGGGTTCCATTGACCAGATCAGCCGCAAGACATCCCAGAGGGTTGAAACCATTGAGGCATCCACGGAGGAACAGGAAGCCTCTATCCTGGAAATCGTGGCGGCAGCGCAGTCTTTGGAGGATCTTGCCACGGATATGAATGCGGCTGTGGAGAGGTTCCGGTTGTAAAACAGGTTTCGTTCTTAGGAGGGGGATAACGTGAAAAACTTTAAGCTCTTGTGTATTCTCTGTTTGGTGGTTGTTTTTGCTCTTGTGCCGGGAATGCCTTTGACAGCGTATGGACAGGCATATACCCTGGAGAAGGTTTTGGTGCTGAGCCGCCATAATATCCGCGCTCCTCTGGCCGGGCGGGATTCCCTGTTGGGGCGGATCACGCCTCACACGTGGTTTCCGTGGCAGGTGAACCCGGGGGAGCTTTCCCCCAGAGGAGGAGCGCTGGAAACCCTGATGGGCGCTTACTTTGGACAGTGGCTGGAGGCGGAGGGGCTGCTTTCCACCCGGGAAACTCCTTTGCCGGAGGAAGTGCGTTTTTACTCCAATTCCTTCCAGCGTACGATTTCCACGGCGCGCCACTTTGCTGCCGGTATGTTCCCCGTGTCCGATATAAGCATTGAGCATCACTATGATGTAAACACGGCGGATCCTGTATTCCTGTCCCCGATTCCCACCGACAACGAGGCCTTTCTCCGGAGGGCGGAAGAGGAACTCCGTGCCATGGAAGCCGAAAGGTCTTTGGAAGAAAGAGTGGCAAAGGGATGTGCACTGGTGGAACAGGTTTTGGATTTTGACCGGTCGGACTATGCCGCGCAGAAAGGCATCGCTGCCTTTCCCACGAATGATATCCGAGTGGTCATACGGGATGGGTATTATACGATAAAAGGATCCATGGATCCGGCTCTGCGCGCAAGCGATGCCCTTGTTCTTCAATACTACGAGGAGCAGGATCCATGGAAGGCGGCTTTTGGCCATGCCCTTTCCTGGGAGGAATGGACGGAGATTGCCCGAGTCAAGGCAGTGGGTGTGGACGCTCTCTATGAGCTTCCCACGATTTCTGCCGTGCTTGCCAATCCTCTTCTGAAGGTCATGGGGGAAGAACTCGCCCTTTCCGGCCGCAAGTTGACATTTCTCTGCGGCCATGATGTGAATCTTGCGGAGGTCATTACGGTCTTGGGGGCGGAGAACTACGCGCTTCCGAACACCATTGAGGAGAAAACTCCCATCGGAGCCAAACTTGTCATAGAGAAAAGGCGGGGCGAAGACGGAGCAGAATATGCCCGGATTTCCCTCATCTACGCCAGTACGGAGGATCTTCGTCAGAGAAACCTTTTGACGCCCGACCATCCTCCCTGCATTTTCCCGTTGCAGCTGAAGGGACTGCAGGCAAACGAAGATGGATACTATTCCTTCGCTGAAATCCGGCAGAGGATAGATGAGGCAATCCGGAGGGGAGAGGAGCTGGGACAGCAATGAAGAAGCTGGTGGATGATGTCCGGCTGATCTTCAAGTGCTGCTGTTTATACTATCAGGACGGACTCGGTCAGCAGGAGATCTGCCAGAGGCTCGGGATATCCCGCCCGACGGTTTCCCGCATGCTGAGTTTGGGCAGAGAGCGGGGCATTGTGCGCATTGAGCTCCGGAATCCGGATAATGAGATGTTTGGGCAGATGGAGCAGGATATGGAAAAAACTTTCCATCTGCAGGAAGTCGTTATTGTCCAGTCCAGTCCCTTGCAGCAGGAGAAACAGGAGGAGACCCGATCGCAGACGGATATCGGCAGGGCGGCTCTTCAATTTCTCTCCCGTATTCTGAATGATGGAGACTATGTTGGCGTTTCCATGGGGCTCACGGTACGGAACGTTGTGCAGTCGGATTACCTTATAGACGAGCGGATACCGTGTACCTTTGTGCCGCTGGTGGGTGGCATAGGAGAGAGCCGTTTGGAGATACACTCCAACTATTTGGTTCAGAAATTTGCATCCCGCTTCGGCGGCGAGTGCGTCCAGTTCTTCCTTCCGGCGGTTCTGTCCCATAAGGAGGTGCTAGAGGCCATTCTAAAGGAGAGCATGATCCAGAGGGTGTTCAAACTTTATCGGAAACTGGATGTGGCGGTTCTGGGCATTGGCATTCCACATACGGAATCTTCCACGATTTTTCGGACGGGATATGTGGATCATGATATCCTGGAGCGTTTCAGCCGGATGAAGGCCGTGGGAGATATTGCTTTGCGTTATTTCGATATCCAGGGGAACACGGAGCCCTTTGACGATTTCAATGAGCGTGTGGCAGGCATTCCACTGGATCAGCTCAAGAAAGTGCCTCGCCGCATTGGCATTGCCGGCGGAATCCAGAAGTCCGAGGCAGTCCTCGGGGCAATCCGGGGGGGGTATATCAACATCCTCATCACGGATATCGACTGCGCCAAGAGAATGATGGAATTGGAAAGAGAAGGATAATATGATATTTTTACATTTGTTCAGAAAAAACATATTGAAAAAATAATACCGAGGTGCTATACTGAGAACGTGAAATGAGAAAGGGGACCCGTCAAGGCTTTCATAGTCGGGGTTTCATAGTTCAAGGGAGGAAAAGGAATATGCTGAACATGGATATGAAGTTGGCAAAACGTGAAGAGGAGGGCAAGATCATCCGCACGGGCATCGTGGGCGCAGGTCAGATGGGGCGCGGCATGGTCACTCAGATGGTGCTGATGAAGGGCATCATGCCTGCCATTGTCTCCGACATCAAGTTTGAGAATGTCATCAACGCATTCCATTATGCCGGCGTAAAGGATGAGGATATCGCCAAGGCAAATACCCTGGAGGAAGCCAACAAGTTCATGGAAATGGGCAAGTACGTCGCAACGGAGAATTCGGATCTCATCGCCCAGGCAAATCTCGTGGAGTGTGCCATCGACGTGACGGGTGTTCCCGAAGTCGGCGTGAAGATTGCCACGGACGCACTGAAGAACCACAAGCACGTGGTGATGATGGACGTGGAGACGGATGTGGTCATCGGCTCTTGGCTCAAGAAGCTGGGCGATGAAAACGGCGTTATCTACACGGGCTCCGCAGGTGACGAACCCGGAGCTGTCATGGAACTCTATTCCTTTGCTCGTGCCATGGGCATGCAGGTAAAGGTCATGGGCAAGGGCAAGAACAATAAGTTGGACTATGACTGCAACCCCGACACGGTTCTTGAGGAGGCAACCCGCCGCAGGATGAGTCCCCGCATGCTCTGCTCCTTCAAGGATGGCACGAAGACCATGGTGGAGATGACGGCTATGTCGAATGCCACGGGCCTCATCCCGGATGTCATCGGCGGTCATGGCCCCGCAGCATCCCCTGCAGAGCGCTGCAAGGAGCTCAACAGCATCTTCCGCCTCAAGAAGGACGGCGGTATTCTCAACAAGCATGGTGTTGTGGAGTATGTCAACGGCGTTGCTCCCGGTGTTTTCGTGACGGTGGCTACGGAGAATGAGGAGATTGCCTACCAGATGCAGTATCTCAGCATGGGCCCGGGCCCGCTCTGGACCCTCTATCGTCCGTACCATCTCTGCAATCTTGAGACTCCCTTGACGGTTGCAAAGGCGGTCATCGACAACGAGCCCAGCATCATTCCCATTGCAGGCCCTGTCAGTGAGTGCATCACCGTGGCGAAGAAGGATCTCAAGGCAGGGGAGACCATCGACGGCATCGGCGGCTATACCACTTATGGCTCCATTGCAACGGCAGAGGAGACCTATGAGAAGGGGTATGTCGTTTATGGCCTCATCAACAAGAAGGCAAAGATGCTCAAGGATGCCAAGAAGGGACAGCTCCTGACCCTTGACATGGTAGAGCTTGACACCTCAACGCAGCTCTACAAGACCCGCAAGGAGCAGGATGCCATGTACAACAATGGCTATCAACTGAAATAAGAACTGCCATGAGACAGGAGATGTCCCCCACCGATAGAGGTTGGGGGGCATTTTTGGTGTGCCGATACCGGGTACTCGCAACGATACAACATATCACGGAACGTTCGCCGGAGGTGCGATTTCCTGTCCGATTGTCAAGTCGTTGGGGGAAAAGCAGGATTTTACCCTTTCGATGGCGAAAGAGTAGGAATAAATAGAAAGGCAGAGAGAAAGAGAAGAGGAAGAATGCGCAATGGAACGACCAAAGCACACCATTCAGCGTCTTTTTTTGATGAACGTACTTATCCTTGTGGCAGTGCTGCTGGCACTGCAGGCCGTTCTGAATGTTTCCCAGATCCGGAACGGCATGGAGCAGCAGGTTAGGGAAAAACTCTGTACACAGGCAGAGGCGATTGTGGGGAGGATTAACCAGCGGTTTTCCAGCTTCAAACTCAAAGCCGAGGGTGTTGCTCTTGCTGCCACGAGCCTGCCCCATTATGAGGAAAAAACGTTGTACAGCATCCTGTCCAATCACATTCTGTCGGATACCATGATTGTCGGTGGAGGGTTCTGGTTGGCACCTCATGTTTATGATCCGGAGAAAAAATTCTTTTGCGGTTACTGTGATGTCGATGCGGAGGGCACCTTTCGGATCGAGGCGGGATATACGGATGGGAGTTACGATTACACCAGAACAGAATGGTATCAGAGCGGCGTGCGGAGCATACACGGAGCTTCCTGGTGCGGTCCCTACCGCGATGAAGTGACAGGAGTGACCATGATCACCAGTACCTGCGGCCTGTGGAAGAATGGCAAAGTGGAGGGCTGCGTTACGCTGGACATCGGTTTGGGGGAGGTCGAGCAGTATATTCATGGGATCCGCGTTGGGGAAAGTGGATATGCTTTCCTGCTTCAGCAGAATGGTCAAATGATCGGCTCGGGGGATAAAACGAAATTTCCGGACAGGATCACGGATGCTGACTACCCCGGCATCGCAGAGATCGGGAGAGAAATTCTTGCTTCTTCCGAGCTTGCCGTGTATGAAGTCGATGTATACGGTACGTACGCTTATATTATCGCTGCTCCCGTGAACGTCGAAGGCATCCGGCTCGTTCTCGTGGCTCCGAAGGCTGACTACGTTGGGGTCATACACCGCTACATCATCCTGACCTTTGCTATGGTGCTGGTCGTCACGCTGGCCTTGGTATTTGCCATCCGCTCCCTGTTCCAGCATCTCATCTATCGTCCCATCCGGGAACTTGTGGCTGCTTCCGATCAAATCGCTTTGGGAAGGATGGCGGAGATTCATACGGAAAAACGGGATGAACTCGGCTATCTGGCAAGCTCCTTTCAGAATATGTCCAAAAAACTTCGGGAACGCAATTTTTTGCTCAGGGAGCAGTACCATCTTCTTGAGGACAGAAACCGCGCATTGGAAGAAGCTCTTGCCAATGTTGAGAGTATGCGGGTTTCCCGGGACAGCTACAAAATGGAATCGGAAACGGACAAGCTTACGAGCCTTTTGAACAAGGCATCGACAAGGCGCATGGCGGAGGAACTGCTGGCTCAGCTTCCGGAGGGGAAGCTGGCCGCACTCTATATCCTGGATTTGGATCACTTCAAGGAAGCGAACGATACATATGGTCATCAATATGGCGATCTAGTTCTCCAGGGCTTTGCCGGGGAGCTGAAACGCTCTTTCCGCCCCACGGATGTGATCGGGCGTTTCGGCGGAGATGAGTTTGTTGTCCTGTTGTCTCCTCTTCCCGGGCGGGAGATTGTCGAGAAGAAGGCACATCACCTCCTTTGCGTGGCACGGAATCTTCAGGCAGATGGAAGGAATGCAGGCATCACCGTCAGTATCGGTATCGCATTGGCGCCCCTCCAGGGCAGTTCTTACGATGAATTGTTTCAGGCTGCGGATCGGTGTCTATACAAAGTGAAGGAAGATGGGCGTGACGGCTATTGCATCAATCTGGAGGAGCCGTTGCATCCTCAATAAAGCAAGAAAGATAAAAAACATCCCCGGAAAAGCTTCCGGGGATGTTTTCTTTGAAAAACGTATGAACTCTTAGAATTTGAATTTCTGCAAGGAACTCTGCAAATCCTGTGCGAGTTTTGCCAAGGAGTCGCTGGCCGATGCGATTTCCTCTGCCGATGCCGATTGCTGCTCGGAGGCGGCGGAGACGCTCTCCATTTCCGTGGAAACCTTGGCGCTGTTGGCCGAGATGCGGTTCGAGCGATCCTTGATGGTCTGGGTGTTCTGCTTGACGTTGGTAAGTTCCACCGACATATCGCGGGTTCTCTGCATGACACCGTCGGAAGCGGAGCAAATCGTATCGAAGGTAGTCTTGAGTTCCTCAACGGAACGGGTGCCTTCCCTGACAGCAACGCTGCCATCGTGCATGGATTTTACGGCATTGTCCGTATCGGTCTGGATGGCACCGATCAGGGACGAGATACGCTGTGCAGCGACCTGGGATTCCTCGGCGAGTTTTCTGACCTCGTCGGCAACCACGGCGAAGCCGCGACCCTGCTCGCCGGCACGGGCTGCCTCGATGGCTGCGTTGAGGGCGAGGAGGTTGGTCTGGTCGGCAATGCCGGAAATCGTCTCCACAATCTGGCCGATTTCCTTGGAACGCTGTCCGAGTTTGTCAACAGTGGCGGCGGAGGAATTGACGATGTTCTCGACGCTGACGATCTGTCCCACGGCGGCATCAATGGCCTTGCTGCCCGTAATGGCCTGCTGGTTGGAAGCATCTGCCTGCTTGGCAACTTCGGAGGCGGTATCGTTCAAGCGGTTGATGGAATCCATGGCGTGGTCGATAGCATCCATGGCATCGCCCACTTGCTGCTGCTGTTCCACCACGGCACTGGCGGAGTTTGTAACAGACTGCGCCACCTGTTCGGAAGCCTGCGCAGACTGGTGAGCGCTGGCGGTGAGTTCCTCGGAGGAGGCGGCCAGTTGCTCTGTGGTGGTGCTGGTCTGGCGCATGAGCTTGTTGATGGTAGTGCGAAGTTTTGCTACGCTGTGGAGCATGCTGCCAAACTCGTCACTGCGGGTAATGTTGACTGTCTCATCACGGAAGTCGCCGTCGCTCATCTTGGCGCAGACATACATGACGCGATCAAGAGGTGCAACGATTCCGCGGGTGACGAAGACGACAACAAAGGTGAGGAACACGATGACACCGACGCAGACGAGGGTCATGTTGCGGATGGAGGCATTGATGTCCTCACGCCCTTGGTTCAAAGATGCCTGGGCATCCTTGAGGCTCTCTTCCTGGAGTTTTGCCAAATCTGCATTGATGGCGATGGAATGGGGACGAACCTCACTCTCGTAGTAGTTCATGGCGGCGCGGTCATCGACGCCCTCCGCATAGGCATTCATGGTCATGAGGCGGCCAGCATTTGCCTTGTAGATTTTGAACTCATCCTGCATCTTGCTGAAGAGGGCGACCTCTTCGGGCTTGTCGGCGATGATCTTCGCGTACTCAGCGGCGGCAGCCTCTGCGTCCTTTATGCTCTGCTCGAAGTTGTCCGAGCGGCTCTTGCGGCGGTCCTCAAGGATGGTATAGGGCTGCAGGCAGCACTGGACCTGCATGTTGCGGATGTTGTAGCGAACCCGCCCCACATAGTAGATGCTCATGGTGTTCTTGTTGTACAGGAGTTCCAGCCCATCCTGCGCATGTTCAAGTGCGAAATACCCGATCATGCCGAGGATTACCGTGGCAACGAAAGCCGCAACCCCGATGATGGTTAATTTTGCCGAGACTTTAAGATTATCCAACATACTTATGACCCCTCTCTATTTTTTGTGTGCTTCAATGGTCAAAACATGTCCTGCAAGTACCATGCGTTGACCGGGAACGGCTCTTCCCGCCCTTTCCGCCTATGTTGGCGACAGCCTGGACATCCCATCCATTCAACCCACCTCGCTTGTAAAAAATGTTCTTGGCCACTGAAGCTCATAATCCAGAAATGCACTTCAACGCAAGGAAGATCTGCTGTTTTCAGGTCGTTTTCTTCTCTGCGCACGAAAGATGCAGAACCATATGGAATCTACGCCATATGATTATATGATTCAACATTTCAGGGGATTTTCCTTCTCCTTCGACAGATTTTCCGATTTTTTTTTAGAAATGGAAAAAAACTCTTTACAAATCCTGCAAAATCGTTTATTATATATCAGTACGTTAGGTACGTCGGGACGTAGCTCAGCTTGGTAGAGCGCTTTCTTGGGGTGGAAGAGGTCGCAAGTTCAAATCTTGTCGTTCCGACCATTTTTATGTCTGTAAAAGATAAGATGGTTTTCTGCAAAGAGCAGAAAACCATCTTTTTTTCTTTGTTGCCGGGCTCCCCCCGGGGGGAGCTCAGCCGAAAAGAAAATGAGCGAAAGGCGCGGCAATGAAGAGGCTGATGATGGTTCTTTCAAGGAAAAGCACAAAGAGTTCCGGCAGACTCACAGGGATTTTTGATCCGAGGATGAGGCCGCCGACTTCGGAAAGATAGATGAGCTGGGTCACGGAAATGACGGCGACGATGAACCTGGTCATGTCGCTGGAAATGGTGCTGGCAGCGATGATGGAGGGCGTGAACATGTCCGTGAAGCCAACAATCATGGTCTTGGAAGCCTCAGCAGCTTCCGGGATGTCAAGAAACTGCAGGAGGGGGAGGAAGGGCATTCCCAAGATCTCGAAAAGAGAGGTATTGTTTGCCAGAACGAGGGCAAGGGTGCCGATGCACATGACAACAGGAAGGACGCCGAACCACATGCCGGCAGCATTTTTGATGCTGTTCTCCAGAAACTGGCCTGGCCCTTTGTGTTCTGCAACGCGCTGTTTTGCCAATGCAATTCCGTACTGGAAGGAGGAGCTGTATCCATCGGGGAGCGTTTCTCCCATGGCTTTCCCGGGGACAAGATATTCATCTTTCTTGAGGGAAAGAGGCGGTATCCGGGGAAGGAGAAGGGCGCAAGCAACACCAATCAGGCAGATGAGAAGGTAATAAGCTCCGAAGTATTCCATGAGTCCAACCTGGGCGAGTACGACGATGCTGAAGGTGATGGAAACGGCAGAGAAGGTGGTGGAGATAATGGCTGCCTCCCGTTTGGAATAGTAGCCGCTCTCGTACTGGTTTGCCGTCAGCATGACACCGAGGGTGCCGTCACCGATCCATGAAGTGATGCAGTCAACGGCGGCTCGTCCGGGTATCGTGAAGAGGGGGCGCATGATTTTCGTGAGGAGGGCGCCGATGAATTCCAGAAGTCCGAAATCCAGCATCAGGGGAAGGAGAAGGCCTGCCAGCAGAAAGATGATGACGAGGACGGAGAGCAGGTCTCCCAATACGAATCCGCCGGCATCCTTGCAGGTAATCATGTGGAGGAGTCCCTCACTGCCGTCCTCCGCATCAAAGCCCAGGTAGGTGAGCCATATGAATACGGCGCCTATCAGGCGGATGACTGCCCAGATTGCTGTGGTTGCAAACGTACTGTGAATGATGGGGTAGGTTGTGATGAACGTCGGCTTCCTGAGAGAGGCGATGCCCAGTACA
Source organism: Selenomonadaceae bacterium UBA3796 (assembly GCA_002369175.1). Classification (GTDB taxonomy): domain Bacteria; phylum Bacillota; class Negativicutes; order Selenomonadales; family Selenomonadaceae; genus UBA3796. The sequence goes on from DFES01000152.1 coordinate 38,474, forward strand.
GCAGAGGCGGTGACGATGAAAACGCAGAGAATCTGCAGGTAATCGCCGATGGCCTGGCCGATGATGTCTGCGAGGATCTTCACCACGACGGTCCAGACCCCGTCGTATTGGACGGGAATCATAAAGAGGAGAATTCCGATGATGGAGGGGATGAGGAAGCCCGCCAACGAACCTTGTTTTTTTGTAGTTTCCATAACGATGGTCTCCCTTGTTTGCGAGAAGGAAATTTTGATCGCGCCTTTTTGGGGCAGGCTGATATATCATAAAATAAGCTGC
>DFES01000152.1:38831-45579 GCA_002369175.1 Selenomonadaceae bacterium UBA3796
GCAGCTTATTTTATGATATATCAGCTTTTCCATTTTTTTTGCGCAAAAATGAATCAGATAGCACGCTGAACCTTGCCGGAACGCAGGCAGCGGGTGCAGACGTTTACGCGCTTTACCTTGCCGTCAACGACTGCGCGCACACGCTGGATATTCGGCTTCCAGGTGCGCTTGGTCTTCAAGTGGGAATGGCTGACGTTCATGCCGGACTGGATTCCCTTTGCACAGATTTCGCAAACACTTGCCATGTGTTACACCTCCTATTGCTTGCCTAAATAAAGACATATCCGCACATGCCGCGGATGGGCTACCGCCATAGGGCAAATGCCATCTTCGTGCGTACAGACTGCCGGATCTCCTGCACCATATCGAATATAGAAAGAATATACCGATGGGCGCAACGCATATATTTTAACACAACGAGAGAAAGTTTGCAAGGGTCTGCAGGAGGGGGATTTTACGCAGCCCGGTTGGCCGGTTGGATTGTATGGAACCGGGCTGCGGTTTATCCTTTGCGGAAGGAAGAAGGATTTTTGCGAAGCATGAAGAATTATACACCATGATGTGATGTACACTGTGATATATTACGTACGACGATATCGCCACAGCACCATGCTGCGGAGTCCGATGAATCGTACGATGGAAGGGGAGACGGTGATATGAAACGACCGGAAAGCAGTATCAAGACACTTTTTGTCATCAGCATTGTCGTGCTTACCGGAATTTTGCTGGCGATACAAACTGCCATGAATGTCCATCAATTCAAGGAGGGCATGGAAACCCAGGTAAAGGGAACCATGGAGGCACGGGCCGGGGAGATTTCCGGCAAGCTGGATCAGCGCATTCTGCAGATTGCACAGAAGACGTTTGCCCTTTCCTTGGGGGTCAACCAGATGAAGCAGTACGATCCGGATGTGATGTTCGGCATGGCCGATGGCTTCATCCTCTCCGATCCACTGGTCATCGGCAGTGGTTTTTGGTTTGGCAGGAACGCTTACCAGGAGGGAATCGAGTATTTTGGCCCCTATCGGTACCGGGACACGGATGGCTCCGTGAAACTCACCATGGACTACAGCAATGCGCAGTACAACTATCCTTCCTTTGGATGGTACAAGGAAGCCATGACAGATGCGGGAAAGGTAGCCTGGGAAGGGCCATATCTTGACGAGGTCAGCGGAACGACCATGCTTACGAGCGCGGCCGCCATTGTGAGGGACGGGCAGGCCATAGGTGCAGTGACGGTGGATATCGGCATTACGGAACTGGAGGAATACATCCGTAAAATCACCATTGGGGAAAACGGCTATGCCTTTCTTGTGGGAAAGGACGGTTTCTACCTTGCCACGAAGGATGAAGGCAGGAACATGAAGAAGAAGATCACCGAAGAAAGCGATCCCCGGCTGAAGAGTCTGGGAGATAAAATCATCGGCGCATCGTCTGCGGAGCTGGAAGAGACGGATGCTTTTGGCGAGGACAGCTATGTGATGATCGTTCCCCTGAGCATTGACAACATCAAACTGGTGCTCGTGGCTCCGAAGTCGGACTACACGGGTCCGATTGACCATGCCATTTATACCAGCATCGGTATGGCGCTTCTTGTTATGTTCATCCTCTGCCTGGCGATGATCCTCATCTTCAACCGCAGGGTGGACAAGCCCATCAACTATCTTATGGATGAGGCGGGCAAGATTGCAGAAGGGGATCTCAGGCACAGCATCCAGGTAGGATCCTCGGATGAGATGGGGGCGCTTGCCCACTCTCTCCAAAACATGTCGGAGAATCTGAAAAAAGTCATCAGCAGCGTCAATGACATGGCGCATCAGGTGTCGGCTGCCAGCGAGGAACTTACCGCCAGTTCGGAACAGTCTTCCCAGGCAGCGAATCAGGTGGCAAATTCCATTATCAACATAGCGGAGGGGGCATCCCAGCAGGCAGTTGAGGCGCAGAATATCCAGGGAACGGTTTCAAGCGTTACGGAGCGGGCGAAAGCCATCGCATCCCAGACCAGGGATGTGGTGGAAGAGGCATCCGGTGCCAGGAGAAATGTTGTGGAAGGCCGCTCTGCCATCAGCGATGCAGTACGGCAGATGGAGCAGATTACGGCCAGTACGGACAGCATTCAGAAATCCATTGCAAAGCTTGGGGACAGCGGGAAGAAGATCAGTGAAATCGTTGGCATGATTACCAGCATTGCGGAGCAGACGAACCTCCTTGCCCTCAATGCGGCCATTGAGGCGGCTCGCGCAGGAGAGGCGGGGCGCGGATTTGCCGTGGTGGCAGATGAGGTGCGGAAGCTGGCGGAGGAGTCCAACCATTCTTCGCAGCAAATTGCAGAACTCGTGAAATCCAATGGTGTGGATATGGAGCAGGCCATAGCGGCCAGCACCCTTGGCGCAGAGAGTGTGAAGCGGGGCATTTCCACGGTGCAGTCGGCGGATGAGGTGTTCCAGGCTATCGTCACGACCATTGACCATTTGGTGGAGAACATTACGTCGATTTCTGCCGGAATCCAGAAAATGGCAGAGGAAAACGAGCACATGCTCGCAGCCAGCATCAGCATCAGTGAGACCAGCAACAAGAATTCCAATGAGGCGCAGTCCGTTTCGGCAGCCACGGAGGAACAAACTGCTTCCACCCATGAGATTGCGGATGCCAGCCGCAGTTTGGCGGATTTGGCTGCGGGACTGCAGGAGGAAATCAAGAAATTCAAGTTGTGAAGGTTAATTTCATCAACACGCCTGTTATACTAGGGCATCTTGGAAAGGGGCTTGTGATATGGTTTTTGATACTGCATCCGGCTATGCATTCATGCATTTGTATCTGGTTCTTCATCCGAAAAAGTCCAGTGCGTATGATCCGACAACGGAAGGCTATATTTCTGACGAGGAGGAGTCCCGTCTGCATCATTTCGCAGAATTTGTCCGCTATCGCCAGAAGCTGGAGGATTGCTGGGCGGGCATGCGTGAAGAGGGAAAAAGCCGTGCAGAAGTGGAAGAAGCGATTACCCGCATGTCCGAGGAAGGCTGGCAGGATTTCACACGGGGCTTCCTGGATAATGTCAAGGGGGAAATGGTATTTGACGAGGATGATCTGCCCAGGGTGTTCCAGGAGTTTCGGCTGGATGTGCGGCGTATCTGCAGCCGTCCCCATACGCAGCTGGAACGGGAAGTCGCCAAATCCATGGCAAGCCTGGTGAGACTCCATGCCGAAAAGTAATCTCACAACCCTCTGCTATGTGGAACGTGACGGATATTATCTCATGATGCACCGCATCAAGAAGGAGCATGATATCAACCGGGACAAGTGGGTTGGCATCGGAGGCCATTTCGAGCCGGATGAGTCTCCGGAGGAATGCCTTCTGCGGGAGGCGAAAGAAGAGACGGGACTTGTCCTGCTTTCTTACCGCTTGCGGGGAATCGTCACCTTTCAGTCCGATGCATGGCAGACGGAGTATATGTTTCTCTACACGGCAGACCGCTTTTCCGGGGAGCTGGGGCAGTGCAGGGAGGGTGTACTGAAATGGGTGCGCAAGGACGAGGTTTATGAGTTGCCGGTTTGGGAAGGCGACAAGATTTTCTTCCGTCTGCTGGAAGAGGATCGGGCATTCTTTTCCCTGAAACTGCGCTATCAGGGAGATGCACTCGTGGAGAAGGTGCTGGACGGCGTCTTGCTGGAAGACTGACAGAAGGGGAGACAGGAATGTTCGGGCGGAATAGGATTGCCCTGCCGCTGCTGATCGGCGCGCTGCTCCTGCTTGCAATTGCAGGGATGGCGATGGCGGCAGGAGGCGATGCTGTTTTGTATTTTGTACGGGGAATATGGGAAGATATGGGATTTGGTGAGAGCCGGGTTGTGCTCATCCAGTGGGAGAAAAATCTTGATGCGGTGCGCTATGAACTGGAGGTTTTTGTGAATGAATCCGGCGGGGAGGCTGCAGGCTACGGGAAGCACCGGGTGATTTATCATGAGGATCGCATCTATACCCGGGGCAAAATGCTCCGGGAACGGGATTTGTTTGCGGCTTGGGGGAAAGATATCTACTGGCGCGTCAGACCTGTGGATCTTGACGGCAGAGCCGTATCGGGATTCTCCCGCCCCAGAAGGCTGATTCCGGAGCAGGCCCTGTGCACCTATGATGCGCCGGTGCCCCTGCCTGCGCCTGCCGATGAGTATGGCGCAGAGCTGCTCTATCCCGTCTACGCATTTATCGGCAATCCGGGTGCCGTGAAATTTGAGATTGAGGTGACGAGCCAGTACCCCGAGAACCTTCAGGATGCACGTCCTTCCCGCTACCGGATTTATGCAAATCAGACGGAGCTGATGGATCTTTACGATGAGGAACCGCGCATCGGCGATTATTACTGGCGTGTGCGAGGCATGGATGCAGAGGGGCATCCTGTTGGCTGTTGGAGCCGTCCGGAGCGCATTCATGTGGGGACGGGTGACCATTGGACCGTTGGGGTTTATGGCGACAGCATCAGCCACGGAGGCGGGCATCTATCCTTTTCTCCCTCCGATCTGGAATACAGTTACACCCATTATCTGGATTTTCCGACGATCAATCTCTCCTATAGCGGAAGCACCACAGAGGATATGGTGAACCGTTTCGAGCGGGATGTGCTGCCCTTCCGACTGAAGTATCTGCTGATCATGGGCGGAACAAACAGCTTGCGGGGAGGTGTTCCGGCGGAGAGTGTCATCCAAGATCTTCAGACCATCCAGAGGAAATGTCGGGAGCATGGAATTGTACCGATTCTTCTGACGCTCGCCCCCATCAATCCCAGGAGCATTGAAAGGGTGTTCCATGAAACCACGGCGAGGGATTGGAAGCCGGCCTTCCAGGAGGTCAATGCGTTTATTCGCACGCAAGCGCATATGGATACGGCAGCGCCTTTTCGCGGCATGGAAGAAATGCCGGAGGATCTGTCCCTTGACGGACTGCACGGCGACTGGAGGGCAAAGCGCATGATGGCGGATGCGATCAATCGCGCCGTTCGGGAAAACAGGATGTTGGAGCAGTAGCATGAAATCTTCTCAATCAAAGAATTCAAAGAAGGAAGGAGAGGAACTTTGGATGGATCCATCTCCATACGAAGCGAAACAGAGGGAAGCTATCCAAAAATGGAGCAAAGAGACACCAAACTTCCTCGTGAAGGGCTTTGGAAAGCTGGCCAATCATATTTCCTCAAATGCGGTAGAAATTGCCCGAACCTTTGTCCCTGTGTCCATCCTGCAGGGAGCCATCCATAAGGCGAATGATGTGGGGGCAAAGCTGGCACAGGAAAAAGAAATCCTGAAAAGCGCTGAGGTTTCCGCTATCGAGGAACTGCGTTACGCTTCCCTGGAACAATCGGATCGTTTGGCTAAATCGGTGCGGCAGTGGGCGATAGCCTCGGCTTCTGTGGAGGGCGGAGCCTCAGGTTTCCTGGGGGCAGTCGGCATGATAGCGGACGTTCCCGCCCTGCTTACGCTCTCTTTGCACACGATTCACAAAATCGGTCTCTGTTACGGTTACCGGGCAACGGAGAAGGAGGACAAAGCGTTCGTCCTTCGCATTCTCTTTGTGGCGTGCGCCAATTCAAAAGACGAAAAGAGGAAGATGCTCGAAAACTTTCGGCAGAAGGAGGCAGCTCCATCGGACACGAAGGATGGGGAAGCGGAGCATGCACTGATGGAAATCCTTTGCAAGCAGATTGGCATGAACTTCGTGAAACGCAAGGCATTGCAGCTCGTTCCTCTTTTGGGGGCGGCCGTCGGCTCCGCTGTAAATGCGGATTTCCTGTACGATGTAGGCATGACTGCCACGCGGATATATCAATACCGATGGCTCTCAGAAAACGGAAAATGGTGATGTGCGGAGGAAAGGAAGAAAAATTCGATAAAATACATGCAGTTTTAATATTGTAAAAGGATTGACAATAGGCACTGAATTGTTGTAATATTACTAAGTAAGCTTTGACTTGCAACATTTGCTATGTTGCGAATTTTCACGGGGAAGTTTCGGCATCGACATGGATTTCCTTGGCGGTGCTCGAAATAGGGCCGGGGGTTCCCGGAAATTTTCTAACATTTTAGGGGGTATTTTACAAATGGCAGTAAAAGTAGCTATTAACGGTTTTGGTCGCATTGGTCGTCTTGCTTTCCGTCAGATGTTCGACGCTGAGGGGTATGAAGTAGTTGCTATCAATGACCTCACGAGCCCCAAGATGCTTGCTCATCTTCTGAAGTACGATTCCACGCAGGGCAAGTACAAGTACGCTGACAAGGTGGAGGCCGGCGAGGATTCCATCAAAGTCAACGGCAAGGAAATCAAAATCTATGCAGAGAAAGATGCCAAGGACATTCCCTGGGGCAAGCATGATGTAGATGTCGTTCTCGAGTGCACGGGCTTCTACACCTCCAAGGAAAAGGCTTCTGCGCATCTTGCTGCAGGCGCGAAGAAAGTTGTTATCTCCGCTCCGGCTGGCAATGATCTGCCGACGATCGTGTTCAACGTCAACCATAAGACCCTCACGAAAGATGATAAGGTCATCTCCGCTGCATCCTGCACCACGAACTGCCTTGCCCCGATGGCAAAGGCACTCAATGACCTGGCTCCCATCGAGTCCGGCATCATGTGCACCATTCATGCCTACACCGGCGATCAGATGACTCTGGATGGCCCGCAGCGCAAGGGTGATCTTCGCCGCAGCCGCGCAGCTGCTTGCAACATCGTTCCGAACAGCACGGGTGCTGCCAAGGCTATCGGCCT
>DFES01000161.1:0-4789 GCA_002369175.1 Selenomonadaceae bacterium UBA3796
TGGCACCGCAGAAAGCATCCACCACGTAGAGCTTCTTATTGGAAAGCTCCTTCTGGGCAATCTTCTTGACGGCCTTCCAAGTCTCCTCGGAAGCCGGATGGTTATCATTCTTGTACTCATCCGTGGTCCACCAGACCGTGTCCTGGGAAGTCTTGTCCTTCACGATGAACTTATCCTTGGGAGAGCGACCCGTATAGATTCCCGTCATGACGTTCACGGCACCGAGCTCCGTGAGCTTGCCCACATCAAAGCCAGTAAGTCCCTCCTTCGTCTCCTCCTCGAAGAGCGTCTCATAGGAAGGATTGTGCACAATCTCCGTTGTACCGGTAATTCCATACTTGCTCAAATCAATGTTTGCCATGCTTCCAACCTCTTTCATATAAAATGGTCAGCCTTTTTCATTGCTTACCTTCAACAACTTTTATACTTCTACATAAAAGAGAAAAATCCTTCTTCCCTGCAAAAAAAATATTTAAGGAACAAAAGAGAATACATCAGCTTCCATCCGCTCCTTTTCGCACACGTCCTTATGAAGGATTTCTGCTGTCCGCAGGGAATCCAATCCCCTGGGGATCGCCATGCCGCTCTTTTCCCGAAGGGCATCCAGAAGCTCGAACTCATCCAGCCCCTCTGCCGGTACCTCCAGGGCTGACAGAACGCTGGCATTGAACTTGTAGGGACTTGCCGTGGAGACTACGACCATTGCATGGTCATGCTCCACCTGCCGGCGATAATGTTCCGCCACAGCCCAGGCCACGGCCGTATGGGTATCCGGCACGTACTTCCTGTCGTCGTATATCCTGCGTATCTCCGCCTTCGTCTGCTCATCGTCGACAAAATCCGCCCAGAAAAGCTCCTGTATGCTTGCAAGAACCTCTGCTCCCACATCGTACCGCCCGGTTTGCTTAAGCTCTTCCATCCAGCCCCTGACCTTTGCGGCATCTCCCGTCACATGATAGAGGAGCCGCTCCAGGTTGCTGGAGATGAGGATATCCATAGACGGGGTGATGGTCTTGAAAAAGGAACGGTTGCGGTCATAGACCCCCCTGCGAAGGAAGTCCGTCAGTACATGATTGGCATTGGAGGCACATACGAGCTTATGGATGGGAAGCCCCATGCGTTTTGCGTAATATGCCGCCAGAATATCGCCGAAGTTGCCTGTGGGCACCGTGAAGTCAATCTCATCCCCCGGACGGATCCTTTCTGCGGCGAGCAAATCAGCATACGCGCTGAAATAGTACACGATCTGCGGCACGAGCCTTCCCCAGTTGATGGAGTTCGCAGAGGAAAGCTTCACATTCTTCTCCAGAAGCTTTTCGCCAAATGCCGCATCGCCAAAAATGCGCTTTACTCCGTTTTGGGCATCGTCAAAATTCCCCTTCACGGCAATGACTTTGACATTTCCGCCTTGCTGGGTGAGCATCTGGAGCCGCTGGATCCGGCTCACGCCGTCCTCCGGATAGAACACCAGGATCCTGGTCTGCTCTACATCGCGAAACCCCTCCAACGCCGCTTTCCCCGTATCGCCGGAAGTTGCCACGAGAATAAGGACCTCCGCCTTCTCTCCGGTTTTCTTCAAAGCAGTGCTCATGAGCCTGGGAAGGAGCTGCAACGCCATATCCTTGAAGGCACTGGTCGGGCCGTGCCAAAGTTCCAAAACTGAAACGTCATCGAATATGGATAGCGGCGCCCTTGCCGCATGATCAAACTTTCCTCCGCCATAAGCCCCCTTCACGCAGGTTTCCAGTTCCTCAGACGTAAAGTCCGTGAGAAACATGCCAAGTACTTTTTCCGCCCGCTCCTCATAGGAAAGACCGGAAAGCCCCCGGATAAACTCCAGGGAAACGGTGGGGATCTCCTCGGGGACAAAAAGCCCCCCATCTCCGGCAAGTCCGCGAATGATGGCCTCCGCAGAATCCAAAGGCATGCCGCTGCCTCTCGTGCTGATGTATTTCAACGAAAACTCTCCTCTCATTTTGCCTGTCATTTGAAACTCGTTATTTACTTCATTCTTGCCTCATTCTATGGTAGAATATAGGGAGGGGCAAAAGGAACAATATTCTGCCAGTTCCTTGGGAACCGTTCCTTACCGGACAAGCTCTGCGACGGTTGCCCCGGTCGCCCGGATCAGGTCAGCGGCTGCCAAAAGGATTTGTTCTCCCCGTTTTCCGGCGCTTACTGCAATCGTTCCCTGCTCCTGTGCATGCCGATCGAGATAGACGGGATACGCCTTCTTCGCGCCCAAGGGAGAGCACCCTCCGCGAATATAGCCGGTGAGCGCGAATACTTCCTTGAGGTGGACCATTTCCACCCGCTTGTTTCCGGAGGCCGCCGCAAGGGCTTTGAGGTCGAGCTCCGCTCCGCCGGGGATGACCGCCATGAGGACACCGTTTTTGTCGCCGCGAGCCACAAGTGTCTTGAACACCATTTCAATGGGCATTCCCACGGATTCCGCCACATGAACAGCACTCAAATCATCCTCGTCCACCTCATACTCCCTGATCTCGTAAGAAATACCCAAGGTATCCAAAATGCGTGCCGCATTCGTCTTCTTTTTGCTTTTCATCCCGTACCACCAATCTCAACCCAATTTGCCTGACTCCCATTCCCCAAGCGCTCATATTATAACGCAATTGTTCAAGTTTTGCCATAGGCAAAACATTCTAATTGGCGTTTCGACAGGCTTGTCCTGTCATAACGCAATTGCGGCGCGAAGCGAGTCCCCTGCGGGGATTCAAGTTTTGCCATAGGCAAAACATACACAACCTATAAATCCTATCATAAAAAGAGGTGTTTCGTTTGTTGAAAATTGCATTGGGACAAATGGAAGTTGTCCCCGGCCATCCCGACAAAAACATGGAAAAAATTCTCCACATGGTGGAGGATGCCAAGAGCCAGCAAGCTGATGTGGTCATATTCCCGGAAATGGCAGTTCCCGGCTATTTTCTCGGTGATACCTGGGAGCAGCCTGCCTTCCTGCAGGACTGTGAGGAATGCGGGAAAAAGATCATCCAGGCCTCCCAGGGCATCATCATCATGTTTGGCAACATCGCCGTAGACTGGAAAAAGAAGAACAATGACGGGCGTGTGCGCAAATACAATGCCTTCTTCACAGCGAAGAACGGCAAGCTCATCCATCCGGACAACATGCCCTATCCTTTCGTCATCAAGACCCTTATGCCCAACTATCGGGAATTCGATGATACACGGCATTTCTTCAGCCTTCAGAAGCTGTCCCGCGAACTCGGTACGACACCGGATCAGCTGATTTCCCCTGTTACGCTCAAAATCAACGATCGGCGCTACCGGGTCGGCTGCCTGCTCTGCGAGGATGGATGGAGCGATGACTATGAGCTCACGCCGCTGGAAATCCTGAAGCGCCAGCGTTCCATTGATTTCTTCGTCAATATCTCCTCCTCTCCCTATACCCTTGGAAAGAACGAGAAGCGCCACCGGGTCTTTGGCGGGCAGGCAAGAGACACCCATGCACCTCTTTTTTACGTCAACAACGTTGGCTTGCAAAACAACGGAAAGACCATCTATACCTTTGACGGACTCAGCACGGTATACAATGCAGAGGGAGAGGTCGCTGCCTGCTGCCAGGAATACGAGGAAGAGCTTGCCGTCGTCGATTTGAAGCATCTGAGCGAACTGCCTCCCGTTACTGCGCAGGAAGAGCTCCCCATTGCCCACATTTACCGCGCACTTGCCTATGGCATCCACCATTTTCTCGAAAACATCCAAATGAAAAAGGTGGTCATCGGCATCTCCGGCGGCATTGATTCCGCTGTGGCCGCGGCTCTGTACAACCGCGTCATCGGCCCCGAGAACCTTCTCCTCGTGAACATGCCCAGTGTCTACAACTCGGAAACCACAAAGGGGCTCTCCCAGAAACTTGCAGAAAACCTCGGCTGTCATTATGCCATCATCCCAATCCAGCAGAGTGTGGAGCACACGATAGAACAGCTGGAGACCACCCCCATCGAATTTCTCCAGGAGCATACCATTTCTCATTTGACCGTTTCGAGCTTTGTTGCCGAGAACATCCAGGCGAGAGACCGCAGCGCCCGCATCCTCGCGGGAGCCGCTGCTGCCTTTGGCGGAGGCTTTACCTGCAATGCCAACAAATCGGAAACCACTGTTGGCTACTCCACGCTTTACGGGGATCAGTCAGGATTCCTCGCTGCCATGGCCGATCTCTGGAAATACCAGGTCTATGAACTCGCCCACTACCTCAACGACGTGGTATACCAGAGGGAAGTCGTGCCCCAGGGAATCATTGACATCGTTCCCAGCGCCGAGCTCTCCAGTAGCCAGAATGTGGACGAGGGAAAGGGCGATCCCATTCAATATCCGTATCATGACTACCTCTTCCGCTCCTTCGTGGAACGCTGGCAAAAGGCTACGCCCCAGGACATCCTGACATGGTATGTCGATGGCACTCTGGAAGAGAAAATCGGCTGCGAAAAGGGACTTGTCCAACGGTACTTCCCGACACCTGCCGAATTCATCGCCGACCTGGAACGCTGGTGGAACCTCTTCACCGGCATGGCCATCGCAAAGCGGATCCAGGCTCCCCCCATTCTCGCAATCAGCCGCCGCGCCTTTGGCTTCGACCATCGGGAAGCGCAAAACGGTCCCTACTACACCCAAAGATACCGGCAGCTCAAGAACGAACTCCTGAAGGAAAAATAAAAAAAGCCCCGCAAATCCCTGCGGGGCCTCATTTTCAAGTGGTGCCGAAGGCCGGACTCGAACCGGCACGTTGTTGCCAACGGCAGATTTTGAG
>DFES01000161.1:4864-9662 GCA_002369175.1 Selenomonadaceae bacterium UBA3796
GCGTCTGCCAATTCCGCCACTTCGGCACATTCCGCCGTGTCAAATGAATTTAAACACCGACGACTTAGATAATATACCATCCTCCAAAGGATATGTCAAGTTTTTTTTACGCAAAGGAGAATGATCCTATGACTGCATTTCGCATCATGGCTTTGGCCGTTTTTCTCTTCCTGTCCCTCTTCTTTTCGAAAAATTCCATAGAGCAAAGCTCCACGACTCCGGTGAACCCCCCGGTCTCCCATGAGACTCCCGCCGCATCTCCCGTTTCAATCAACAACATCCCGGCCTATAAAGGGAAGCCATATATCGAACTTATGGGAAACCAACCATCCTTTGGCCAGTTGGACGGAACGCACTCCTTCGAGGAATACAGCAACCTTGATGCTCTCGGAAGGTGCGGGCCCGCCCTTGCCAGTGTGGGAAGGGATCTCATGCCCACGGAAAAACGAGGCCCCATCGGCCAGATCAAACCCTCCGGCTGGCATACCATCCGTTATGACATCATTGAAAAGAAATACCTTTACAACCGCTGTCACCTGATTGGCTACCAGTTGACAGCCGAAAATGCCAACCCCCAAAACCTGATCACGGGAACGAGTTATCTGAATGTCCAAGGCATGCTTCCCTTTGAAAACAAGGTTGCAAGCTATGTAAAGCGGACAGGCAATCATGTCCTCTACCGCGTCACACCGATCTTCGACGGCAACAACCTAGTCGCCAGCGGAGTCGAAATGGAAGCTCTGTCGGTGGAAGACCATGGAAAGGGGATCTGCTTCCATGTGTTCTGCTACAACGTGCAGCCGGGCATAACCATTGACTATGCCACGGGCGAAAGCTCCAAAACCGCGCCATAGCACCGCGCTGTCAGTACATCCCCTCTCCCACGAATCGACAGCGGAACCAAGCACCGTTGACCGCGATCAAGGACGCAATTGCAGATTCACGATGAACGCAATACAGACAACCCACATGATGGGACTTACCTCTTTCGGACGGCCTGCCAGCGTCTTGACAAAGGCATAGCTGACAAATCCAAAGGCAAAGCCGTTGGCAATGCTGGAGGTAAGGGGCATCATGATGATGGTGAGGAATGCAGGCAAAGCTTCGGTAAAGTCCTTAAAGTCGATATTGCCCACCTCTGCCATCATAAGGGTTCCTACCAGAATAAGGGACGGCGAGGTTGCAAACCCGGGAACCAAGCCGATCAGCGGAGCAAAGAGCAGAGCAACAAGGAACAAGACCGCAACCGTGACTGCCGTAAGCCCCGTTTTTCCGCCTGCCGCTATGCCTGCGGCACTCTCGATGTAAGATGTCACCGTCGAGGTACCGAAGACCGCGCTGCACATGGTTCCCGCCGCATCCACGGTCAGCGCCCGATCCAGGTTCTCAATCTCCCCGTTGGGCTTCACCATCTTCGCCTTGGAAGTGAGGCCGATGAGCGTTCCCATATTATCGAAGAGCTCTACTACGGTGAAGGTAAAAATGATGGATACAATGCCATAATTCCACGCCCCTGCGATATCGAGCTGACCAAAGGTCGCCCCCATATGGGGAAAGGAAGTGCTGACAATGTCCCCAAAGCCCTGCGGAATCGGAGAAAGACCAAGAAACATGGAAGCAAGCGTCATACATGCAATACCGATGAGAATCGCGCCTTGCACGTTATGCGCCATAAGAGCCGCCGTGAGAATCAATCCGATCAGGGAAAGCAGAACCGTCGGCTGCGTAACATGACCGAGGGTGATGAATGTTGCAGGGTCGCTGATGATAATCCCCGTGCCCTTCAAGCCGATAAAGGCGATAAACAAGCCGATTCCCACACCGATGGCCTTCTTGAGATTGTCCGGCACGGCATTGATAATGGCTTGCCGAATATGGCTCACTGTGAGGATCATGAAAAAGACGCCGGAAAAAAACACTGCGCCGAGAGCTACTGTCCAATGAAGCCCCAGTACACCGCAGACATAATAGGCAAAAAACGCATTGAGTCCCATGCCCGGTGCCAGCGCCACAGGATAGTTCGCAATCACACCCATGGCCAGGGTGGAAAGCACCGCGATCCAGAGGGTTGCAGCTACCGCAGCTTCCTTCGGTATCCCGGCATCCGCCAGGATATTCGGATTGACGAACATGATATAGGCCAGTGAAATGAAGGTCGTAAATCCGGCAACAACTTCCGTCCTGACCGTCGTCTCCCTCTGCTGAAGCTTAAAGCAGCGCTCCAAAAAATTCTGAACACCTTCCGCACTCATAACGGAAACATCCCACCTCTCTTAAAAAACGATCTTGTCAAAATCCGCCGCCTGCTCTATCAAGCATTCAATAGACTTCAAAAGAGCCAGGCGATTGCGCCGGATCATCTCGTCCTTGTCCATGACCATGACCCCATCGAAGAAGGCATCAATCGGCTGAGCCAGTTCCGTAAGCGCATCCATGACCCCGGCATAATCCCTGCCGCCGACAAGACTTTCCACTGCACTCTCCGCAGAAGTATACGCCTGGTAAAGAGCCTTTTCCACATCCTGCTGGAAGAGTTCCTCTTTCACTTCCATGCTCTCTGCGTTTTTGGCAAGATTTCCTGCCCGGACAAAGGCCTGAACTTGCTTTTCTGCCCCATCCGTCTGGACGAATTTCGCCAAGGCCTCTGCACGAAGGGTTACAGCATAAAGATCATCCACATTCCCCAACACGGCATCCACCACATCATAGCGGATTTTCCTGTCTGCAAGGACATTCTTGAGGCGAAGGCGCATGAAATCCGCCACATCCTGCTGCATCTTGGCTCTTGCCGCCGTATCCTTCATTCCATAAAGATCCATGGCAAGGCTCACCACGGAAGAGAGGCTCAGACTGTACTCCGCTTCCACCATCATGTTCACAAGGCCAAGTGCCTGACGGCGCAGAGCAAAGGGATCCTGGGAGCCCGTAGGAATCTTGCCCCGGCTGAAGGTGCCAACAATGGTATCCACCTTGTCGGCAATGCTCACAATGCGCCCTGCCGTGGTTCCGGGCTGACGGTCTCCTGCAAAGCGGGGCATGTAATGCTCGTCAATGGCCAGTGCAACCTTCTCGCATTCACCGTCCAGTCTTGCGTATTCCCTTCCCATGATGCCCTGAAGTTCCGTGAACTCCGTTACCATGCCTGTAACAAGGTCTGCCTTGCAGAGCTTCGCTGCCCGCAGGGCATGTTTTTTGTCCGCCTCATCAGCGTTAAGAGCATCGGCAAGGAACGCCGCCAGTTTCTCCAGTCGCTCGGATTTCTCGTAAACCGTGCCGAGTCCTTCCTGGAACACAACCGTCCGAAGCTTTTCCCTGTGCTCCTCCAGACTGTGTTTCCTGTCCTCATCAAAGAAGAATTGGGCATCTTCCAGGCGTGCCTTCAAAACGCGCTCATTTCCGTGCTGGACGGTCTCCAGATACTCCCTGCCGCCGTTCCGCACGGTAATAAAGAGCGGCAAGAGCGCTCCTTCCGCCGTCTTCACGGGGAAATAGCGCTGATGATCCCGCATGGGCGTGATAACCGCCTCGGCAGGCAGCTTCAAATACTTCTCCTCGAACCTGCCGCAAAGGGCGGTGGGATACTCCACGAGATAGAGAACTTCCTCCAGAAGATCCTCCGTAATATCCGCCGCACCGCCATTTTCCTTCGCCACTTCCTCAATCTGCCGGCGGATCATCGCCTTGCGCTTTTCCTGATCCACAATGACAAATTGTTCCTCACAGGCCTTCTCATAGCTATCGGCATCCGGAATTACAAAATCCCCCTGGGAGAGGAAGCGATGCCCCCGGGAAACATTCCCGGATTTCACCTCTGCCACTTCAAAGGAAACGACATCGCTGCCATAGAGCGCTACAATCCAGCGCAGAGGACGAATGAACTTGAAATCAAGATCTGCCCACCGCATGTTGTTGGGGAAATTGAGCCCGCAGATAAGCTCCGGCAAAAGTTTCTCCAAAAGCTCTGCCGTCGGGGCTCCCTCCTCCCGAACCATAGCATAGACATATCCGTCCTTCACCACGAGCTCCTTGGGATCGATTTTCTGCCCGCGGGCAAATCCCTGCGCAGCCTTGGTGGGATTGCCATCCGCATCAAAGGCAATCTTCACGGAAGGGCCGCGGTTCTCACTTTCCACAGTCTGCTGCTTCTCGGCAAGTCCCTCCACGAGCAGGGCAATGCGGCGCGGCGTTCCGATGGTGCGGACGCTTTCCAGCTCAATGCGCAGTTCCCGGAAGGACTTTTCCGCATGCTCTTTGAGTTCCTTGAGGATGCCCGGCATTGCGTGAGCAGGAACCTCTTCCGTACCGATTTCCAACAACAAATTCTTGCTCATGCCTTCTTCCCCCTTTTCAACATCGGATATCCCAGCGCTTCCCGCTGCTTCAGATAGCACTCCGCGCAAAGCCTTGCCAGCTTCCTGACCCGCCCTATGAACGCCGTGCGCTCCGACACGCTGATGGCTCCGCGGGCATCCAGGAGATTGAACGTATGGGAGCACTTCAACACATAATCATACGCAGGGTGCACGCACTCCTTCTCGATAATACGCACAGCCTCCTTCTCGTATTTCTCAAAGAGGTCGAAGAGCAGAGCTTCATCCGACAGGTCAAAGGAATATGTGGACTGCTCGAACTCGTTCTGGTGAAACACATCGCCATAGGTCACATCATCCGTCCACTTGACGTCGTAGACATTTTCCACGCCTTGAATGTACATAGCCAGACGCTCCAAGCCATAGGTGATTTCCACCGCCACAGGCTTTACGTCCTGGCTGCCCACCTGCTGGAAATAGGTGAACTG
>DFES01000006.1:0-15417 GCA_002369175.1 Selenomonadaceae bacterium UBA3796
GATCCAGAGAAGAGGGAGAGGCGAGGTCGTTTTGGCCTTGTCTTTTATTTTGTCTGTCCGAAATAGAGGATTTCATGTAAAATTCACGAATATGATTTAAATATTAAGGATAGAAATCATTTCAACACTGAATGAGTCTCCCGCTTCCATAAGCGGGAGTGAGAGCCTGTATCGCGTGGGTGGGGGCGGAGCGAAGCGGTATCCCCCACCCACAAGAAGTCAATCCGCGCGATATGGCTTGTCGTGCTCCTGAAAATACCGACGTGGATTGAAACAATCGATAGGTTTGTTGTATAGAAAGGGATACGCATGAAAATCATGCTGGTGGGGGATGTCATTGGGCGTCCCGGCAGAAGATCCTTCAGGGAGCATACGCCGAGACTTCGGAAGGAAAAGGGAATCGACATCGTCATCGTGAACGGCGAGAATTCCGCAGGCGGGAAGGGGATTACCAGAAAATCCCTGGATGAACTCTATCAGGGGGGCGCAGACATCGTTACATCGGGCAACCATGTCTGGGACAAGAAGGAGGTGTTGGAGTTCATTGACAGAGAGCCCTTCCTCATCCGTCCGGCAAACTATCCGGAGGGGGCGCCGGGAAAGGGCTTCTGTATTTATCCCTTCAAGGCCAAGAACATCGGCGTCATCAATCTTTCCGGGCGTACTTTCATGCCTGCCTTGGACTGCCCCTTTCAGAAAGCGGAGCAGCTCCTGCGGGAAATGGATGGGAGGTGCGATGTGATCCTGCTGGATTTCCATGCAGAGGCCACCTCGGAAAAAATGGCCATGGGTTGGCATCTGGATGGCCGCCTTCAATGCCTTGTGGGAACCCACACCCATGTGCAGACGGCAGATGAACGCATCCTGCCCAAAGGCACAGCCTATATCACGGATCTTGGCATGGTGGGTCCATGGAATTCCATTCTGGGGGTCAAGGCGGATATTGTTGTGGACAAATTTCTCAGGGCTCTTCCCTCGCGTTTTGATCTGGCGGAGGCTCCCAATGTTTATTCCGCTGTTGTCCTGGAAGTGGATGACAGGACGAATGCGGCCGTTGGGATTGAGCGGGTGATGATTCGGGAGTGAAAATCTTTTTTTTCGGAAGGATTTTTCCGGAGTTTGCAGAATATCTTCATAATGAATTATGTTGCAATGGATTCAGTAGTTGTGAGGAGCCACAGGGAGTAATGATTCCCGAAGGTTTCGACATCCAAGAGAGGACGTGCTAATCGTGGAGGTATTGAAAGTATCCGCAAAGTCGAACCCGAATTCTGTCGCCGGGGCATTGGCAGGTGTCCTGAGGGAGAATGGCAGCGCCGAGATGCAGGCAATCGGTGCCGGAGCCCTCAACCAGGCCGTCAAGGCGGTGGCCATTGCCCGTGGCTTTGTAGCCCCTCATGGAGTGGATCTTATCTGTATTCCTGCTTTTACCGATATCAAGATCGAAGGTGAAGAGCGCACGGCGATCAAGCTGATTGTGGAGCCGCGGTGAAGACGAGCCCCGGTTTCGGGATGGGAGTGGATAAGTATGCCAAGTGATTTGCACATGCATACGGCATTCTCAGACGGGAAGTTCACGCCTGAAGAGCTCGTGGCAGCTGCAAAGGCCGCTGGATTGAAGTACATTGCGATTACGGATCATGATACGGTGGAGGGAATCCGTCATCTCTATGAGAATGGCCTGTATCCGTCCAGAGGAATCCATATCATTCCGGGAATTGAGTTCCATGCGCATCATCCGGTTCAGGAAATTCATATTCTGGGTTACAATATCGATATTTATCACCGCGATTTGGCGGATAAGCTCAATGAGGTGACAGAGGCTCGCTGGACCCGGTTCAGCGAAATGGTAGCAAAGCTTCGGCAGGAAGGCTATAACATCAATGAGACGGATGTTCTGACCCTGGCGGGGACAAGCCGAGCCATCAGCCGTTCCCATGTGGGCCGCGTATTGGTGAAGAAGGGCTATTTCCCGACGGTGCGGGAGGCATTCAGTGCAGTCCTGGAGAAGGGAAAATCCTGTTATGTGCCTCATTTCCGTTTGGAGCCGGAGGATATCATTTCCATCATCAAACGGGCGGGAGGGATTCCCGTTTTGGCGCATCCCAGGATGGTTCATGATGATGCTCTGGTAGAATCCCTCTGCCAGAGAGGGATTGAGGGTCTGGAGGTATTCTATCCGAAGCATGACGCGGCGGATGTCAGGCACTATATGGAAATGGCAGAGAAGTATCATCTGCTTGTGACGGGTGGATCCGACTTCCACGGTTTTCCCACGAGGTATCCAGCGGAAGTGGGAGTATTTACGGTTGAGGATAAATGGGCGGAGAAGATTTTCCGCGTGGAGAAAGCACTTGGATAGCAGGAGAGGAATACAGGATGGATGTTATTGCATTAGTCGGCCCCAGCGGGACCGGGAAAAGCCATCGCGCACTCATGGTGGCGCAGCAGCAGCATGCGGATGCAATCATTGATGACGGTATTCTCATCAAGGACGGCAAGATCATTGCCGGCCATTCCGCAAAGACAGAGAAGAGCAAGATCATGGCAGTGCGACGGGCGATTTTTGTTCTGCCCGGCCATGCAGAGGAGGTCCGGAAAGCCATTCAGGAGGTGCTGCCTCATCGGATGCTGGTTCTGGGAACGTCGGAGAATATGGTGCATAAGATCGCAAGGATATTGAACCTGCCCTCGATTGCCAAAGTCATTCGCATTGAGGATATTGCGAGCAAGGCAGAGATGGCGCAGGCGCAGATTTCCCGTCTGAAGGAGGGAAAGCACATCATTCCCGTCCCTACGATTGAGTTGAAGCCCCATTTTTCCGGGTATCTCATTGATCCCCTGCAGTCCCTTTTCAAGCGCTCGCCCACCAAACGGCGCCGTTTGGGGGAAAAATCCATTGTACGTCCGATTTTCAGCTATTATGGGAAGCTGATCATTGATGATTCCGTCATCAAGTCCATTGTGGAGAGCGCAGTGGGGGCAAAGGAATTCGTGAAGAAAATAGGGCATATCCACATCGGGCATCTCTGGAAAGGGGATGAGGATCAGGGGCTCAAGATTTCCTGTGAGATCACCCTGTCCTACGGAAACCATCTGCCAACGCTCATAGCCCAGACACAGCAGAGGGTCAGAGAAGCCGTGGAGTTCATGACGGGCATGGTGGTGCATGAGATCAACATCATGGTGAAGGCGCTCTATGTAGAGGCGTAAGAAACGAGAAAGCCGATTGCGGGATGGAGGATCCTTTCGCAGTCGGTTTCTTTGCATATGTGCGGGGAGTAAGCATGCTTCAGGTATATACGGGAAACGGAAAAGGAAAGACAACGGCGGCCATCGGGCTTGCGATTCGCGCGCTGGGTGCCGGGAAAAAAGTCTATATCATGCAGTTCATGAAGAGCTTTGCCTATAGTGAGCAGAAGGTGCTTCGGGAATTTGCGCCGCAGCTTCTGCTGGAGACGACGGGAAAGCCTTTCTTCCTTGCGGAGGAAGGCATGCTCACGGAAGAAGAACGGAGAAAATGGGGAGATGAGGTGGTGGTATTTCCCAAGGGAAAGCCACCGCAGGAATACAAGGCTCTCCTGGAAGCCGGCCTGCAAAGAGCAGGGGAGGTGGCTGCAGGGGGAGGGTATGACCTGGTGATCCTCGATGAGCTCAATGTGGCGCTGGCGTTTCAGCTCGTATCGCGGGAGGCTGCAGAAGAAGTGCTGGAGAAGATCCCGCCTGCAGCAGAGGTTGTCTTGACCGGAAGGAAGGCTCCGTCCTGGCTCATGGAGCGCGCCGATCTGGTGACGGATATGCAGGAGGTCAGGCATTATTATCGGCAGGGGATTCCTGCCCGGCGGGGAATCGAGAATTGATCTTGGGAAAGGCAGGGGATGGGGGTGTCCGGGAAGGAACTTCGCGGCGGATATACTACGGGGGCTTGTGCTGCGGCGGGAGTGAAGGCCTGCCTGCTTTTTCTGCAGGGGGAATATTGCGGGCGGGTGGAACTTACTGCTCTTGACGGAACGCCGCTTCATATACCGGTGAAGGATGTTTGCCTGCGAGGGGAAGGCGCCCGGGCGGAAATCGTGAAGTTTTCCGGGGACGATCCGGATATCACCAACGGTGTGTCTGTTTTCGTGGAGGTCAGGAGACTGCCCGATGGAGGCGGCATCATCTTTCACGCAGGAGAGGGTGTCGGACATGTGACAAAACCGGGACTTTCGGTTCCCGTTGGAGAACCCGCCATAAATCCCGGCCCGCGGCAGCTGATGCGAAATGTGGTGGAGGAATGTCTGGGCTTGGGAGCCGGAGTGGAGGTGACGATTTCCATTCCCACGGGGAAGGAATTGGCGGGAAGGACGTTGAATCCTATTTTAGGGATTGAGGGCGGCCTTTCCGTTATCGGCACAACAGGCGTTCTTCGCCCCATGTCAGAAGAGGGCTTCCGGAATGCTCTCCTGCCGCAGATCGATGTGGCTCAGGCGGCAGGCTTTTCTTCCCAGGTTTTTGTGCCGGGGAAAATCGGGGAAAATATCGCGCTATCCTGCGGGATTCCCGGAGGAGCCATTGTCCAGACAAGCAACTTCATCGGTTTTATGCTGGAGAAGGCGGCGGAGAGAGGCGTGGAAGCCGTCCTGCTGTTCGGCCATCCTGGAAAGCTTGCCAAGGTGGCGGCAGGCGTGTTCTATACCCATAACCGCATCGGCGATGCCCGCATGGAAACCATGGCGGCATATGGCGCAGCGGAGGGGCTTTCCCCGGCGGGGGCCCGGCGCATTCTCGCATCAGCGACCACAGAGGAGGCGCTGGCCGTATTGGAGGAGGCCGGTCTTGCATCAAGGGTCTGCAGGATTCTTGCGGAAAGGGCAAGCCTGCGGGCAGAGCGCTATCTTTTCGGAAAAGTGAGGATAGGGACGGTCATGGTGACTTTGAAGGGCAGTATTTTGGGAATGGATCAGCAGGCAAAAAGGATAGGAGAGGAGCTTCATTGGAAACTTCGGGAAGTATGAGCCATAAGATTGTTGTGGTGGGAATCGGCCCCGGACATCCGGAGTATATGCTCCCGGCAGCCCGTCAAAGGATTCTCGGCGCAAAGGTTCTTGTGGGCGGAAGGAGGGCACTGTCCCAATTTTCGTCAAAGGATCAGATCACCATGGCGGTGACCCGGGATATTCCGGCTGTTCTTGCATTTATTCGAGTGCAGCTTTCCCGGTCGGATGTGGTGGTCATGGTTTCCGGGGATCCGGGCTATTATTCCATGCTGGATGCATTGCGGCGGGAATTTCCCCGGGACAGGATGGAAGTGATTCCCGGCATCAGTTCCCTGCAAATGGCTTTTTCCCGCCTTGCTCTTCCGTGGCATGATGCAAGGCTGCTCAGTTTTCATGGGCGGCGACCGGAAAAGGAGCAGCTTGCCTATCGGCCCGGAGCGCTTCTGGGGCTGCTTACGGACGGGGAATATCATTCCAAGAAGATTTCGGCTCTGCTCATGGAGATGGGCTGGCCGGAGGAAACGGAAATGTTCATCTGTGAGAGGCTTTCCTACGAGGATGAGGAAATTACGGCGTTGACACTGTCGGAAGCTGCAGCACGGGAGGCTGTCGGGAACTGCGTTTTGATTGTTTGGGACAAGGCAGGAGGAGAAATTTATGCACCACTTGGGAATGGACGATGATGCGTTCATCAGAGGGATGGTACCCATGACGAAACGGGAAATACGCATCCTTACTCTGGCAAAGGCGAGAATCCGTCGGGACAGCGTGGTGTACGATATCGGTGCAGGAACGGGGTCTCTCTCCATTGAGGCGGCCTTCCAGGCAGAGGAAGGCCACGTCTACGCCATTGAGCGGAATCCGGAGGGCGTGAAGCTCATTTGCGAAAATGCAAAAAAATTTCAAGTGAAGAACCTGACGGTTCTTCATGAGGAAGCACCGGCGGGACTGGAGGGACTTCCGGAGTGTGACGCAGTTCTCATCGGCGGTAGCGGCGGCCATTTGGCACAACTTCTGGATGCACTGGACGGGAAGCTGAGACATGGAGGACGGATTGTACTCAACTGCATTACCGTGCAAACGCTCATGCAATGCATTGAATACATGCGAGAAAGACAGGACTATACCTATGAGGCTGTGCAGGTCCAGGTCAGCTGTTTGCAGCAGGTGGGACCGTACGACATGGCGAAGGCGTGCAACCCCGTCTATATTGTGGACTGCACAAAGGAGTAACTATACGGGAGGCTGGATGGAGAATGGTTCATATTGTAGGTGCGGGCCCCGGAGACCCGGAGCTCATCACGGTAAAGGGGCAGAAATATCTGAGGGAGGCAGATGTTGTCATCTATGCCGGTTCCCTCGTAAATCCGGAGTTGCTGAAGCTTTGCAGGGAGGATGCCGAAATCCACAATTCTGCAAGCATGACGCTGTCCGAGGTCGTGGAAGTCGTGGCGCGTGCAGAGCGGGAGGGCAGGATGACGGTGCGCCTCCACACAGGGGATCCGGCAATTTACGGAGCGATTCAGGAGCAGATGGATCTCTTCCGGAAGAAGAACATAGCGTACGATGTGACGCCGGGAGTGAGCTCCTTTCTTGCGACGGCAGCGGTTTTGAAGCAGGAATACACGCTGCCGGGGATTTCCCAGACTGTCATCATCACCCGGAACGAGGGGCGTACGCCTGTGCCTGAACGGGAGAAGATCCGCGCATTGGCGGCGCATCAGTCCACCATGTGCATCTTTCTATCCATTACCATGCTGGAGGAGGTGGTCAGGGAGCTCATAGCGGGAGGCTATGAGGAGGCAACGCCGATTGCCATTGTGCAGCGGGCGACCTGGCCGGAGCAGAAGGTGGTCAGGGCGACGCTTTCCACGATTGTCGATGCCGTCAAGGATAAGGCTATTGACCGTACGGCGATGATTGTTGTGAGCAGATGCCTTGCGGCCGAATACGATCTTTCCCGTCTCTATGCGCCGGAGTTCAGCCACATGTTCCGCGAGGCCTCCCAATGAGATGCGCGGTTCTGGCAGTTTCACATCGGGGCGCGGCTCTGAGCAGGCGGGTGAGGGATGCTCTGGATGCGGATGTGGATGTTTATGTCAACGAGAAGTACATGGCAGCTGCGCCGGATGGAGCAAGCCCTTATGGACGACTGTCCGAGTATGTGGGGGAGATTTTCCACCGATACGATGCCGTGGTATTCATTTCGGCGGCAGGCATTGCGGTGCGCATGATTGCACCGCATCTTGCGGGAAAGCTTGAGGATCCGGCCATTCTGGTGATGGATGAAGGCGGGAGGCATGTCATCAGCCTGCTGTCGGGACATGTGGGGGGAGCGAACTTTCTGGCCAGGCAATTGGCGGCAAGCATTGGAGGCGAAGCTGTGATTACCACCGCTACGGATGCGGAGGGAATCCTGGCACCCGATGCAATTGCGTCGGAGCTTGGGCTACGCCCCTTTCCCAAGCTGCGGATTGAAGAAATCAACAGCGCTTTGCTGCAGGGACGGCGGATTCCCTATTACGTCGATGACAGGCTCTCCCAGGCAGGGTTTTATCAATCCAGGCTGGGAGAATATCATTTGCCTGTTTTCCGGATGGAACGGGAGGCGTTTCCCGGAGAGGGCTTGCGTGTATTCGTGACCGAGAAAGTCGGTGGGGAGGAAGAGGGCGTGCTTTACCTGATTCCCCGGCGGCTCATCGCCGGCATAGGATGCCGCTTCGGAACTTCGGAGAAACTTTTGCAGCAGGCCTTGGAATCTGCCTGCAGGCGTATCGGCAGGGAGCTTTCTGCCGTGGATCTTCTGGCGAGCACAGAGGCAAAGCGGGAAGAGGCTGGTCTTTTGGACATGGCACGGACCTTGGGGAAGGAACTTCGCTTTTTTGACAACGGTACACTTCAGAGCAGAATTGATGCATACGGGCTCCGGGAATCTTCCTTTGTGAGGGAGCAGATAGGCGTGGGCAATGTGTGTGAAGCGGCTGCCCTGGCCTGTGTGCAGGCAGGACGTTTTGCCCTGCCGAAGACGAAATATGAGAAAGTGACGGTGGCGCTGGTATGGGAAAAATAACGGTAATCGGCCTTGGCCCGGGCAGCCTGGAGGACATGACGCCCAGGGCGCGGCGCGCCATAGAAGGGGCGCAGGTCGTTGCGGGGTACAATACGTATATCAAGCTGATCGAAAGCCTTCTGGAGGGGAAGGAAATCATCGGCACTGCCATGATGCAGGAAATCGATCGCTGCCGTATGGCAGTGGAAAAAGCGGTTTCAGGAAAGGATACCGTGGTGGTTTCCAGCGGTGATGCCGGGGTCTACGGCATGGCAGGGCTCGTGCTGGAGCTTGTGCTGCAGCGTCCGGCGGGGGAACGCCCGGAATTTGATGTCATTGCCGGGATTTCCGCCGTAAATGCTGCGGCCTCTGTTTTGGGCGCACCTCTCATGCATGATTTTGCGGTGATCAGTCTCAGCGACCTTCTGACTCCATGGGAGACCATCCGCAAAAGGGCAGAGGCGGCGGCAGAAGCGGATTTCGTTCTGGCGCTGTACAATCCCAAGAGCAGGAAGCGTACCCAAAATATCGAGGAAGTCCGTGAAATCCTGCTTCGGTACAGGGCACCGGATACGCCGGTGGGGATCGTCACCAGCGCCAGCCGTGCAGGAGAAGGCAGGGTGATTTCCACATTGGAACATTTCACAAAGGAAGAGATCACCATGTTCTCCCTTGTCATCATCGGCAACAGCAAAACCTATGTGAAAGAGGGATATATGATTACTCCCCGCGGCTATGAGACGAAGGAGACGCTTTCATGATTTTTGTGGCGGCGGGGACGCAGGACGGGCGGGAACTGGCCGGATTCCTGCTGGAGCGGGGATATTCCGTTATTGCATCGGTTGTCAGCCGTTATGGGCAGCAGCTTCTCGAAGCGTACAAAGGAATCCATATCAACGACAGACCACTGAATGCCGAGGAACTGAGGCTCTATTTGGAAGAACATGGCGTCGATTTGCTGATCGATGCCAGCCATCCCTACGCGGCGAATGTTTCGAGAAATGCCATGGAAGCATGTCACGGGCTTGGGATTCCCTATCTTCGCTATGAGAGAGCCGGGACGCCTCTTTCCTATGCCAGGATTTTCCGCGTCGAAAGCTATGAGGAGGCGGCAGAAAAGGCCGCAGAGCTTGGCAGGAACATTTTCCTGACAACGGGAAGCAGGAACCTCAAAATCTTCAAGGAATCGTCCGTTTTGAAGGATTGCCGCATCATCGCAAGGGTGCTGCCTGTGCCGGAGGTCATTTCCGAGATGGCTCACATGGGGTTCCTGCCGCAGGATATTGTGGCGCTGCAGGGGCCTTTTTCAGAGAAACTCAACGAGGAACTGTTCCGGCAGTACGGAGCCGACGTCATTGTGACGAAGAACAGCGGGCAGATTGGCGGCACGGATACGAAGTTCCTCGCTGCAGAGGCGCTGGGGCTCCCGGTGGTTTTGATTGAGAGGCCGCAGATTTTCTATGATAACGTGGCAGGAACCTTTGAGGAAGTGCTGGCTTTTGTGAGAAAACAAGAGAAGAGGGATGGTAGCGATGGATTTTATTACGGAGCCGATGGAAATTGAACGCCGCAGCATGGAAATCATTGCGCCGCATTTGTCGGAGCTGCATCTTGATGAGGCGGAAACGAAGGTGTATTCCCGCATCATCCATGCGGCGGGGGATGTGGAGTATGCGCCCCTCATCCGGATCCACCCGGATGCCATCCGGGCGGCGCAGGAAGCGTTCAGGTCAGGGCGGAACATCTATACGGATGTGGAAATGGTGCGGACGGGCATCAACAAGCAAAAGCTGTCGGCCTTCGGCGGAGAGGTAAAGTGTCTCATTGCTGACGAGAACGTGGCGGAGATGGCAAAGGCGGAGGGCATTACTCGTTCCATGGCGGCAATGCGTACGTTCGGCAGGGAACTGGATGGTTCCATCGTCGCCATCGGAAATGCACCGACGGCTCTTTTCGAGGTGCTGCGCATGGCAGAGGAAGAGGGGATTTGTCCGGCAGTTGTCGTGGGGATACCCGTGGGCTTTGTAGGAGCGGCGGATTCCAAAGCCCTCCTGGCACAAAACGGGAGAATTCCCTATATTACGGTGGAGGGAACGAAGGGCGGCAGCCCCATTGCCGCCGCAGCGGTAAATGCCATGCTGTACATGTTGTGAGCAGGGACGGTGAGTGCAGTGAGGATTCCGCGTATTGTCATTGCCGCTGCGAGAAGCGGCTCAGGAAAGACCACGATTGTCACGGGACTTCTTGCGGCGCTCCGGGCAAGGGGGCTTTCCGTGCAGTCCTTCAAGATAGGTCCCGATTACATCGATCCCGGCTACCATGAGCTTGCAAGCGGAAGACCCGGGCATAATCTGGATAGCTGGCTCCTTCCGCCGGATCGGATGAAGGAGATTTTCGTACGGTCGGCTTGCACGGCGGAGGTCGCGATCATCGAGGGTGTCATGGGGCTTTATGACGGAGGAAGGGAGGGCATAAGTTCCACGGCAGAGATTGCAAAACTCCTGAAGGCTCCTGTCCTGCTGGTCATTGACGCCAAGTCCATGGGGGCATCGGCAGCGGCAGTTGCCATGGGCTTTCGCGATTACGACCCGGAGGTGGAGTTTGCGGGTGTTTTGCTGAACCGGATAGGGTCGGCGACCCATGAGGCCATGATTTCCGAAGCAATGGAAGCATGCGGGATTCCCGTACTGGGGGCACTGCACCGCAACGATGGCATGAAGATGCCGGAGCGCCATCTGGGGCTTCTTCCCGTCACGGAAAACGAGGAAGGAAAAGTAGTGGAACGCATCGGGCATGCGGTTGCGGCGCAGGTGAAACTGGAGAAGATGCTCTCCTTGGCGGGACATGCGGCAGAAATGGAAGCCCCTTCCACCGAAGGGGAAGCTTTCGGCCCAGTATTTTCCGGTCGCAAAGTGAGCATTGCCGTTGCCAGGGATGAGGCATTTTCTTTCTATTATCCGGAAAGCCTGCGGGTACTCAGGAACTATGGAGCGGAACTTGTGGAATTCAGCCCGCTGAAGGACGAAGCCCTTCCTGCGGCTGACGGGCTTATCCTGGGCGGCGGCTTTCCGGAAATGTTTGCAGAGCGGCTTCAGGAAAACGCAGCCATGCGCCGGTCAATCAGGGATGCGGCCGCCGGGGGAATGCCTGTCTATGCGGAATGCGGGGGATATATGTACCTCATGGAAGGGCTTCGGGATTTTTCCGGCAGGGAATATGCCATGGTCGGAGCAGTGCCCGGATTTGCACAGATGAAAGAAAGACTGCAGATGGTGGGCTATGTCACAGCAGAACTGCAGCAGGATACGGTACTGGGAGCGAAGGGAAGGCGCATGCGCGGGCATGAGTTCCACTTCTCTTCCGATGAGGGGACCGGGCGGGACGGCGATTGGGCCTTTTCCTTTACCCGCTTGCGCAACGGGGCGGTTTATCCTGCGGGTTTTGCCCGGGGAAATATCCTGGCCTCCTATCTGCATCTGCATTTTGCGGGATATCCGGAAGCTGCGGCGAATTTTGTGGCCGCATGCAGGACGTATCATGGATGAATCGAGGATTCGCGATGGGGAAGATTGTTTTGGTTACAGGCGGCGCCCGCAGCGGCAAGAGCCGGTTTGCGGAAAACTATGCGGCAAAGCATGGCAGGAGGGTGGCTTATATCGCCACGGCGGGCATTTATGATGAGGAAATGGCTTATCGGGTGGAACTTCATCGGAAGCGCCGGCCGAAGGAGTGGAAAACGTGGGAGGCTCCATATGATGCCCATCTTGCCCTGCGGGAAGCAGGACAGGAATATGATATGGTGCTTTTCGACTGTCTGACCCTTTATATCAGCAACATCCTCTGCTCTGTGGAGGACATCCGTGACTCGGCGGGAAACTACCGCCTGGTGCGGGAGCAGATTTCCAAGCTGATCGGGCAGGCAGAGGAAAATGATGGCACGACGATTTTTGTGACCAATGAGGTGGGGGCGGGCATTGTGCCGGAAAACCAGCTTTCGCGGGAATACCGGGATGTGGCAGGCATTGCCAATCAGCTTATGGGAAGAGCTGCACAGGAGGTCTATCTGGTGGCCTGCGGCCTGCCGGTGGAGCTCAAGAGACTGGCGGCGGAGATATAGGGGAAGGCTTTATGGCAAATTACATCATGATGATGGGGACGAGCTCCCATGTGGGAAAAAGCATATTGGCAACAGCTCTTTGCCGTATTTTCTATCAGGAAGGGCGCAGGGTTGTTCCTTTCAAGGCGCAGAATATGGCTCTGAACTCCTATGTCACAAAGGACGGCGGGGAGATGGGAAGGGCGCAGGTGGCGCAGGCGGAAGCTGCGGGGCTGGAGCCCTGCGTGGATATGAATCCTGTGCTTTTAAAGCCCACGGGGAATGCCTGTTCCCAGGTCATTCTGCTGGGCAAGGCAATGGGCAATATGTCTGCCAGGGAATACCACCAGGGGTATTCCCTGAAGGCCTTTGCTGTCGTGAAGGAGGCGCTGGCGCGCCTGGAGAAGGAATATGATACCATTGTCATTGAGGGAGCAGGAAGTCCTGCGGAGGTCAACCTCAAGGCCAATGATATCGTCAATATGAGAGTGGCGAAGCTGCTCCGGGCTCCGGTGCTACTCATTGCCGACATTGACAGGGGCGGGGCGTTGGCTTCCCTTGTGGGGACACTGGAGCTTCTCGATGAAGATGAACGGGATTTGGTGAAGGGCCTGGTCATCAACAAATTCCGTGGGGATGTGACACTATTAAAGCCTGCGGTGGATTTTTTGGAGGAAAAGACGGGAAAGCCGGTGCTGGGCATTGTACCGCATATAGAGAAGATGGGAATTGACGATGAGGACTCTGTTTCCCTGGAGGAGAAACAGAAATCGCTGGGCTCCGGAGATCTGCGCATTGCGGTGATACGCACGCCGAAGATCTCAAATTTTACGGATTTCGACTGCCTCAGCGGCGAGGCGGATGTGGATCTCTCCTATGTGCAGGAGGCCGCTTCTTTAGGGAATCCGGATCTCATTGTGCTGCCGGGAAGCAAGAACACCACAGAGGATCTTTTGTATTTGCGCAAATCGGGACTGGAGCAGGCAATCAAAGACCTGGCAGCAAAGGGAACACCTGTTGTCGGCATCTGCGGCGGCTATCAGATGCTGGGAGAATCCCTCATGGATCCCGGCCATGCGGAATCGTCCTTCGATGAGGCAAAGGGGCTTTGCCTTCTTCCCATGAGGACAACGTTCCATGACAGAAAATTCACCTCCCAGGTGGAAGTGGACTGTCCCGCCTTTGATTTTCTCGGATGCGGGATTCAGGGAGCTCATTTGAGGGGGTATGAGATCCATACGGGGACAACGGAATTTTCCCGGGAGGTATGCCATCCCTTGCTCATCACCCGGAGGGGCGGAGCGGAATGCCGTCAGGCGGAAGGCGCTGTTTCAGAGGATGGAAGGGTATTTGGCACCTATGTTCATGGCATTTTCGACAATGACGGGTTCCGGCGGGATGTACTCAATGCCCTGCGCCTTCACAAGGGGCTGCTCCCCCTGAAAAACAGCCGCAATACCCAGGCAGAGAAACAGCATAGCTATGACAGGCTGGCGGCTGTGGTGCGGGAGAGCCTGGACATGGAAAAACTTCGTGAAATCATGGGAGAAACCTGATGATTACAGCTTTTGCAGCCTTTTTTATCGATGTGGTGCTCGGAGATCCGAGATCCAGGTTTCATCCCGTTGTTCTCATGGGAAATCTGACTTCCCTGCTGGAGCGGTTTCTCTACCGTTCCCAGGACAGCAACGGCAGGAAATTTCTTTCCGGCGCGATTCTTGTGGCAATCGTGCTCCTCATCTCCTATGAGGCGGGAGCAGCCTTTCTGCATCTTTCCTACTGGGTTACAGGCGAAACGGGCTTCTGGTGGGTGAATTATCTCATGGGGGGGTTGCTCCTCAGCTTCATGATTTCTCCTAACAGTCTCGCCTCTGCAGGAAAAGAACTCTACACACTCCTGGAACAGGGCAAAATGGAGGAAGCCCGTCAGAAGGTGGGCTGGATTGTGGGGCGGGACACGGACAAACTTGAGGTGGAGGGGATTACGAGAGCCACGGTGGAGACCATTTCGGAGAACACGGTGGACGGCATCATAGCGCCGCTGTTCTTCTTTGCCATAGGTGGGGTTCCCCTGGCGGTACTCTATCGGGCGGCAAACACAATGGATTCCATGCTGGGCTATAAAAACGAGAAGTATCTGTACTTCGGGAGAGCGGCTGCCCGCGTGGATGATGCTTTGAATTATATTCCCGCCCGGCTGACGGGGCTTTTGTTCATCGGGTCTGCGTGGCTTCTTCGTTTTGACCACAAACATGCCCTGGAGATGATGAAACGGGATGCGGCAAAGCATCCGAGTCCCAATGGCGGCTATGCCGAAGCCACTGTGGCAGGTGCACTCCACATTCGTCTGGGAGGGGTCAATTCCTATTTCGGAGTGGAATCCTTCCGAGCTTATATGGGAGATGCCATAGAAAAACTTTCCCCAAGGCACATTCTGGAGAGCATCCGCCTGATGTATACGGCCACAGTCTTGTTCCTTCTGCTGGCATATGCTCTCTTCGAAGCCATGGGGTATTGAAACTTCCACGAGGGGGCTTTCTTTTGCGTTCTTTTTTTATCGGCCTGCAATTTCTGACACGTATTTCCATCGTCCATCAGGAAAACTGGACGGAGGAGGATTTCGGGCGCAGCGTGCGCTGGTTTCCCTTGGTGGGTGCAGTTCTGGGGCTGTGCTATGGGGGCGCTGCCGCTTTGCTGTTTCTTTTTCTGCCGGCGCATGGGGTTGAGGTTCCCGTACACCTTTGCACAGCATTTTTGCTCCTCTTGACCATTTTGCTTACGGGAGGGCTTTTCTTCGACGGATTCATGGATTCCATGGACGGTCTTTTTTCCGGGAGATCCCGGGAGCGGATGCTGGAAATCATGAAGGACAGCAGGGTGGGAGCAAACGGCATCATGGCCTTTGCGGGACTGATGCTCATGGAATGGGCCATTCTGCTGGACATGAGGCCGGAGCTGATTCCCCTGGCCGTCTTTGTCATGCCCGTGATTTCCCGGCTCATGGTGGTGGCAGCGATTACATGCTTTCCTTATGCACGACCCCAGGGGATGGGAAAGGCCTTTGCCTCCCACGCAGGAAAGGATGCCCTGGTGTTCGCTCTGCTGAGCACTTTGCTGTTCATAGCACCCTGGGGTGGGATTGCGATAGCGGCTCTCCTGGCAGGGGGGATGTTTGCCGTGTTTTTCAACAGCTATGTCACGAAAGTTCTGGGCGGTGTGACGGGAGATACCTATGGCGCTGTGGCGTCCCTTACGGAACTGGTGGTTCTGCTGACCATTCTGCTGTTGGAAAA
>DFES01000006.1:15477-15718 GCA_002369175.1 Selenomonadaceae bacterium UBA3796
GCACTGCAATAACGAGACAGAAGATGTCCCCCACTTCCGCAAGCGGGGGACATAATAGTGCAGGAAACGATACAATTTAATTTTTCCTGTCGAGCCGCATAGGAAAGGCTCGTTTTTGCCACAGGAGGCTCGGTTTTTGGAAGGGGAGGCTCGGAATTGCCGTGAAGCCTTGATTTTATTGGGTTGGAGGGACTACCTTGGAATTCAAGGAATTGAAACTTGAGATTTTCATTCCCGAATC
>DFES01000087.1:0-5049 GCA_002369175.1 Selenomonadaceae bacterium UBA3796
GCAGGCTGATCAGCTGCATCATCCGGAAAATACCCTGAGAGAAGAATCAGTTGCAGCAAGATGTCAGCATCGTTGTGCCGTTTGTCAGTAATAGGTCTCGACTGTTAATGTGCAAAAGGGGGCACTCAGCAAATTCCTTTCCGGAAATGCCGAGTGCCCCTTTGAAATTCTCCTGCCCCGTTATTGACAAGCCCGATTATCGAAAAGCTTGCTTACGGATTCATGGGACTGGATGCACCTGATGACATTTGCAATGGACTCCGACATGGAAAGCACCACGATCTTGTCCATCTGCTTTTCTGGCGGGAGGGCAATCGTATCCGTAACGATGAGCCGTTCCATATCGGAATCCCTGATGCGCTCTGTTGCAGGACCACTCAGAATCGCATGGGAACAGCAGGCAAGAACACGCTTTGCCTTCAATCTCTTTAACGCTTTTGTCCCTTCAATGAGGGAGCCTGCCGAATCCACAATGTCATCAATCAGAATGGCCGTCTTGCCCTCCACCTCGCCGATGAGATTCATCACCTCGGCAACACCGGGCTTCGGACGACGTTTCTCAATGATGGCAATGGGCGCATGAAGGTAGTCCGCCAACACCCGGGCACGGGTAACACCGCCCAGATCAGGAGATACGACAACCACATCCTCATAGTCCTGGGAACGAAGGTATTTCGCGAGCACCGGAGCGGCAGCCAAATGATCCACAGGAATATCAAAAAATCCCTGTATCTGCCCGGCATGCAAATCCACGGTTATGACACGGCTGCATCCGGCTGTCTGTAAGAGATTTGCCACCAATTTCGCTGAAATCGGCTCCCGACCGCGGGTCTTGCGATCCTGACGAGCATAGGCATAATAGGGAACGACCGCCGTAACGCTATGCGCCGAAGCTCTTTTGCAGGCATCAATCATGATGAGAAGTTCCATCAGATTGTCATTGACCGGCTGCGAGGTTGGCTGGATGATGAATATATCCCTGCCCCGAATGCTCTCGCCTATCATGACCTGGGTTTCCCCGTTGTTGAAATGACCGACAAACGCATCACAAAGCTTGACGCCAAGGTGATCGGCAATCTTCCTTGCAAGTTCCGTGTTTGCATTCCCTGCCAGTATGCGCAGGTTTCCAGTGTCAAATGCCATTTGTCAAACTCCTCCATACATTATACACAAGTTACGAATAGGAGAAACTCCTAACTACTATCATTATTGCACAATGAACGGAACGAATCAAGCATTAAATATAGTTTTCGCCTTTTTCTTCCGTCCGATATCGTCACCCGATTTGTTCCGCCAATCCCATTTCCCTCATAAAGCGGGACAGTTTCCGGATGCCCTCTATGACCTCGCTGTAGTGCTCTGGAGTGAGCGACTGCGGACCGTCAGAAAGCGCTTTGGCCGGATTCGGATGAACCTCCATCATGATGCCATCTGCTCCGGCAGAAATGGCAGCAAATGCCATGGGACGCACCATGCGCCATTTGCCCGTACCATGGCTTGGATCCACGATGATGGGAAGATGCGACAGGTGCTTGATGGCTGCCACGGCGCTCAAATCCAGCGTGTTGCGCGTATAGGTCTCATAGGTGCGAATACCACGTTCACAGAGCACCACATTGGGATTTCCGGCATGGATGATGTATTCCGCTGCATTGAGCCATTCGTCGATGGTGGCAGCAAGACCGCGCTTCAAAAGCACCGGCTTTCCGCAACGTCCCACCTCTTTCAGAAGCCCGAAGTTCTGCATATTGCGCGCACCAATCTGAAGCATATCCGCATACGCGGCTACACGATCAATGGCCTCTACCACGGTGACTTCCGTAACGATCTTGAGCCCCGTGCGTTCCCTGGCCTCTGCCAAATATTTCAGGCCCTCTTCCTCCAGTCCCTGAAAGGAATAGGGAGATGTACGAGGCTTATAGGCGCCGCCCCGAAGGAACTGCGCTCCGCCCTTCTTTACGAGGTCAGCCGCCTCAAAAAGCTGCTCCTTGGACTCCACTGCGCAAGGTCCTGCCATGACGACAGGAACATCTCCGCCGATTTCGATGCCATCCACATCCACGATGCTTGACTGGGGGTGAAACTCCCGACTGGCCAGCTTATAGCTCTTGGAAATGGCAACACTCTTTTCCACACCATCCATCGCATCCACGGGGACGGAGGCCAGGCGCGTCTTGTCCCCGATCACGCCTACAATTTTCTGCTGACTGCCCTCCATGATTTTTGCCTCCAGTCCTGCCGATACAATAGCGTCCATGACATCTTCGATATTCTTTTCCGTAGCATCCGGATTCATAATGATAACCATAATTGCCTCCCCTTTCCGATACCGTCACTTCACGCAGTCAAAGATAAAATTCTGCAACAATATCCGTCCCTGTAATGTCAAAATGGATTCCGGATGGAACTGGACTCCGTAGATGGGATAGGCTTCGTGCTCTACCGCCATGATTTCGCCATCCGTCGTTTTGGCTACGATCCGCAAGCATTCCGGCATAGTGGAAGGATCCGCGACCAGGGAATGGTAGCGGGCAACGGTCATACCCTGAGAACACCCGCGGAAAAGGGGACAACTCTCATCAAAGTCAATCGTCGATGCCTTTCCGTGCATCAATTCCCCGGCATAGGTAATCTGTGCGCCGAAAGCCGCACAAATCGCCTGATGCCCCAGGCACACGCCGAGAACAGGAATGCGCTCCCCAAGCCCTGCAATGATTTCCATACATCTTCCCGCCGCCTCCGGCCTGCCGGGTCCCGGGGAAAGAATGATGCGGGAAGGATTCATATCCTCGATCTCCGGCACGGTCATCTCATCGTTTCGGATCACCTTGATATCCGGCTGAAGTTCTCCTACGATCTGATAGAGATTGTAGGAAAAGC
Organism: Selenomonadaceae bacterium UBA3796; assembly: GCA_002369175.1. Lineage (GTDB taxonomy): Bacteria > Bacillota > Negativicutes > Selenomonadales > Selenomonadaceae > UBA3796. The sequence goes on from DFES01000087.1 coordinate 2,881, forward strand.
TGTCGTAATTATCCACCAACAGGATCATATGCGGTCCACCTCCACAGGTTCCAGTGCTGCCAGTACGGCCTTGGCCTTGTTCATGCACTCTTCATATTCCTTTTCCGGCACGGAATCTGCAACGATGCCGGCCCCGCTTCTGACAAAAACCTGTCCGTTTTTCTTGTACGCAATGCGAATGGCGATGCAGGTGTCCATATTCCCGGTAAAATCGATATAGCCGATTGCTCCGCCGTATATGCCCCGCTTGCTTCCCTCCAGTTCTCCTATGATCTGGCAAGCCCTGATTTTCGGCGCACCGGAAAGGGTCCCTGCCGGAAGGACAGCCGCAATGGCATCCAACGCATCATACTCCGGAGCGATGGTTCCCCGGACAGTAGAGCCGATGTGCATGACATGGGAAAATCGTTCAATGGCGCGCAGCTTCTCCACCTGTATCGTGCCAAACCTGCTGATTTTCCCTAGGTCATTTCGTCCCAGATCCACCAGCATGTTGTGTTCCGCCAATTCCTTTTCATCTGCCAGAAGTTCCTCGGCAAGTTTCTGATCTTCTTCCTCACTTTTCCCCCTGGGTCTTGTCCCCGCCAACGGGAACGTATGGAGGACTCCGTCGGTGAGCTTCACAAGGGTTTCCGGCGAGGCGCCGGCCACCTCCACATCCAGTCCTGCAAAATAAAACATATAGGGAGAAGGATTGATGGTACGAAGCTGCCGATACGTATCGAGAAGGCTTCCGGAAAAGGGTGCGCTCAAGCGATTGGATAGGACGACCTGAAAAATATCGCCTTCCCGGATATGATGCTTCGCCTTCTCCACAATCCGGCAAAAATCCTCCTTGCAAAACAGGGGACGGATCTTTCCCCCAACGCGCCCCGGCTCTTCGCTGCCTTTCTCTCCGCACTTGAGGAGCTCTGCAAGGCGTTTCAGTTCCAGCACCGCTTTGGCGTATTCCTCCTCCACATCAGCCAGGGAAATATTGACCATCAGAACAATCTTTTGCCTCATATGGTCAAAGGCAATCACCTTGTCAAACAGCATGAGGTCGATATCGCGGAAGTTTTCCGTATCCTTGACCGGAACAGCCGCTTTCGGCTCATTGTAGCCGATGAAATCATAGGAAAAATATCCCACCAGTCCACCGGTAAAGGTTGGGAGATGGAGGAACCGGGGACTCCGGTACTTGGAGAGGATGTCACGGATGGCGGATTTTGGATCCCGCGTCCTAAGCTCAGACTCCCCTGCCCTGAACACGCCATCGGTGCAGGTGATTTCCAGTTTTGGCTCAAAGCCCAGAAACGTATATCTCCCCCATTTGTCGCCGGCCTTGGCCGACTCCAGCAGAAATGCATGTTTGGATGCATTCTTGAGAATACGCAGCGCCTCGATGGGCGTGATAAAGTCAGACAATATTTCAGCACTGACGGGAAGGATATCATAGTCTCCCGTCGCTCCTATGCGCTTTGCCTCTGTTACATCGGGAAAAATTTTCATGCGAAGACCTCCTTCGACTCATTTCTGTTCCCATCTGCCAAAGAAGATTCCGAGAATCAAAAAGTCCTTGACAGAATGAAAAAACATCCCATCAAGGACTTAGGAATTCAAAAATCTACTCCCTTGCAGTATTTTTCCGGGTTTTGCTTATGATTTTGTCTGCATGCGGTTAATGGCGCTGAAAAGAGCCTGGATGGATGCGGTGATGATATCCGTGTCCATGCCGGCGCCCCAGGAAATCGTTCCATCCTCGGCCGTAATGCCGATATAGGCAATGGCCCTAGAAGACTGTCCAATCTCCAGTGCATGCTCGCTGTAGGTAAGATTTGTATACTTTATGCCGAGATTTTCCTGCAGGGCATTGCTCACCGCATCGAGGCGTCCATTGCCCCTGGCCGCGAATGTCCTGCTCTTGCCATCGATTTCCAGTTCAACGTTGCCGCTGCGGGTTCCACCCGGCTCCTTCCGGAGGAGGAAATCAACGAGCTTATAGGGCTTCTCCACATTCACATACGAATCGACGAAAATCTGATAAATCTCATCCGGCAGGAGTTCTTTGTGCTTGCGGTCGGATACCCCCTTGACGCAGTACCCGAAATCCTCCCGCATTTTCTTTGGCATTTCGATACCGTATTGATGCTCCATGATGAAGCCGACACCGCCCTTGCCGGACTGGCT
>DFES01000087.1:5099-12933 GCA_002369175.1 Selenomonadaceae bacterium UBA3796
CCCTTGCCGGACTGGCTGTTGATGCGAATGACATTGCTTTCATACTCACGCCCCACATCCTGCGGGTCAATGGGAAGATACGGAACGTTCCAGTGCTCCGGATCCTTTTCCTCCCGCCAGTGCATTCCCTTTGCAATGGCATCCTGATGGGAACCGGAAAAAGCGGCAAACACAAGAGCACCCGCATAAGGCTGGCGGTCATGGACATGCATGCGGGTCACCCGCTCATACATCTCCACCAGTTCCGGCATATGCGAGAAATCCAGTTTTGGATCCACGCCCAGGGCAAACATATTCATGGCTATGGTGACGATATCCGCATTGCCTGTGCGCTCCCCGTTGCCAAACAACGTTCCCTCGATGCGGTCAGCTCCTGCCAGAATCCCCATCTCCGAATCAGCAACGCCGCAGCCCCGATCGTTATGGGGATGGAGGGAAAGCACCACATTGTCACGATACTTGAGGTTCTGGGAGATATAAGCCACCTGCATTGCATAGATATGAGGCATGGACATCTCCACCGTCACCGGGATATTGATAATCGCCTTGCGGTCTTCTGTAGGCTGCCAGACATCCAGCACCGCATTGCAGACTTCCAGTGCGTACTCCGGCTCCGTGCCCGTAAAGCTCTCCGGAGAATACTCAAAGCGGTAGTTCGCCCCTGCTTCCTCTGTCAGCTCTTTCAAAAGCTTCGCTCCGTCTACGGCAATCTGCTTGATTTCCTCTTTGGACATGCAGAACACCTGCTCCCGCTGTGCTACAGAAGTGGAATTGTAGACGTGAACGATGGCATTTTTGACGCCCTTGAGAGCCTCAAAGGTCTTGCGGATGATATGTTCCCTCGCCTGTGTCAGCACCTGCACGGTCACATCATCGGGAATGAGATTGTCCTCCACCAAACGGCGCAAAAGAGCGTACTCCGTCTCCGAGGCAGCGGGAAAGCCCACCTCGATTTCCTTGAAGCCCACCTTTAAGAGCATCTTGTAGAACTCAATCTTCTCGTCAAGACTCATGGGAATCACCAAAGACTGGTTCCCATCGCGCAGATCCACACTGCACCATACAGGAGCCTTCTCCGGATATTCCTTCTTCGCCCAGCTCATATCCATCGTCGGGGGAAGATAATACCCCTTACGATATTTTGTATAATTTTTCATATCACGAATTCCTCCTGATAAAAATCCGTTTCTCAACGCACGAATTACATTATACCGCAATCGTTCCAGTTTTGCCATAGGCAAAAGAAGAAAGGGCACCGCTTTCGCAGTGCCCTGACGTCCGTCTTAGAACCGGATATTCGATTTGAATGCAAAAGAATCACTGGCTTTGATCTTGATCTCCTTGCCCGTCTGGGGATTACGACCCATGCGAGCCTTGCGATGCGTCGTTTTGAAGGTGCCGAAACCGATGAGCCGGATCTCATCCCCCTGGCGCACCGTCTCCACCACCGTGGACATAAACGTGTTCACCACAGCGGCAATATCCTTCTTGGTCATGCCTTCCATAGAGGATGCGATCTTATTAACGAGAGCCGTCTTGCTGATGATTTCCTTTTCTTTCTTCTTTGCGACTTTCTTAGCCATAAGAGTCTTTCTCCTTTCCTTTGTGCACAGAATACACGCGCTGTATCCCTCTGCTGCCGTACTCATTCGACAGGAGACTCCTCTATTCCTGCTGCCCCGGAAAAATATGCAAAAATTATTTTCCCGTGCGCCCTCTCTTGGTCATGGGAATTTTCTGCTTGCAAAGGGGGCATTCCTCCGGTGCATAAGTCTCTACATCCATATGCAAAAGAGCGGTTGCCGGGACATCGCCGAACTTCGCCTTGCCGCCGCTCCTGTCTACCAGCATGCTCACAGCCACCGGGATGCCGCCATGCTCCCTGACTACATCGATGACCTCCTGGATGGAGCCGCCCGTAGTGACGATATCTTCCACGATGAGCACCCTTTCCCCCGGATGAAGGGAAAACCCCCGCCGGAAGGTCATTTTGCCGTTTTCCCGCTCCGTGAAAATGGCGCGGGTTCCCAGAGCTTTTCCCGTTTCATGGGCAAGAAGCACACCACCCGTGACGGGCCCGACCACGGTCTCTATGTCCGCATCCCTGAATTTCTCCGCCATGGCCTCACAAAGACGCTGGGTATATGCAGGATGCTGGAGCACATTGAATTTCTCCACATAGTGAGGGCTATGAAGCCCCGAGGTCAAAAGAAAATGCCCGTTCATGATGGCATTTGTCGCAAGGAGCAGATCCCTGACTTCCTGTTCTGTCATTTAAGCTTCCTCCATTTCCCTTAAAATGCGTTCCGCCGCTTCTTTGGGATTTGCCGCGCTCCGAATGGGCCGGCCTACCACCAAATGGGTTGCCCCGTTTCTCAATGCCGCTGCAGGCGTCGCGATACGATTTTGATCATCCGTCGAAGAACCTGCCGGACGAATTCCCGGCGTTACGATGAGAAAATCCTTGCCACAGGCTTCCCGTATGGCACCAGCCTCCTGGGGAGATGCCACAACACCATCCAGCCCGGCCTTTTTCGCCAATTTGGCAAAACGGATCACCTGCGCATCTATTTTCTCCACATGACCCATCTCAGCCCATTCCCCGGCATGTATGCTGGTCAGCACCGTGACGGCGATGAGTTTGGGGCAGGCAATTCCCTTTTCTTCTGCGGCTGCATGCAGCGCCTCGGAAGATGTTTGCATCATGGCAAAGCCGCCTCCGGCATGGATGTTCAGCATATCCGCGCCCAGACCCATGAGAGAACAAAGGCCGCCCGCCACAGTATTGGGTATATCATGGAGTTTCAAATCAAGAAAGATCTTTTTTTCCTTTTCCTTGAGATAGGACAGCACGGGAGCACCCACGCTGTAAAAAAGCTCCATGCCCACCTTGTAATATGCCACGCTGTCATCCAGCTGGCCCACAAGCGCTTTGACATCCTCCATCGTATGCACATCCAGTGCCACGATCAACCGATCATCCCGCAAAAAATCCAACTCCTCTCAGCCGCAATCCATTTTTCCAACCAATTCACGGATACTTCCCAGCTTTTTCTCCTGCAAATATGCCTCCAGTCCGCGAATGATGTCCATGGCAGCATGAGGATTGACAAAATTCGCCGTTCCCACCGCCACTGCGCTGGCTCCTGCCAGGAAGAACTCCACGGCATCCTGCCAGGAAGCTATCCCCCCCATGCCGATGACAGGAACTTTGACATTCTGCGCCACCTGCCATACCATCCGAAGAGCCACCGGCTTCACACAGGGGCCGGAAAGCCCTCCTGTGATATTCCCAAGGGTCGGCCTCCAGGTATGAATGTCGATTTCCATGCCCAAAAGCGTATTGATAAGGGAAATCGCATCCGCTCCCGCAGCTTCCACAGCTTTTGCCATGAGAACGATATCCGTGACATTGGGGGATAACTTCAGGATAACGGGCTTCTTCGTCCACTTCTTTGCCGCTTTCACCACAGAAGCTGCAGCCTTGGGATCCGTGCCAAAGACAATCCCTCCGTCCTTCACATTCGGACAGGAGACATTGAGTTCAATGGCAGCCACGCCGGGAACATCCAGCATTTCCGCGAGAACACCGTATTCCTCCACCGTCGTGCCGGAGATATTGACAATGACATTCATATGGTAAGGCATGAGGCGCGGAAGAGTCTCTTGCAGGAAGACATCCACGCCCGGATTCTCCAAGCCGATGCAGTTGAGCATTCCGGAAGGCGTTTCCGCGATACGCACACCCGCATTCCCCCGCCGGGGCTTCCGTGTCGTTCCCTTGACCATGACTCCGCCCAGAAGAGACAGATCCACAAACTCCGCAAATTCCTCGCCGAAGCCAAACGTTCCCGACGCCGTGAGCACAGGCGTGTTCATGGAAATCCCAGCCAGTTCTGTTTTCAGCAGACCGCCGTTCATGGAAACACCTCCTCCGCCCAAAACACGGGACCATCCTTGCAGACCTTTTTCCTGGTGCCGTCCGAGGCATCCACGGAACAGGAAAGACATGCGCCAAGGCCGCAGGCCATGCGCTTTTCAAGGGAAACCTGACAGGGAATGCCCGCGGCCTTTGCCATCTCTGCCGCCCGCTCCATCATAATTTCCGGACCGCAGGCAATGACAGCGTCGTACTCCCCCTTCTCCAGAAGCTTCGGCAGAAGAGACACCGCAAAGCCCTTGCTGCCGAGAGAACCGTCATCTGTCGCAAGATAAGATTTTGACACATAAGGCTTGAACAGCTCCGTCCAAAACATTTCCCCTGCATGCCTTCCTCCCATGAGAACATCTGCTCTCTTTTCCATGCACCTGGCGTAAAAAAGCAGCGGAGATAGCCCCATGCCTCCCCCAACGAGCAGAGGGCGATGCAAATCCATGCAGAAGCCGTGCCCCAGCGGCCCCAGAAGATTCACCTGAGCGCCGGGGCGAAGCCTGGAAAATGCTGCGGTTCCCTTTCCCAAAACCCGATACAGAAAGGAAAGTGTCCCCTTCTCCCGCTCCGCCTCCGCAATGCCCAGAGGACGGCGGAGGAGGACATCTCCGCCAAGAAGCCGCATTTGGACAAAAGTGCCCGGCTGCGCCACCCCTGCAATCTGCGGACAATGCACCGTCATGCGGTACACATTTTCTGCCATCTGCTCCTGCGAAAGAATCTCCGCATCCAAAGAAAACTTAGGCAAGTCCATCACCACCGCCCACATAGTCCTGTATTGCCAGAGAATAGACCAGACGGCGCTCCCTCATGAAGGAAAGCACACGGAGAACCTCCCATGCCGTATCCAGAGAAGTCAGGCATGCAATGCCGTGCTCCACGGTGGCGCGGCGAATCTTGAAACCGTCCTTTGCGGAATGTCTTCCCTGGGTAAGGGTATTGATGACCATATGGATTTTCCCCGTCTTGATCATCTGGATGATATCCCCGCTGCGCTCATGCACCTTGCCGACAACATCCGCATCAATGCCCATGGATTGGATGGCCTTGGCCGTACCGCTGGTGGCGACGAGATGGAAGCCAAGATCGGAAAATGCCTTCGCCAGCTGCTTCATTTCCTCCTTGTCCTTGTCGGCCACTGTGAAGAGAATGCATCCTCTCACCGGCACATTGGTGCCGGAGCCGACAATGGCCTTGTAAAGCGCCCTCGCATAATGATAGTCAATGCCCATGACCTCGCCGGTGGACTTCATCTCCGGACCGAGGGCAATATCCACATCCTGCATCTTCGCGAAGGAGAACACGGGAGCTTTCACTGCCACATAAGGCTTCGGCGGGACAAGGCCGGAATGATACCCCAGTTCCCGGAGAGTGCTGCCGAGAGCAACGCGGGTCGCCACGTTCACCATCTTCACATCCGTCACCTTGGAAAGGAACGGAACCGTGCGGGAAGAACGGGGATTCACCTCGATGATGAACACTTCGTCATTGGCCACGACAAACTGGATATTGAGAAGCCCCTTGACATGCAGCGCCAGTGCCAGCCGCTTCGTGTAGTCAATGATGGTGAAGATGATTTTCGAGGAAAGGGTCTGGGGCGGATATACGGCGATGCTGTCGCCGGAGTGAACACCGGCTCGCTCCACGTGCTCCATGATGCCCGGAATCACCACATCCACACCATCGGAAATGCCGTCCACTTCCACCTCGGTGCCCTGCATGTAGCGATCCACCAAAACAGGATGATCCGGCGTGACCTTGACAGCCCTGCTCATATAGTCCCGAAGCTCCTCCTCGTTGTAGACGATCTCCATGGCTCTGCCGCCCAAAACGTAGGAGGGGCGCACCATGACGGGATAACCGATATCTGCAGCCCCCTGTATGGCATCCTCAAGATTCGTGACGCTGATTCCCTTCGGGCGGGGAATCTTCGTCTGGGTCAGCACCTCATCGAAGCGCTCCCTGTCTTCGGCCCGGTCAATATCGTCCACAGAGGTGCCAAAAACCCTGACACCCGCCTTCTGCAGGGATGCTGCCAGATTGATGGCCGTCTGGCCGCCAAACTGCACGATGACTCCTTCTGGCTTTTCCTTGTCGATGATATTGAGCACATCTTCCGTGGTGAGCGGCTCGAAATACAGCCGGTCGGAAATATCAAAGTCCGTGGAAACCGTTTCGGGATTGTTGTTGATGATGATGGCCTCAATTCCCATTTCCCGAAGTGTCCAGACGGAATGAACGGAGCAATAATCGAACTCCACGCCCTGGCCGATGCGGATGGGGCCGGAACCAAGCACGACGACCTTGCGGGCGTTGGAGGACTTCACCTCATCCTCCTGCGCATGGAACGTGGAGTAATAATACGGTGTAGCAGCCTCAAACTCCGCGGCACAGGTATCCACCATCTTATAGCAGGGCAGTATGTCCAAAGTCTTTCGGAGTGTGCGGATCTCGTCCCCGGTCTTTCCCGAAAGCTCTGCGATGGAACGGTCCGCAAGTCCCACATCCTTCGCCGCCCGCAGGAGTTTCGGCGTCAGTTCCTCCTGTTGGAGGCGAAGCTCCATATCTGTGATATTCTTGATTTTATGGATAAACCACCTGTCGATTTTCGTGATTTCGTAAATCTCATCCACATCGGCAATGCCGCGGCGGAGAGCCTCGGCGATCACAAAAATGCGCTCGTCATTGACGCGGGCAAGATTTTTCTTCACCCGCGCATCATCCCAGGCACCCACCTTTTCCAAATGCAGCCGATGAACGCCGATTTCCAAGGAACGCAGTGCCTTCAGGATCGCCCCCTCGAAATTCCTGTCTATGGACATGACCTCGCCAGTGGCCTTCATCTGGGTGCCAAGGGTGTGATCGGCATAAATGAACTTGTCAAAGGGCCAGCGGGGAAATTTCACGACACAGTAATCAAGGGCAGGCTCAAAACAGGCCTTTGTCTTCTGTGTTACCGCATTCGTGATTTCGTCCAGGGAATATCCTATGGCAATTTTCGCAGAAACCTTTGCAATGGGGTAGCCCGTCGCCTTAGAGGCAAGCGCCGAGGAACGGCTCACCCTGGGATTGACCTCGATAACATAGTATTTGTTGCTGTTGGGATCCAGAGCATACTGGGCATTACAGCCCCCCTCAATCCCCAGCTCACGGATGATGCGAAGGCTCGCGCTCCGAAGCATTTGGTACTCATGATCCGTAAGGGTCTGGGACGGCGCCACTACGATGCTGTCCCCGGTATGGACGCCCACAGGGTCAAAATTTTCCATGTTGCAGACAGTGATGCAGTTGTCATTGCCATCCCGCATGACCTCATACTCGATTTCCTTCCAGCCTGCCACGCTGCGTTCGATGAGCACCTGGCCGATCATGCTGTACTTGAGCCCCTTGATGACGATCTCGATGAGCTCTTCCTCATTCTCGGCAATGCCGCCGCCGGTCCCCCCCATGGTGTAAGCGGGACGCACGATGATGGGATAGCCGATATCATTGGCAAAGGCCACCGCAGAGGGAACATCCTCCACAATGGTGCTCTCCGGAATCGGCTCCCCCAATTTCTGCATGGTTTCCTTGAAAAGCTCCCTGTCCTCAGCCTTTTTTATGGCCTTCAGGGAGGTTCCCAAAAGTTCCACATGGTATTTATCGAGAATCCCCTTCTCCGCCAGCTGCACGGCAAGGTTGAGACCCGCCTGTCCTCCGAGCGTGGCAAGGAGCCCATCCGGACGCTCCTTTGAGATGATCTCCTCCATGAATTCCACCGTCAGAGGCTCTATGTATACCCTGTCGGCAATATGCGTATCTGTCATGATCGTTGCCGGATTGCTGTTGACCAGGACGACCTCAATCCCCTCTTCCTTCAAGGCGCGGCAAGCCTGGGAGCCGGCATAGTCAAACTCCGCCGCC
>DFES01000087.1:12999-16084 GCA_002369175.1 Selenomonadaceae bacterium UBA3796
AACTCCGCCGCCTGCCCGATGATGATGGGGCCGGAGCCTATTACGATCACTTTTTGCAGATTTTCTTTTTTCGGCACGGATTACTCCCCCTTCGTCAGCAATTCCCAGAACTCGTCAAACAAATACATATTGTCGTCCGGTCCCGGCGATGCCTCCGGATGATACTGGACAGAAAATACCGGAAGGCTTGTATGACGCATGCCCTCCACCGTACCGTCGTTGACGGAGATATGGGTGACTTCCAGAGGAAGCTTCTCCAAGGATTTCTCATCCACCGCGTAGCCATGGTTCTGGGAGGAAATATGAACGCGCCCCGATTTCAGATTCTTCACCGGCTGGTTGGAACCCCGATGACCGAATTTAAGCTTGTAGGTATCTGCTCCAAAGGCCAGGGCGAGAAGCTGGTGCCCGAGGCATATGCCGAACGTGGGCTTCTCACAGACGAGCTTCTTTATCTCTTCCACGGCATCCATGACGTCTTTCGGATCTCCGGGGCCGTTGGAGAGAAAGATTCCGTCCGGCTGCATCGCGAGGATCTCCTCCGCTTTTGTCCGGGCAGGAACCACCGTGAGCCTGCAGCCCAGCCGGTGGAGGGAGGAAAGGATATTCTGCTTCACGCCGAAATCCATGCAGACCACGTGGGGCGCATTCTCCTTTTCGCATTCCATCGTATAGATTTCCGGCGTCGTGACTTCCTGCACCACATCCGTCCGGATGGGAACGGCAAAGAGTGCATCGATTTCTGTCTGAGATGCATCCTCCGGAACAAGGATTCCCTTCATCGTGCCTGCAGAACGGATTTTCCGCGTCACGGCACGAGTATCTACACCGTAAAGGCAAGGAATTTCCTGCGTCGTGAGAAACTCCGCAAGAGACTGCTCATAATGCCAGTTGCTTCCCTCTCGGCAAAGTTCCCCGATAACGAACCCGTTCACAAAGGATTTGCGGGACTGCAGGAACACGTCCGCAATGCCGTAATTCCCCACCATCGGATAGGTGAGCGTGACGATCTGGCAGCAATAGGAAGGATCCGTGAGGATTTCCTGATAGCCCGTCATGCCTGTATTGAAGACCACTTCGCCTGTGGCCCTGCTTTGATTCAGCAAAGTTCCAGAGAACTCGCTGCCGTCTTCCAAAATCAGCTTGCCTTTCAAAATGACACCTCCGGATTATTCCACAACTTTGCCATCCCGCATAACCATGCGCCCGTCCACAAAGGTCATGACCACTTTTCCCTTGAGCTTTTTCCCGTCAAAAGGAGAATGGCTGCCCCGCGTGTAGAACTTCTTCGCGTCCACAGTCCATTCCAGCTCTGTATCCACCACGGCCACATCCGCAGGCATTCCCTCTTCCAGGCTTCCTGCCTGGAGGCCGAAAACCCTCGCCGGCGCATATGTCATCTTCTCCACCAAAAGAGGAAGCTCTACCTTCCCCGTATGATAAAGCTCAGTAAGAAGAACGCCCAGCGCCGTCTCAAGCCCGGGAAAACCGCTTGGTGCATAGATATACTCCCGATCCTTTTCCTCCTGGGCATGTGGGGAATGATCCGTAACGATCATATCGATGGTACCGTCCCTGAGCCCTTCCAGCGCTGCCTCCGTATCCGCTTTCGTGCGAAGGGGCGGATGGATCTTCGTCGAGGTATCCGTAAAATCCACAATATCTTCCGTCAAGGTCAGATGCTGGGGGGTGACCTCCGCTGTGACCTTGACGCCCCTCGCCTTTGCCTGGCGCACGAGATCCACTGCGCGGCCGGAACTGATATGGGCTACATGGACTTTTGCCCCTGCGTATTCCGCCAGCATGATATCCCGCATGACAGCGATATCCTCCGCCACCGTGGGGCGCCCCTTCATGCCCAGCATAGCGCTCCTGTGGCCCTCGTTCATCACACCATCCTCTACCAGCGTCGTCTCCTCGTCATGGTTGATGATGATCTTGTCAAACGCCCGGAGATAATCAAAGCCGTTCAGCAGAAGTCTTGCGGAGTCCACATAATGTCCGTCATCGGAAAAAGCCACAGCTCCGGCCTCTGCCATATCACCTACCTCTGCCAGCTCTTCCCCCTTCTGACCCTTGGAAAGAGCGCCGATGATTTCGATATGGACAAGGCCTTCCTCCGCTGCCCTCTCCTGAAGAGAACGAACCAGGGCGGCAGTATCCACCACCGGATTCGTATTCGGCATAGTAGCAACCGTCGTATATCCGCCCGCTGCCGCAGCTCTCGAACCGGAGCCGAAATCTTCTTTTGCTTCCTGGCCAGGCTCGCGAAGATGCACATGCATATCAATAAAACCGGGCGTCACCACCTTGCCCGATACATCAAAGATTTCCGCCTCCGCTTCCTCGAGCTTCTTTCCCACACGGGCAATCCTCCCGTCCTCCATGAGGACGTCAAGGCATGCGTCAATCTTGTTCTTTGGATCGATCACCCTGCCGTTTTTCAGCAAAATCTTCATTCCTGCCTGCCTCCCGTCAATACCAATGTGAAAAGCGCCATGCGAACCGCTACGCCGTTCTGCACTTCTTCCTGAATGGCGGAGCTTCCGGAGTAGGCAACTTCCGGGGAAATCTCCCATCCCTTGTTCATTGGGCCGGGATGCAGCACAAGTACATCCTTCTTTGCCATCTGCAGCCGACTGCGGTTGAGTCCAAAAATCCGGGCATATTCCCTTGTTGTGGGAAAGAGGCCGCCCTTCATGCGTTCCAGCTGGATGCGCAAAACCTCGATGACATCCGCGCCCTCAATAGCTTCCTCCACACAATCATGCAGGATCACACCGGGTTCTTCGGCGAGGAAACGAGGCAGAAGCGTCCCGGGACCCGCAACATGAATCTCCATGCCCATCTTCCGCATGCCCTGGATATCCGAACGCGCTACACGGCTATGGAGCACATCCCCCAGAATGGCAACCTTCAGCCCTTCCAAATGCCCTTTGTACTGCTGAATGGTAAAGAGATTCAAAAGACCTTGGGAAGGGTGTGCATGAGCACCGTCCCCCGCATTGAGGATGACCGGACGCACCACCTTGGACGCATAGGCTGCGGCACCTTCCGCCTTATGGCGCATAACGATGGCATCCAC
>DFES01000175.1 GCA_002369175.1 Selenomonadaceae bacterium UBA3796
CGCAGGAACAGACCCAGGGACCCTGGGGAGCCGGCTTGCCGCAGTTCTGGCAGAACTTCCCCGTATTGCTCGCACCGCAGGAGCAGACCCAGGACGCTGCAGGAACAGGTTTCGGCTTGCCGCAATCCTGACAGAACTTCCCCGTATTGCCGGCATGTCCGCAGGAACAGGTCCATCCGCCCGCGGCGGGAGACGGCTGCGCCATCTGCGCCTGCTGTGCCATGCCCATGAGGTTTCCAACATTTGCGCCGCCTGCATTTCCTGCCATATTCATGCCCATAAAGCCCATCATTGCGCCACCGCCGCCTTGGTTTGCCGCTGCGGCACGCATGGCATCTGCCTGGGCATTGCCGATCACCCCAGCCATGATGGCAGCATTGCTTCCGGCAACCTTTGCCGCCTGCATTTCCTGAAGCTTTTCGAGAACCTTCTGCGACTCCTCGCTGATGCTCACACTGCTCACCCCGAAGGAAACCACCTGGATCCCCCGGGTATCGCTCCATTTTCTGCTCAAGGTATCGTTCAAGGCATCGGCAATCTCCATGGTATGCGCCGGAAGCTCGTCATAACCGATCTTCATGGCGGAAATCTTCGCCAAAGCGGGCTGGAGCGCCGTCATCAGCTCTGTCTTGAGCTGGCTATCAATCTCACTGCGCCTGTACTCATCTGCCACGTTGCCGCAGACATTCGTGTAAAACAGTATGGGATTCGTAATGCGGTAGCTATACTCACCAAAACAGCGGATCTGTATGGTCTGGGAGAAATTCAGCTCATCATCCCGTACCTTGAAGGGAACCGGCGTAGGGGTACCGTACTTATTGCCCACGATCTCCTTCGTATTGAAGAAGTAAACGCGCTGATCCTTCCCCGTATCTCCGCCATAGGTAAAGCGGCGCATCATCTGTTTCAGGACGCTCGTGACATTGTCTCCGAGATTGTTGAGATCCCCTGCAAACACAGAAGGTTCCGTGGATTTGTCATAGGTATAGGTTCCCGGCTGCGCGCAAAGCTCCACAACCTCCCCCGACTCCACAATGATCATGCACTGTCCGTTGTTGACGGCAATCCCAGAGCCGTTTGAGATGATATTGTCATCCCCCCTGTTGGAACTTCTGGAGCCAGTGCGGCGGTGCCCTTTCATCACCAGCACATCTGCCGGAATGCTGTCACAATAAATAAAATCCTTCCACTGATCGCTCAATGTACCGCTTACAGCCCCCATTGCTGCCTGAATCAATCCCATGATGCATTCTCCTTTCAAATAAGTTCCTGTTATGCTGCTTCTTTATAGGTTTCTGCTGCTTCGACGGAAGGAACCCCTGCCGGAGACTCCGTCTCCTGCAGCATCCGGATACGACCGGTTTCAATCCCCTTCATGCCAACCTTGTTCAGATAATCTGTCAGTACCTGCTCGCAGGTATCGAATTCCCCCACAACAGGCGCTCCCTTGAACATATCATAATCATCGCCGCCGGAGAAGGTGAAATCATTTCCTGCCAACGTATAGGTGCGATTCTCATCCAGGGGCGCCCCCTGGACGAGAATATCGGAAACGCGACTCCCTGCGGGCTTCGACGGATCAAAGCAGAATGTCATTCCGCTCACGTCCAGGAACCCTCCGAAAGCTGCCGGATAACCGCTGACGGAATGCTCCAGCATGGCACGGATTGTGCCGCCCTTGACCTCCACCATCTGGATTGTGTTGCCAAAGGGGAAAATCTCCAGGCAGTCACCACGGGTCACATTCCCTGCCGGCAAATCGCTTCTCATGCTGCCGCCGTTGGAAATTGCGATATCCGCACCTGTACGCCAGCGGAACGCGTCCGCGCAAAGATTCCCGAGTTCCGCTTCCTGACAGCGAAGCACCTTCCGATCGCTCGTAAGCTGCCTGTCACTGTGGGCGACCACCTCATCGAAGAGTTTCTTGTTGTTCTTGTTGAGCTTCATCAATATTTTTTCAATGCCGGCATCCGGCTTGGGCGAAATTCTTGCCACATCCTCTGCCGTCAACAGACGGGCACTCTTATCCTGTATCCGGTGCTCGTGCAGATGGATGTCCACACATCCCAGCCTGTATTCATGCCATCCCGTCTGCACAATGAGCGTATCACCAACGAAAAGTCCCTCCGACAGCGCCGTATGGCTGTGTCCATCCACGATAACATCAATCCCCGGTGCCTCCCGGGCAATTCTATCACTGGTGAATTCAGAACTCGGATCCAGTCCCATATGCATGACGGCAACCAGTACATCGCATTTCGATTCCAACTCCGCAATCATATTCCTGGCCACTTCCACGGGGTCAAGGAATTGTACCGTCTCCACGTTCTTGGGGCTGGTCTTGTATGCTGCCTCCGGTGTGGTCAGGCCAAATACGCCGACCCTGATGTTGTTCGGAAGCTGGAATATTTTATAGGGAGGAAAGAGATATTCTTTCGCATCCCCCTTGCGCACGATGTTGGCGCCCAATACAGGGAATTTCATCTTCCCGGCCAGTCTTTCCAGCTGTTCCGAACCATAATTGAAATCATGGTTGCCCGGTACCATAACATCCAGCCCGGACTTGTTGAGCAGCGTCGCCATATGCTCGCCGTGGCTGATGTTGATGCGGGGCATGCCGTGAATCGTATCCCCTGCATCCACCCAAAGGATATCCGGATTCTTGGATTTCGATACTTTGACCGCAGCCACAATTTCCGCCAAACCGATGCTCTTTCCGCCATCATCCTCGGTCATGACGCGTGCATGCATGTCATTGGTATGGAAGATGACCAGATGCCCGGTGCCATCTTCTGCACACCCCACCACCGGCGCCCATAGCATCGCCATGAGCATCCAGCCCATTGCCCAGAGGGCAATGATTCTTCTTTTTGCGATCATCCGCAATCACCTCCTGATTTCTATATATTCTATATATATTGGCATTTTCCTTCTTTCCCGATCCACAAATTCAGTGCCCCCACCGATAGAAGGCGGGAGCACTGTCGCATGTCTTGTGATTCGATTCACGATCCCCCGGCGCACCGCGACGGAAGAGGCTCATTCCAGAAGAGCCTGTCCAAAATAAACGATGCATCCAAGGGTAAGAATAAAGGGAATATAAATCTTCATGGTAATGGAGAGAAGTTTGCTCTCTGTACCGACGCCCACTGCCCCGAGAGATGCCACGCCAATGGCAATGCTCTGCGGGGCGATCAATTTGCCGGCGCAGGCTCCCGTGGCATTTGCCGCCGCTACCCATGCCTGCGTGGACGTACCTGCGCCAATGGCAATGGCGGCATCCATCTGCAGCTTGCCAAGAAGAATACATGTGGAGGTTGCAGAGCCTGTGATGAATCCACCGACAGAACCGATAAATGCCGCAATAAAGGGATACATGGTTCCCGTTGCCGCTACCGTCCGATCGGCAATGGTGGTGGTCATGCCGCTGTACCCCATGACTTTTGCTGTTGCAATGATGGTGATGATGGTGATGATGGTCGGACGGAGACTTGCAATGGTCTTCCCGAGTACCCCCAGCATCTCAGACAGAGGGATTTTCTGGATGAAGCCACTGAGAAATGCTGCCAGGAAAATCACCGTGCCGGGAGTGGCGATCCAATGGAACGTATACGGCATGCCGCCCTCTCCTTGATAGATGAGGATGGAGGTCTGGAACAGGATCAGGATTTCGTAGATAACGGGAACCAGCTTGCTGGTCAACAGAAGGAATATGAAGATCAGAAGAAACGGAAGCCATGCAAGAACAGCCTGATGGAAGGAAATCTCATGCGTTTCCCCCTGCTGTTCCAGGGTGTAGCCGGCAGGATCCGTGGGGAAATACTTCGCAATGCCCACAATGACCCCCATGGTAACGATCGATCCGGCCACACCGGCCAGTTCCGGCCCCATGAAATGCGAGACGAGAAGTTCCACCAAAAAATAGGAAAGACCGGATGCAAAGCAGAGAAGCAGCACACCTCTCGTTGCCTTTAGGGAACCGCTTGCCACCACAATCATGAGAAGAGGACAGAAAAAAGCGAGAATGCCAAGCTGCAAAGCGACATAGGTGGCAATCTGCAATAGATCAAGATTCATGATTCCGGAAAGTGTTACCAGGGGAATCCCAATGGAACCATACGCAGAGGGCACAAAATTCGCAATGATGCATACGGCCACAGATGTCACAGGATGGATGCCCATTCCCGCAAGCATGCTGGCAGGGATGGCAATCGCTGTGCCAAAACCCGCCATGCCCTCCAAAAATCCGCCGAAACCAAATCCAATCAGCAAGATGAGCACCCGATAATCCTTGCTGACAGACATGAGCATTGCCTTGATCGTTTCCATTCCCTTGGTGTGCACCGACAGGTGATAGGTGTAGAT
>DFES01000081.1 GCA_002369175.1 Selenomonadaceae bacterium UBA3796
AAAATGCAATTTCTCCCTGAGTTATCTTTCTTGTATGCCAACGTATATCACCGCCGGTCATATGCCTTGATTCTGCTTCGGTCTACTCTTCTGGATTGGAATACATATTAGCCAGAAGAGTTGGATTTCTCTCACCGAAAATTCCTGCAGAACAATAAAGTGAAACTGACATCATTAACGCTAGAATCAGAATAATTTTATTTATCATTAGTACACCACGTGTTCCACGCCAAACCACTGAGCCTTACCATCCCACTTAAACCTAAGCTCCCCATTGTACTCATTTTTAGGATAAAAATATTTATAGCTTATAACTATAATATCCCCTGAAGTATGGATTTCGCTAAAGTGAACATATTTAGGGTTTTGAAAGTACCATCCCTTGATATCATTCGTACTAAAATATTTCACAATCACTCCATCTTCTCTTCTTCCTATTATAGTATAATTCTGTCCACCAGGAGTATAGTTTGTCAGAATATACAATAATAATCTTGTATCAGTTTTAATTAAATCAATGTTATATTGCTCCTCAATCATATGCCGATTGATATTGTACGTATTTTCTACATTCTTACTTCCAAACATAACATTATATTCTTTATTGTCATCATAATGGACATAGAGTGCATTTTCACCACAACCAAATATTGCTACCCCTTTTTCGTACACTTTTTCTTTTTTTGACCATCTATGATTTGTATATGATTTACCATCATTCGCACTTTCCCCTCTAAATATGAATCCTCCAGAAGGAGTGTTAAAAACTTCCCCGAGTTTTACTGGTTGTGACAGCGTCATTGAAAAGCAAATATTTGATAATACAACTAACCATACAGAAATTACGACTACAATCCTTCCTCTCATAGCAACACCTCCAGTTTTTCTAAATTTCACAATTTATCTTTAATTATTTCCAGAGAGTACCCGCTCTACATCATAAATCTATATTTTCCGGACAAATGGGAACTGTAGCCTTGCACAAGAGCAACCCTACAGCTCCCATATGCCCGGAAGGGCATATGGACATCTTGATGAGATGTCATGACTTGGTAGAATCCTACCTCACGAACACAACAGCGCATTTTCCAAGCATTCCGGAGGACTCGTTGGCCAGAAGAATGCGGTCAGCATCTTCCGGTGTTACCACCACGTTGACGGGGTTGACGGAATTGCTTCCTCCCTTCACGGTTACCGCTTTTACTACCAGTGGATTTGTTGCGGCGCGACTGTTGACGGCGGCATTTTCCACATTTTTAGCATAACCCACCATGCCGCTGCTGATGGCAAGATCCGGATCTATATTGCTGATACCGTAAATGGCGCGCCCATTAGTGTCATAAATGACAGGAGAGAAGGTCGGCTCCAGTCCCATACCGCTGGCATCCACCACCACTCCCGTATACGTAGCGGATTTTACCTGTACGATTTCCACTTCTTTCAAAGGAGTTTTCTTTATATTTACCGTTGGAATAGGCTGTGGTGTAATGTTTTTGGTGATTTCCGGCAATGCTGCTGCCGCGACGCTCCCCGTTGCACCGTAAAGCGGAACACTCATGCGCACATAATAACTGCCATCCGCGTTTGCTCCTTCATCTACAACCTGCGCTCCCTGTAAAAGTCCGCCGATGCTTCGCTTCACGGTATCGCTCTTAACGATGAGTTCCTCCATAAGCGTGTCGGAGTCCACCTGCACTCCCTTGATGATACCCAAAAGATTTCTCTGCGCATCCATGATGGCAGCAAGTCGGGACATCGCCATTCCCCGACTGTCCGGAAGACCGATGCCAACGGCGGTGATTTTCGAGTTGGAATCCTGCCCCCAATCAATGGTTCCCTGTTGCAGGGTGACATTGACCGCGACCTCTGTGGTATTGGTGGGAACAGCAAATGCAGTTGATGCACTGAATGTCAATGCTGTGCCCAAAGCGATTGCCATGGTAAGTTTTTTTGTAGTTTTTTTCATATTTTCTCCTCCTTGATAAGATCTGGAAGGCTTAACGAGGAACAATTCCACTGCCGCTTACCTTAATCCATCGCTCCTTGTCATACCCATCCGTATCGGAATGATATCGAATATAATATGCACCATCCTCTTCATAGAGAACAGTTACTTCATCACCTGGATACCCAGTATAAAAGTGATTCCTTCCAAAGACTTTTTCTCCACTACCCTTTTTGTCTCTACCCTGGACTCTACATTCTTTATCTGTATATACATCGCGGCGTTCTGTTGCCCATCCTAGCCATGGAATAAATACCCTTCCATGACCAATCTCAGGGCTGTCTGCCCTTCCATCATTATCGATTGCATAAGCATACACATCCTGCCATCCGCTTCTGTCAACCGGAAGAGTCGAATCAAACTTTCCGCTTGCATCTGTCTGAATCTCATAACTGCTTGCACCGGAACCTGTTCCACCACCTACATAAATGTGAACACGAAGGACAGAATTTTGTACATCCTCATCTTTGGCCCATCCTTGAACACGAATCCTATTTGTTTCGATACCATCAAGGTACTGGAATTGCCCGGTTGGTTTATGTGCCTTGCTCTCGATTTTAAATGTTCCATTTCCGATTCGTTTTGTTTTTCCTGCATCAGATGAATTGAAGGCATCTATTTCAACCGACTGGCTACCTGATAGGTGATCCGGAAAAGTATATACCTTCTCAAATGTTTTATTTTCATGATTTGGATTCTCGATTGAGATAACGTCATCATCCATGCCCGAAGTTTTTACCTTGACACGATCCGTATTTGTCCATCCCCACACTTTGAATTGTCTCTGCACTAAAAGAGCAGTATCAGCATTGCCGTTGATCTCAGGTATTTCCGGTGCAGGTTGACTTGCAGGAATAAAGTTCCACAGGCAATCAGATCGTCCTTGACTATCCTTTGCAGGTGCCGCTGTGAGATCCATGGCCTCTCCGTTCCAATGACCTGTCAAGGTCGATCCCACAGATGCCATGGATTCCAAAAAGTATTCTCCATAGTAATTCACACCTGTCTTTACAGAAGGAGAGTTCTTGTCGTACATGAGACGCCATTGACTGGAAGATCCGCCGCTCCCGGATGTCAATACAGTACTTCCTGACCGAAGTGTGACGTATTTTCCGTCCTGCTTTAACGTAAAGATATTATTCCCTACATTTTCCAGATAGAAGATAAATCTCCTGTTTTTTCCAGAGGACATCCCGCTAGGAAGCTGCACTGTCTCACTGTTTGTTTCCCCTGTTCCTATCAATCTGGATGGACTTGACTGCCCTGCAACGCCAATATTGTACCAACCATTTGGGATATGGGCATACATCCATTCACTCACAGGCTTGATATCTATCGTCCCCTGCCCGATTTTTTGATCGCTTCCCTTTGTCCCCGCAAGATTCAATGCATATACATATACAGGTTGCTCGCCGCCAAGTCCATCGGGAAGAGGAAATGAGCCTTTGAAACCATGCTGTCCGTTTACTTTGTGGTATTGATTGGCAGTGAGATCAAACACTTTTGCACCGGCAGTGTTTCTGTCTCCGCCAACGTAAACTCTAACGTTGACGGGAGCATTCTTATTGTCTTCGTCGTAAGCCCATCCATTCAATATAAGCCGCTTCGTCTTTTCATCGTAACTAAGAAATTCAACTTCGCCTTGGGGATCATGCGCTGCCACAGGTTCCGGAGGCGGTTCTTTTCCCTTGATTGTCACGGTTCCCTGACCGATCTGCTTCGTCTTTCCCTGATTTCCTACTGCATTGACATGTCCCTGAAGTGTCCCGGACAAACTATCCGGCAGGGTAAATGTTTCATCAAAATTCTGCTTGCTCCTGCTGGGATTCGATACTTTGATAGAGTGTTCATGCGTTCCAATCTTAACCTTAACAAGATCTGTATTCGTCCAACCATTCACCCTGATTTTTCTTGGATTATTGGAATCCGGCTGGCTGATAACTGCGCTTCCGTCAATTGCGTTCTTTATGGAAGGCGGCGTTGGCTTTTCCTTCTCTTTTTTGTTCTCATTCTTATTTTCATTCTTGTTGGTATTTGCATTATTGTTTTTATTCTTATTGGTATTGTTGTTTTCATTATCATTCTTATTCGTATTTTGGTTCTTATTTTCATTCTTGTTTGTGTTTTGATTTTGATTTTCGTTCTTATTGGTATTGTTGTTTTCATTATTATTTGTGTTATTGTTATTATTTTCCACATTTACTTCATTATTGATATTCGGATTGTTTTGGATGTTGATATTAAACGCCGGACCATTCATGGGAATAAATGATTTTGTATCCGGCCATACGATATTTGCTTCCGATACATTTCCCATGAACATCGCACCACTCATGATACCTGTGCATATCAATATCTTCAGTTGCTTATGTTTCAATACCTACACCCCTTTTTCTCCTATTTCGGTCATGAAAATGGATTCATCCTATAACGACTTCATCCTTTGTTTGTATTATGGTTTCTACTCTCATTTCTATTGGCATTTTTATTACTGTTCTCGTTGCTATTTGCATTTTGGTTCTCGTTACTATTTGCATTTTCGTTAATATTTTCATTTTGGTTCTCGTTGTTGTTAGCATTAGTGTTTTCATTCGTATTGGTATTGTTTACATCCACCTTGTTCTGGATATTGGGATTGTTTTCAATGTTAATATTGATGTTGAAGGGATATTGGGGATTTGGATCTGAATCTGAATCTGTCTCTGGATTGTCTGGTGGAGTAATAGGTTCCTTCTCGACGATTTCTCCAATCCATCCCATCTTCCACTCACTTCCGCCATTCACTCGATAGATAACCTTGAGATAATCGCCTTCTGCACCAACAACAACAGCTTTTTGCTTTCCCAATAATTTTCCTGTTTTAGCGGCTAGAGCAGATGTGCGGTATATGACTTGGTCGCAGTCAAATGTTCTAGAATAATTTTTAAAATCCCAATACCCCTGCAATTCCTGCATCTGAAACCACCGATAAATCCGCTTGCCCCCCGCGATGGGATAGCTGCCATATGCCCAACCGTCCGGACGTATTTGCCGAATCATCACCAAGGATACATTCGGAGAAATAAATCCTCGTTGCTTTCCGCCCGGCTTATCGTAAGTCGGTACTGTATGATCCGCATAAGTGAGCATGGGTACGCGATCGGTTACGATTCCCGCCTCTGCATCCACGCTCATCAGAGTGAATACACCAAGACATCCGGCGCACAAGATTTTCTTCCAGGAACATCGCTTCATAGCCATCCCTCATTTCTTTTTACAAAGATTCAATCCGTTCACTCAGAACAATCACTCGATATGCAGTCATCTGCTGGAAGCGCCAATTGACATAAACAAGATATTCCACGTACTATCTGACTGCATACCGAACGATTAACCATATAGATTGAACAATGTCTTGCATCAGCTCTGTACTATTTGATTTTCAGAGATGCTACCTGATACGTTGTTTTTTTTCCTGCTGAATTGATAATCTGGAACGATGACTGACTTCCAACGTCCTGCAATGTAATGCTCCCAGTACCAATGGACAAGACGACATCCTGTACCATTCCCTTTCCGGAAAGAAAATATGCTTCATTGGCATACATGGATTTTATGCTTCCGGATAAAACCTTAATCGCCTGTGCCTCCTTGTAGGAAGTAATGATGTCCTTTCCATCACCATTTGCGTAGAGAAAAGTATCTTTTCCTGCACCTCCGTCAAGAATATCGTTCCCTCGACCTCCACGCAGGACATCATTTCCTGTGCCACCAAAAAGACTGTCATTTCCATTGCCACCAAAAAGGCTGTCGTTTCCACTGCCACCTTCCAAGAAGTCTTTCCCTGCTCCACCAACCAATGTGTCATTCCCGTTCTGTCCATAAAGCTTGCTACTTCCGTTCCCTGACTTGAGGACGTTAGCCCCACTATTTCCTTTAACAGTAATGGATTCCATGTTTTTCGTTGCGTCCACAGTCTTGATGGTTGAAGCATAGATGCTGGCATCAAAGGTATCAGAAAATCCTGCAGAAATATTTACCTGCGTTTTCTTACTGTTCGTATAACTGGTATACTGTGGCAAAGATGCAATTCCAATCTTAACTGTCGATTTCTTTCCCTTTGAATCCATCAATGTGATCTTCTTTCCCGCTGCATTTTTCAATTTCATACTTCCATTGCCAATCGACAAAACGACATCTGCGCCACTGAGTTTCTTGCTCTTGAGTGTTCCCGCTGTAATATGGATCACATCACTTCCGGATTCGTAGTTTTGGATGATATCATGTCCATCTCCATTTGCATAGAAGAAGATATCCTTTCCCACACCGCCGATGAGCGTATCATTCCCTTTTCCACCAACCAATGAACTGTTTCCATCGCCTGCCTTCAAAAGATCTTTCTTGTTTCCTCCCACTAGCATGCTTTCGGTTTTTTCACCGGTCAGTTTATTATTGGCCTCGTTTTTCCCGACCCAAAGTCCCATGGAGGTTTGCGCAGAATCAATGAGATTCATCTTTTTTCCCGCCATTCCGGATACGCGAATCTGTCCGGAACCAATACTCAAAATCACATCATTCCCAGATGTCGTAAATTTACTGATATTTCCTTCGTAAAGACGGACGATATCTTTTCCGCTTTGGAAACCGGAAATCTTATCCTTCCCGTCACCTGTTCCATACCAGAAAACATCTTTTCCTGCGCCTCCATACAAGACATCATTTCCCTTCATTCCATAGAGAGCACTACCTTTTCTTCCTGCCAGAATCGTATTATTGGAGCTGTTGCCGAAGAGAGTGACATGTTTCGTATCCCTTGAAGCATCGATTCGTTTGATTGTTCCAGCAAAATCATCAGCATGCAACACACCTGTAAAGGGTGCTGTCACTGCGAGTTTTGTTGCCGTCTCATCCATGCTCACGCCGTTGGGAAGCGAAATGGATGGCTCAAGATAATTATACACGTTGCTGGATTCATCAGCATTGATAACAGTGAAATCCTTTCCTCGCATATCCTTCAAAGTGATATTTCCGCCCGTAACTTGAAGTATGACATCATCTCCATTGACTGTAGCACCGAGAAGGTCACCGGATCGCAAGTGAATTTTATCCTTTTTGCTGTCAAAATTATAGATAGTATCGCTTCCGTCTCCTCTCTCGTAATAGAAAACATCATAGCTTTTTCCACCATAAATAGTATCATTTCCCTTTCCGGCATGGATTTGGTTTTTATTATAAAACGATCCTTCTAACCAAATCTTATTGGAACGACTATCCCCGTATATTTCAGCATCAGCAGTAATTATACTCGCATCTAGATTTTCCGGTTCAAAGGAAGAATTCAAAGCATAATAATTCGTGCTCTTCGTTACGACTGCACGATTTCCTTTGGAATCATTGTCATAGATATTTTGATAATTATTCTCATTTGTTTTAATGGTTATCGGTTTTCCATTTGCATCCTTTATCTTGAGACTTCCACCGCCTGTCATTTTCAATATCACATCAGATTCGTCCAATAAAACATTTTTGACGGAATCAGATTTCAAGAATATAGTATCTCTTCCACTTGTATAATTATAAATTACATCATCTCCATCTCCTCTTTCATAATAGATAACATCATAGCTTTTTCCACCATAAATAGTATCATTTCCCTTTCCAGCATGGATTTGAATTTTATCATAAAACGAACCTTCTAACCAAATCTTATTAGAACGACTATCCCCGTATATTTCAGCATCAGTAGAAATCACAGTCGCATCTAGATTTTCTGGCTCAAAGGAAGAATTCAAAGCATAATAATTTGTACTTTTCGTTACGACTGCACGGTTCTCTTTAGTATCATTATCATAGATGTTGTAAAAAGTTTCCGTATCTGTATGAATGGTAATTTTTTTTCCTTTTGCTTGCTTCAGAGTGATGCTTCCGCCACTCGTTGTTTGCAGTATTACATCGGATCCTTTCAATCTGGCAGTTTTGATGGAATCAGATTTTAAAACCAGTCTATCCTTATCACTGGTGTAATTATAAATAACATCGTTTCCATCACCTTGATAATAATAGAAAGTATCTTTAGTTTCACCACCGTAAAGAGTATCATTGCCTTTTCCTGCATAAATTTCCCTACCGGAGGAAGATTTTCCGTCCACCCAAATCTTATTGCTTCTATTATCTCCGTATATTGTTGTATCATGATAAACATTTACACCTGTTGCATCAATATTAGCAGGAGCATTGGGGTTTTCTTCTGCAAAGCTCTCCAATTCAAAAATATCAACCGAGTCTTTCAGTATAATTTTATCTCCGGAAACAGATGTAGACATAAGTTAACCTCCTTGCATAAAATCACACATGATCTTCTCACTTACTCTTCAAAGATGAAACAAAGATAATTCTTCTGCCTGCTTGAGGAATCGAGCGCATGAATTGTCGATTGCAAACTCACGTCTTTCAGAGTCGCACTTTCGTCGCTGATGCCAAGTACCACGTTCCCCACATAGCCCTTTCCTGCAACGACGTGTTTGTTCGTCACATGGATGCTATCAACTTTTCCGAAGATCACTTTGATTTTCCTTCCCCCACATCCTTCATTTCTTTTTTGCAAACAGCCGCTCTTCCAATTTATCCACCGTAGCAAAGGCTGCTTTTTTCAAGGCATTGTGGACGCTTACCTGGGAAACCCGCTTTGTCCCTATGGTAATGGTACCCATTTCCTCAGTGCCCACCTTGACCAAAGAACTGGTGGATTTCCCTTCCCCCTTGGCCGCCATGATGATATCACCGCCCTCCACATCCATCATGCGGGCGATGATATGGCACTTGACGTTATGAAGCGCCACACCGCTGGACAGGATGCTGGTTCCGGTGCCGCTGGCGGTCATGTCCACCACGTTGCCATAGATGATGTAGCGCACTCCCAAAATCTCACCGATACGCTTCGCCGTATCGGGGTCGATGATCCCCGTAACATTCAGCTTCTCCTGCTCCAGCCGCTCATTCATCATTTCTTTGTCCACCACATGGAAATGACCATTCTCCACCAGGCGTTCGATAATGTAGTCGCAGGACCCCTTCTCAGCAGCGGTAAGATTGATATCGGAGGTCACCGCCCCCTGATGTGTGCCAAAATCCATCACCGCCACCACGATGCGCTCATCTAATGGAGCCGCCCGAAGAGAAAAAGAAATGCCGAAAAGAAAAAGGAGCAGAGCCATGACTCTCTTTTTCATATCATTCACATCACTTCAGGAAAAGTTTTTTCGCGTCCATATCCGAGAGCATAGCATTCACAATGGCCTGCGCCGCTTTGTCCATGGCTTTCGAATAGAGATTCGCGCTCAGTTTTGTCGTCCCGAAGCTGACAAAACCGACACTCACCTGACGCTGCCGTTCGATTCCATTGACGCGCTTGCTCCAGATGACTTCTCCGGTATCAGCCTTGATGATGCGGATGTCACACTGAACCCCGATGCCCGTGGTTGCGATGTCAATTCCTCCCAACAGACTCCCCAAGGGGCCGAGACCGCCCAAGAAATTCGGCGCTACAGAAGAGCCCATCATGGAAGTGGACATATTGATCGCTCCGGACATCTGATCGAAATCACTGTTCCACCAGTTGCCCGTTCCAAGATTGATCACCGTGCCCTGTATCAAATACTCCGCTTTGTGATCGCGTCCGATGGCTGCCGTGATGGCAGGCGTCACAATCTGCCCCACGCAGGCCGACGCTATGCTCTGCGCCTTTTCCTCGCTGAAGCCCGGCCCTTCAAATACCTCGTTGAAATCCCCCGTTTCGAGAGCAGCATCCAGCGCCATGAATTCCTGCACCCTCTCATCGTAGAGCTGGGCTTCCATGTCTTCATCAATGGGGCGGGTCTCCTTGAGATTGAACCGCCCGCTGGCCACCATCTTCTCCATGACGAGATCGGAGAGGACATCGGCGGACTCGATGAGGTCATACCGTGTATCATCGGTAAATTTCATCAGCACGCAGGTGGGATTCGAGGCCTCCATGGCGAATACCGATGCCGTAGAGCCAAAAGAGAGACAGAGCGCAACCAGGGCTGCCGTCAGCCCTTTGCCTTTTTTCAATGCTCATTTCCCCCTTTCCCGCTTGGTGACATCCTCCAGTCCCTCCGGTAGGGAAAGCAGCTTCCTGTCCGGGAGAGATGAGAATTCATTGACCTTGATGATGCACTTGTGCCCTTTCAGAGTTCCGTTTTTCTCTTTGTGATATGAAGCAGATGCAATCTTCACTAAATCTGCACCATTAAAATAATAGCGGATGATGTGGGTGATTCCCCCGTCCAACGCCTTATGATCTTCATAGGATAGGCCATTGGGGAGGCTTCCCTCCTTGACAAGGGAATAGTGGGGCATATTTGCGCTCTTTGCGCTGTCCGGCAACATGGCATTCAACATGCCGCTGAGCTCCGGATCGCCGTAGCTTTCACCGGAAAGGACTTCTGCCAGAGCATTTCTGGAATTGGCTTCTACCTTTCCCTTCTTGCTGCCGAAATATTCGTATCCGTCCCCTTTTTTGTATTTGGTGAAGACGAAGGTCTCCCCGCCTTTCTTGAGACGGCACATATCGAACACGCCATCTCCGACTTCCTCGTATTTGTCCTTGCCGCTGCTGACCACAATCCCCCGTCTCTGGCGGTTCGTCAGATAGTCGTTCCGTTCCACCGCCATACCGCTGGAACCAAAGAGCTCCATCCTGTCCCGATTCGTGACACGGGGGGCGGGAGTGATGTTATCAT
The DNA here is from genome assembly GCA_002369175.1 of Selenomonadaceae bacterium UBA3796. Classification (GTDB taxonomy): domain Bacteria; phylum Bacillota; class Negativicutes; order Selenomonadales; family Selenomonadaceae; genus UBA3796. The sequence goes on from DFES01000081.1 coordinate 10,747, forward strand.
AGCGAATGGTATATTCCCCCTGCAGTATGATCTCCCGATAGCTGTCAAGATGACCTGCCTCGGACAGGTTCGGCAGGACAGCGATTCCCAAAGACAGCAGAAGGGAGAGCATGGTTTTTCTTCTCATTTCAGCCCCTCCATCTGACCGACTTGGACAGGTTGATCCAGTAGGTCGTTCATATCTCCGTTGCCTGCCGCATAGATTTTCGTCTTCTTGCTGATGGCAAAAGAGCCCTTTGGCACTTCCGGCAGAATCCGCTTGATTCTCAGACGATTGTTCGGGTATTCCGTCCCCCCCAGCAGAACAAGGGACTGAATTTCCACCAGTTGCCCCTTCTCATCATAAAGGGCATCGTACAGGAGTTTCGCATCACCGTCACCACCTCCGTCTGCCCGCTTGATTGCGCATGCATAGCGGTCACAGTCATACTCCTTGCCGTCCACGAGCTTTCTGCTGCTTGCGACAAATTCTGGGGGTGCAATAGCGGGTGTCTTTTCCCTGTAGGGATCCTTCCAGAAAAAAATCGCAAGCTCCACGGGAAGCGCCAGCTTCTGATCGATGCCGTTCCAGCCTTGCCGGGGATCCAGATTCTCATCCGCAAGATGTTCCTTCGAGAGCACAATCGCCCTGTTGTCCTCGGTGAACTGGTAGTAGTTGCCATCCTTGTACATGATCTCCGGATGCTTCGGACCGCTTCCGCCAAAAAGAGCTCCCAAGGGATTCAAGAAAGTCACCCAGCCGGGTATGTTATAGCTGGTACGTTCCATCCTCTGCCCGTTTTCCTCCGCAAGAATACGCGAGGTGTACTCGTCCTTATACTCCACACAGAATGTACCGGAGCGGAACATCTGGCGGTAAGTTTCTGCCGCCGGCTGCTCCGCTCCGGCAGGAGAACCCCCAATGGCTATGGATAGACCAAGCGCTACAGAAACCCATTGCTTTTTCATAGTCAGACCTTTCTTCTCTTATTCTTTCCGTCCATTTTGGCAAGAACGCCGAAATTCTTGTTAAAAATCAAATCATCAACTGCTTTGTAAAGTGCATTTCGCACCTGCACCTGACTAAACTCTGTGGTTCCAATGCGTATGGTATGCGTCGTTGTCGTCGTTTCCTCTCCCTCCATGATGTACTCTTCCTCTGTGGATTCATCATAGCCTGTAGTTTCGATGGTATTCGTCTTGTTTTGGTTCAGCTTGAATTCCACAGTGGCACTGGAAGATTCTCCAGTGCCACTGGCCGCCATGACAATGCGTCCTGTCTCGATATCTATGATCCGAAGGGTTACATTTGCAATCACGGTGTTCTTATTGCCACCCGCACTTCCTATGGCACTGTGCTCATAGCTGGCTCCGCTCACTTTGGTGCTGAGTCCCGTGACACTGCCGGCAATAAAGAAGCTTGCTCCGGCAAGTTTCCCCACCTGCACAGCTGTCATGGGATCCACCATGCCCGACATGTTGAGATTGTGTTCCTGCATGATGTTCATGAGAACTTCCCGCTCTACCACGTTGAACCGTCCACTGTCAAGAAGCTTTTCAATGACGAACTCCGATACGAGAGAAGCATCTGCAAGGGATAGCTGTGAAGAAACCGCCGCCTTATTTGCATAGGGAAGCACCGCCACGTTCGGATAATCGTACAGGGATGCGGCTCTTGCAGATGACATCGGAGAAAGACAGAGCACAAAGAGAAAAAAAGACAGGAGAGAATAAAAGATGCGGTTTCTCATGGGTGAAGCCTCCTTCGTCACGGAATTCTAAGGGTGAGACTGCTGCTCGATATGTTCTCCACAACAAGATTCAGTTGGGACCGCGTACGAAGAGCCGCAGAGATCACATGCGGGCGCTGCGCCGTATCAATCTCAAGAACCGTCTTGTTTCCATCATGGCTCCTGAGGTATACATTGTCCACATCCCCCAAAGAGCGCAAATCCTGCATCAATTGCTCCACCTTGCTGTAGTCGCTTGCATGGATGGTAACCGCCATGCCGCTGCCGACCTTTGCGCCGAACTGTTTGAATGTCTTTCCGATCTGATTCGCCGCTTCCGTGACAGCTGCCGCCACTCCGGAATCCAAAGAGCGTTCGTTGTTTCCGCCAATGCCAGAGCCTTCCGCGACAAAGGTGCCAATCAGGTCGCCGGTATCGTATTTCAGGACTTTAACCGTCAGCTTCGCCCTGGTATTCACCAGAGGGGCATCCAGCATCTGCCCGGTCTTGTAATCCGGCACAGCCACATTGGCCGAGTTGGAACTAACCTTCCCGAGAACGAGAAATTCACAGGCGTAGTCCGTCCCAAGATTGGAAACTCCCGACTGCCCTTCGTAAATACTGCTCAGGAGCTTTGCGTCGGACTGCTTGATGATATGGTCGGCATCGATCACGTGATTGAAGCCGAGCTCCAAGAGCCTAGCGCTCAATGCGCTTTCTGCCGCCTCATTGTGCAAGCTCTGCCCACCTGCACTGTCCAGCACCACCACCGCAATGCGCGGGTCATTGAGCCGCATGAGCATGGTCAGCTGATCCATAAGCTCCGCATTGGGATTCGTATCCACATCAATGCGTGCCTGCACCCGATAGGAAGAGGCATTTACCGGCCCTTCGCTCAGAATCGTGATTTTCTTGACGAATCCCTGGGACTTCTTGTAGACCTCATCCAGCTGAATGACGAAGTTTTCCATGAGCGTACGGGAATCGATGTAAGTTCCCACTACCTGCTCTACTGCCATGCGGGAAGCATCCCGAAGTGCGCTGTCCTTGTCTATGCCCATACCGGTGACCGTGACTTCCTGAGCGGATACGGAATGTGCCGAAAGAGAAAGTGCCAGCAGAATGCCGAGGAAATATCGATTTCTCATGATCGAGTTCCTTCTTTCCTAAAATGCACACAATATATTAAGGAAATATTCTTAAAACAATGCATTACATATCCACAAATTTTATTATATCGTGAGATTTTATCACAGTCAACCGTAATATGTGATAGAACACCACAGATTACATGAAAGCAACTATTCGCCTATAATGTTGAGTGGAGAAGGTGATTTCTATGGATACCGCAAAGAAACTTCGGATTCTTCGAAGGGAGAGGAAACTTTCGCAAGAAAGCGTAGCAGCCGCTTTGGGACTTGACCGCACAACATATGTAAAATATGAGAACGGCAGCAGCATCAAGCAAAACCTGCAGAAACTGGCGGATTTTTTCGGGGTTTCTACGGATTATCTCCTTGGACGCGAGGATGCGCCCACTCTTGTCCTAGAGCACATAACAGAACCGAAATCACTTCAAAACGAAATACTTTATGGCACATTAGCCCGGGAGGATACCTTTACCGAATCCGAATTGGAGCACCTGAAAAAATATCATCTGCTGACTTCCGAGCAAAAATCTGCTATCGACTGCTTGACAAGCCACTATATAAGGTCGCTTTCCAAAGAAGCTCTATGAAAAGGCGTACTGGCGCAAGCCCTTCCATGGAACGCCGGTGGTTCATGCCACGTTCCGTCCGCGCAACATACGGAGACAGGTGCGGTTTTTCTTGTCCGCAAAAAATTCTGGCGGGTGATGATCACCCGCCAGAATTTACGCTCTGCTGTTGTTGAATACGTTGGGAAATCCGGCGGTGAGGCTCTCAGAAAGCATCTTGCCGGAAAAGCTATGTTCACTGCTTACGCCACGTTGAATCATGTGTGCCCTGCTGGTATATGCGCCCTTCCTACTGTGTTACTATGAATTTTTGCATCAAGTACCCAAACACCGCAGTAATCGTGAGCACATCCGTACCGTTCAGGAGAATATTTCCCCATACTTCCATAGGGCTTCTTTCCAGGATTTGAGATTGTGATGCGATAAATAGGCCTTGATTTATGACATCTGTAATGTCGACAAAGATATTGTCTTCATAAAGCTTCGGATCATATCATTCCACGCCGTACCATTTTACACCGCTGAAAAAGCCAATCCCATAATAAGTGATGAATTCCAGGATGGTCAGCATCATCATTCCCACAAAAACGATTTCTTCCCTTGTTGACACTCCCCATAGCTAAAGCTAGGGGATTCTTTACGGAAAGTTTGTTTCTGTAGAGGCCAGTCCTTATTCGCTGGCTTGCAACCTTATTTCCGAAGGCGGTGTCAATTGCCTCTACACGGTCATTCTTTTAGAACTTCCGCTTACTTTGTTGACTCTCTTGCACTTCTTTTCGCCGTACAAATAGCAGAATAGACCCGGCAATCATTACCGAGTCTATTCTGTCGAAAGGCATAAAACATTATTGTTTATCTTCTCTGACGGAAGGCCAATCTGCCCCAAGGTCGGCATAGCCTATCCCATTTTTATTGCTCCAGAATCTACAGAATTCCTGCCGTTTTCTCCCAAAACTATGGTGCAAAAAACAAGGAACAGTTTCTTACGAACCGTCCCTTGTTTTCTGAAAAATATCCCAGATAGTTCCTTACTTCCCATGGAATCGGAAACTGTCCAATTCCCATACCCGCCCGCTGACGGACTCCATGGGTTTGTCCGAGGTGAGGCAGAACTCCGGCAGGATGTTCTTCTCCGGAAAGACGAAGAGGGTCGCAACTTCCTCGCCATGTTGGAAGAATGCCTCAACAGCCGTGCGATCCACAAAGAGCTGCAATGAGAAATTCTCATCGGCGTAAAGCTTGAACCGCCGTTTACCGCGGCCTCCCAGCTTCATTCCGTCACGGTCAATGGTCATGACCTGCGTGTGCCTGTCATAGTGGAAAACGACTTTCTCCAATCCGTAGACAAGCTCGAAATACATCTGCTGCGCCTTGCCCATGGTGACATCCAAAAGTATCTCGGCACCCTCGCTGAGCTCTGCCGCCACCCGCTTCGTCTCGGCAGCATCAAGCTCCACAGCGGTTTCCTGAATGCGCAGGGCGCGGAGTTCCTTCGCCGGTTTGGAATAGATATGACCCTGGCGAAGACTCAGGACCCTCGGCATGGTCAAAGAATACATCCAGCCTTCATCCTTCGTCGGATAGTCCTCATCCCTGTCCGGCATGCCCATCCACCCGAAGAGAATGTAGCGCCCTTCGTGGTTGAAGACTTGGGGTGCGTAGAAATCAAAGCCCCTGTCCAATTCCTGGAAACGGCCATGGTACATCTCCATGCTGTCAAGGGAGACATGACCGGCGAAATATCCGGACTGGTAGAGATTTTGGTACTTGTAGTCCTTTGCCTCTAATCCCTGGGGACAACAGAGCAGCACATCATGGCTGCCAAAGGTCAGAAGCCCCGGACATTCCCACATATAGCCGAACTTCTCCTCCACCTCTGTCATCTTGGTCTTGAGTTCTCCAAGAAATGTCCAATTCCCCTCAGCTTCCTCCCGGTACACAACGACGCAGCCTCGTTCATCCCCCTCCGTCTGGGCACCGAGGACGAAATAGCGCTTTCCCCGGCGATAGAATACATAAGGATCCCGAAAATGCCCCGTGTAACCTTTCTCATTCGTAGGGACAGCGATTTCCTCCTTGCGGACAGTGCCGTTGGAACGGAAGGTTCCGAGCCTCTGCGCCGGTGTCCTCACTCCGTTCTCGTCCTTGGCATTGCAGGTGTAAAACACGCGAAGGGCGTTATCATCCACAAAGCCGCAACCGGAATAGCAACCGTCCTTATCGTGTTCATCTGTGGGCCACATGGCCAGCTCCGGTATGCTGTAGTTCACGAAATCCCGTGTCTGCACATGTCCCCAGGACTTATTCTTGTGAACGCAGCCCAAGGGGTTCCACTGGTAGAAGATGTGGTATGCTCCATTGTAGAATGCCAAGCCGTTGGGATCGTTGATGAGCCCAAAGGGCATTTCCAGATGGAAACGGTTGTGCCAGCGATGCTGAAAAGGAAGTCCCTCTTTGACCTTGGCATCGATTTCCTGCTTGTTGATTTCCGTCATGTTGCTTTCCTCCAATATACAACTATACAAAAGGAGCCGTTGCAAACGGTACTGCAACAGCTCCTTTCCGATTTCTATGATATTACTCTTCCGTCTTGAAGAGGGTGAAGGTCAGACCAAAGGCAACGGCAAAGCCGATGACATTGACCAGGATGTACTGGGGCAGCTGGTTGATGTAGAGGAGCGTTCCGGGAATCACCGTGATGCCCATACCCGTACCGGCAAGACCCATGAGGCTCGCTACCGTACCTGCGCAAGCGCCGCCCACAAGACCGTAGATGAAGGGCTTCATGAAGCGGAGGTTGATACCGAAGATAGCAGGCTCCGTGATGCCCAGGAAGGCGGGAACTGCCGAGGAAATGTAGAGAGCGCGTTTTTTCTTGTCCTTGGTCTTCATGGCAACGGCAACGGCTGCACCGCCCTGAGCCACAATTGCGCCCGTGATGATGGCATTGAAGGGATCCACGCCCGTGGAGGCGAGAAGCTGAACTTCCAAGGCATTGAACACATGGTGAACACCGAAGACAACGATGACCTGCTGCAAACCGCCGACCACAAGACCGCCGATGCCGAAGGGCATTGCGAGGAAGGCCTGAACTGCGCCGAATACCGCCTGCTCAATACCATGCATGATGGGACCAACAACGAGGAGGCCAAGGAGCATGGAAATGAAGAGAGTGAGGAAGGGGGTTACGATGAGGTCGATGATATCGGGAACGAAGGTCTTGAGCCAATGCTGGAGCTTCGCGGCAAAGATGCCGAGAACCAGAGCCGGAAGCACAGACCCCTGATAGCCAACCAAAGGAACCGTAAAACCGAAGATATCCACCGGAATGGGAACCTTGCCGGCATAGTCTGCGATTTTCGCAGCTTCCTGCCAAGTGAGGCCAAGGGACTCAAGCTCATTGGCAAATCCGCCCACCACATAAGCGTTAGGAAGTGCCGGGAAAACGAGCATGAGGCCAAGGACGATGCCAATGACCGGCGTGCCGCCGAACTTCTTCATGGTTGACCAGCAGACAAGCGCCGGCAGGAAAGCGAAGGCCGTATCCGTGAGAACCTGGCTCAAGAGGAGAACACTGGGGCTGAACTCCGCGCCCAAACTCTGGGTCGCGCCGCGAAGTCCCATGAAAAGACCTGTTGCCACGAGGACGGGAATGATGGGAACGAAGACATCTCCCAGCGTACGGGAAACCTTCTGCATGAGGCTCATCTGCTCGTAAGCGGCCTCCTTGTTGCCGCCTCCCGCAAGACCGGGCTTGAGCTTGATGAATTCATCCGTCACCTTGTCCACGAAGCCTGTGCCAAGGATGATCTGATACTGCTGGGCTGCGAAGAACTGTCCTTTGACGCCGTCGATGTTCTCAATGGCTTTCTCGTCGATCTTCGACTTGTCATTGACGATAAGGCGCAGGCGCGTCGCACAATGCTCTGCGGAACGGACATTGTCCATGCCCCCCACATAACGCTCAATCAATCGTGCCACTCTCTGCTCCTTCGGCAGATCCGCGAACTCGCTGTCATCCGTCACAGCAGCTCCGGCAGAAGCGTTCTCTGCCTCGGAGACAATCTCCTGATCTCCAAGACTTATGGTAATCTTGCCGAATTCCGTGTGATTCGTCACCACAACAGGAGTCGTCGTATCATACTGTGCGCGAATGGCAGGCTCATCAAACTCCAGAAGAAGCTCGCCCTTCTTCACCCTGTCACCCTGATTCTTGTGCGCCGTAAAATGCTCGCCCTTGAGGTTGACCGTATCCATTCCCACATGGATAAGGATTTCCACCCCATCATCAGACTTGAGACCAATGGCGTGCTTCGTGTCAAAGAATACCGTGATTTCGCCGTCAAAGGGCGCATAGACCTTGCCGTCCGGCGATTCCACCGCTGCGCCGCGTCCCATGGCGCCGCCGGAAAACACCTGATCCTTGACATCGCTCAAGGCAATGAGCTTGCCGTTCAGCGGACTGTCGAGACGAATGTCCTTCATGTCTTCTCCTCCCGTTTTTCAAAAATAAACAACGAATGAA
>DFES01000221.1:0-6235 GCA_002369175.1 Selenomonadaceae bacterium UBA3796
AGGAACTGCGCGCCATCATGGACAGAGTAACACTCAACGACAAGTTGGGCATTTGTCTCGATACCTGCCACGTCTGGGACAGCGGATATGACATCGCTGCCAATCTGGACAGCGTGCTTGAAGAGTTTGACCGCATCATCGGCATCGACCGATTGAAAGCCATCCACCTCAACGACAGCCTGAATCCCCTCGGCTCCCATAAGGATCGCCATGCCCGTATCGGCGAGGGATGCATTGGTCTGCTGGCTCTGTCAGCTGTGACCAATCACCCCAAACTGCGCCATCTGCCTTTCATCTTGGAAACGCCTAATGACAACGAGGGGTACGCCGAGGAGATTGCCTTGCTCAGGCAACACTTCCAAGAGCAGCGGATAGGCATTGCCGATTAGATACCCGAATGCCGACCGTCTCCTTCTCAACCTCCCCAAACATCATACGGTTCATATCCCCCCAAGCTCCACAGCAGCTTGGGGTTTTCTTATGCCATCGTGCTGTGCGACGGATTTTATTCATGAGTCGTCTTCCTGCTATGGTTTTCTTGCAGGAACACTTTACTGTAAGGGAGGACACCATATGGGAAAGAACAACAGGGACGCGCAGACTCTGCCGATGGACTGCTGGGAAACGGAGATGTTGGCCGTTCAGCTTTTGAAAGCACACCTCTTCGGTATGTCGAAGGCGGAGCAAAAGCGCACCCTCGAAAGAATCATGAATGCCTCAGCCCAGAACCCCAAAGCGTATACGGTGGACATCGAACGCCTCATTGAACTGCTGCAAGAAATCGTTGCGGCTTCCGCAACCGTGATGGACGAATGGCTTGCCGACAGTACGCTCTCCGCGTCATTCAGGCATAACATCCGAAAATCCAAGGATGCCATTCTGGGGAAAAATTTGGCACTCTTAAAGAATTCTCAGAATCCTTATCTGACAAGGGTTCTCGTTGATTTGTATAAAAGTGTAGAACAATAGCAAAAATATTTTCGTTCCTGCCGGAATGCCCATCATGACTGGCTTCAAAGCCATCCTTTGAGCATTCCGTCTTTTTAAGGATGCAAGAATGCCATCTTGCCTCTGCGGAAGAGGAATATTTTGGCATCCTTAAAGTTTGCAACGCAACGCAGCTTTGATCTGAAGCATCGCCTGCAAGAGATATTCCTTCTCCTGCACCGAGCAATCCTGCATCATGGCCAGGAAGTCATCTTTGTAAGAATCATAAGGCGCATCCAAGCTATCGGACAAAAGCCTGTCCATGGTCACGTGGAGAGCATTGGCAACCCGTACCAAGGAATTCAGGCTGGGCTTGGTACTCCCTCCTTCCATGTGGCAGACATGGGAAGTGGATAACCCCACCATCTCCCCAAGCGCCTCCTGGGAAAGTCCCTTTTCCTTGCGCGCATTCCGTATCCTTCTGCCAATGGCAGCATAGTCAAGTTCCATAACCGTATTCCCCTATTGTCTCTGTACGCACAGAAACAGAAAATTTTTTGTGCTTATCCTATTGTAATATTTTTCCGTCTATTATATAATGCTCTAAAAAGGCAGATTATCAATTATTTTTGTGTATATAAAGCAAGGAGAGTATCCGTTGGACGAAATCTTTGAATACTATGCGGATGTCGAGCCTGTACCCGTTGAATGGCTGTGGTACCCCTATATCCCCTTTGGGAAGCTCACCTTCCTGCAGGGCGATCCCGGAGAAGGGAAGTCAACCTTTGCCGTCCGGCTTGCAGCCTTGCTGTCCTCCGGGCGCAGTCTGCCGGGCGATAGTTCTACATCGCAGCCACTAAGCATCATCTACCAATGCGGCGAGGACGGCGTAGCCGATACGGTAAAGCCCCGGCTCGTGGAAGCACAAGCAGATTGCGGGCGCATGGTGCATATCCTTGAGGACAGCGATATGCTGACCCTTGAGGACTGCCGCATTGCGGAAACCATCCGTGCCACGGGAGCGCGGCTGGTTATCATCGACCCGATTCAGGCGTACATCAGCGGGGACGGGGATATGCAGAACGCAGTGCGCATGAGGAAGATTCTCAAAAGTCTTGCCAATGTAGCCGAGGATACCGAAGCTGCCATCCTTCTCATAGGGCACATGAACAAGAACAGCTACGGAAAAAGCCTATATCGCGGGCTTGGCTCCATTGACATGGCCGCCATAGCCAGAAGCGTCCTGATGTTGGTTCGTGATCCCAAGTCACCGGATTTCCGATACGTGTTTCACATCAAGAGCAATCTCGCGCCAGAGGGACTTCCCATCGGATTCCGCTTTGGCCGGAAAGGATTCCGGTGGCTTGGCATCTGCGATGTATCCTTGGAGGAACTGCTTGGGAACAAGCCGTCAGACAGGGAAGGGAAAAAGCCTGAAGCAATCGCCCTGCTGCAAGAGATTCTTGCAGCAGAAGGAAGGCCATGTTCCGAGGTGCTTGAACAACTGGCTTCCAAAGGAATCGCAAAGCGTACAGCAATGAGAGCCAAGCAAGCACTCGGCATCACATCCTACCGCAAAGCCGGTGCCTGGTACTGGTGCCTGGATAGAAATACATCGTGATAAGATACAGGGAGGAAATCTTTATGCTGAAAAACGAAAGCGGTTCCGGCACCGAGGAACAAAAGCAGAAAATACGCCTGCGCTATAAGGGCGTGGACAAGGGAGAGCTGGAGGTCATTCCCGCAAAGCCCCGTCATAAGCTGTTCGAGGAAACCGGTGTCAAGCGGGTATGTGCCTATTGCCGGGTATCCACGGATGACCCCAAGCAGACTTCATCCTATGAACTCCAGAAGAACCATTACGAGGATATGATAAAGGAACATCCGGGCTGGGAGCTTGCCGGCATATTCGCAGACGAAGGAATCAGCGGAACTTCCCTTTCCCACCGGGATAATTTCCTTCGTATGATTGACGAGTGCAAAAAAGGCACTATCGACCTGGTGGTATCGAAATCGGTGAGCAGGTTCGCCAGAAACCTGGTGGATTGCATCGCCATTGTCAGGGAACTTGCTAATCTCCCCCACCCCGTAGGCGTATTTTTCGAAGCAGAACATATTTACACACTGGACAACACCAGCGAGATGATTTTAGCCGTCCTCTCTGCCACGGCACAGGAGGAGTCCCGCACCAAGAGCGAGATTATGAACATCTCCATAGAACAACGGTTCTCTCGTGGCATTTTCCTGTTGACGGAACTTCTCGGCTTCCGCAAGGACGAGAACGGGAATCTCGTCATCAACGAGGATGAGGCCGACACCGTTCGCATCTGCTTCTACCTATTCCTTGGCGGCTATTCCACAAAGGAGATTGCCGACCTTCTGACGGTACTCAGACGCAAACGGAAGCATGGCTCCACGGCATGGACGGCCAATGCTGTCCACGGCATCTTGAAAAACGAGAAACATTGTGGGGATGTCCTTGCCCGCAAAACCTACACTCCCAACTACCTCGACCACAAATCCAAAAAGAATCGGCAGAACCGAAACCAGTACAGGCAGAAAGGCCATCACCCGGGCATCATTTCCCGTGAGGTCTTTCTTGCCGTCCAGACTATGATTGATTCCCATAAGCATATGCCAAACTGCCCTCTCCCCACCTTGCGCGTGGTTGACAATGGTTTCCTCCGGGGATATGTTCCCGTGAATCTCGGCTGGACGGGATTTTCGGCAGAGGATTATCTGGCGGCATCGGAAAGCGCACCGAAGCCCCGAATCTCCCCTGGTCTTACTGTCACAAATCAGGAAGATGCCGGATTCCAAATTGTGCGGATGCAGATGTTTTCCACCATCTACAGCCCCGCCGTTCGCCTCTCCGATACATCCATCGCCTTCACTTCCGCCTGCATGAAGAAGTTTGCAGATGCACAATATGTAGAGCTTCTGTTTCATCCCGTCCTCAAGCGTCTCGCGGTTCGTCCCTGCGATGCGAAGACTCCCGGCGCCGTTCATTGGGGACGGCAGGCAAATGGCCGGTGGATAGCAAATCCCAGAAGTGCAACCGCCTTTTCTCGACCTCTCTTCCAGATCATGGGATGGGATGCGGGGAATGTCTATCGTATCTGTGCCTTATGCTACCGTGAAAACGGGGAACGGCTGCTCCTCTTTGATCTGTCCGAGGCAGAAGTCGTGCGAAGCAGGCAGAACGATGAGAATACCGATACCGAGAAAATGAATCAAGCGCCCCGTTCTGCCCGCATCTTCCCTTCCGCATGGGCAAAAACCTTTGGTCCCGCCGCCAAACTGGAACGGCGCAGGCAGGAAGAAGATGCCCGCCTGTATGCCAACGGAAGAGCCTGTGCCCTGACCGCAAGAACCGTAGAGGAGCTGTGCCCCATCACGGAAGAAGATGTAAACAATTATCTCTCCCATGCGGAACGAATCATGGAAAGAGTGGGAGCAAATGATGTCTGACAATCACTTATCCCTGTCCCATTCGACAAAAGAGGAACGGGCAAGGGAACTTGAGCAGGAATTCAGCTTTGACGGCTACCAAGTGGTGCGGCGGGAGCTTTTTGCCCATCAGCGCGACCCCGCCGTGGTCATACGCCGGGACAGTATCGCCTTCAATGCGGCCTGCATTCAAGGTCTGGAGGATACGGTCTACATTCTAGTCCTGATCAACCCCGACACACGGCGCATGGTCATCAAGAAATGCGCCGAGGATGACAAGAACGCCCTGCGCTGGTGCGTGGCTCGCCCGGAAAAGCGCATCAGCCGCAAGGTTTCCAGCAAGCAGTTCTCCACAATGCTCTACAAGCTGTTGGATTGGGATGAGGACTGTCGCTACAAGATTCTCGGCTACCGTATCTCCGTGGATGGCGAGCTGGTCTATATCTTTGACCTCTTGGAGCCGGAGGTGTTCTACGACCGCAGGAAACAAGCCGCAAAGGAATCGCCGGCCGTTTCCATGACAGAGCCATCGGAGGGAAAAACAGAACATACAGCAGAGGGCGCAGTTACCGAAGATACTTTATCCGGCTTTGGCGTACCTTTGGAGGACAACCAACAGGCTCTCCAGGTGAGCCTGGATGAATACCAGGCGTCGGATACGCCGCTCAAAAAACAGGAGGGTGACTATGCTGGAAGTAGCCCATGATGCACTCGGCATCGCCTTTTCCCGCAAGAGTGCCAATGTTTTGATCTATAGGTCCACCCTTCGTGCGCTCGGACAGCCGGAATATGTCCGCCTATTGCCCAATCCATCTCGAGGAAGGCTCGCCCTGCAGGTGTGCGCCAAAGAGGAAATGGGTGCCATTCGCATACCTAAAAGCAAGGCCACGGGAAAGCCCGTTCTGATATGCAGCCTGGTCATACAGCGGATTCTCTGGGAAATCGGTGGCTGGGAGAAGGATAGAAACTATCGCATTTATGGCAAACACTTCCCCAAGAATGAGATTGTTGAGTTCTGCTTGGAGGATGCGGAGATCATTTCGGAAAATGACTTCCGCGACCCGGAATGCGAAATACAGTCTTGAACGCATAATTTTTGCGCCGAGCAATGGCAGGAAATCTTTATGCCCGTAGCGAATGTGCTTATGCTGTTGAGTTCGCACCTCATCTTGAGAATGGCCTGCGAACATGGTAAAATGAATACGAGGAGTGATGCGCATGGGCGCGATTGATACGGAGGCCAAAGTATACCTGTCATCACCGGACAAGGTAGCGGATGCCTTCAACTACTGGGTGTACGGCGGCAGGGATGTCATCAAGCCGGAGGGACTTACTCCGCTGGATACGACAGCCATCGTCCTCCCCTACGGCAACGATGCCAAGAAGCCGATCCAGAAAATCCGGGATGTACTGAAACTCTACACGGCGATGAAGGACAGTCAGGCGTACTACCTCATGCTTGGCATCGAGATACAATCGGATATTCATTACGGGATGCCTGTCCGTAATATGCTCTATGATGCCATGAGTTACGCACAGCAAATATCGGACATCGCAGCGACGCACCGCAAAGGAAAAGACAAAATGGCGGGGGATGAATTTCTGTCCGGCTTGAAAAAAGAAGATAAGCTGATGCCCGTCATCACCTTGGTTATCAGTCTCAGCCCAGAGTCTTGGGACGGGCCTCTCACTCTCCACGAGATGCTGACAGCAGAAAACAAGGAACTTCTGGCATTCGTGCCGGACTATCGGCTGAATCTCCTTTCCCCCGATAAAATCGAGGATTTTGGCAAGTTCCACACAGAGCTTGGTGTACTGTTCGAATGCATCAAGCACAAGCAGGACAGCAACATGGACT
>DFES01000221.1:6345-8235 GCA_002369175.1 Selenomonadaceae bacterium UBA3796
TTATCAAGACAGTGACGGGATTTGATATTTCTCTGGATGAGGAAGGAGATGTAGTGGACATGATGAACGCATGGGAGAATGGACTGAATCAGGCGAGAAATGATGCCTTCCTTGCTGGGCAGGCAGATGGCGAAAGCAAAGGCAGAGACTCCACAATGGTCAGCAACATTCGAAACCTCATGGAAACCTCTGGCTGGGATGCACGGCAGACCATGGATGCATTGAAAATCCCTGCCAACGAACAGGAAAAATATGCCAAACAGCTATGAATCACGAGAGCCGCTCTTCCAAATTAACGGAGAGCGGCTCTTTTTTACGTCACTGCATAGTGAAGAATCACTGCACCCAACTATCCAACGATTACTTTTTGCTGGGTGCATCCATTTGCACCCGGGTGCGCCCGGATGCACCCATTTTTGCACCCGCCCTACTCCCTTTTGCTGACATTTTGTCATTTTGTGCTACGATGCCCTATGTCAAGAAAAAGCAAAATCCCCAAAGCCCCTTGTAGCAAGGGATTTCGAGGACTGCACCCAAAGGTAGGATTGTATCAAATACCGAGTTTTGATATTGGTCAGGATTATATCAATCTTTCCAGCTTCACAATCAGCCACCATACGCTGAAATTCTGACCGCTTGTTGATGCTGGTTCCGGAGATAAAACTGTCGGCATACACACCGGCATATTCCCACTCCGGATTATTCTGAATAAGTTCGCTGTAATAGCTAATCTGCGCTGACAGGGAATGCGTCAACCGGTCTGATTCTGCAGATACCCGTGCATACGCTGCTACACGCTTTTTCCGCTTAATCTGCGGGACCTTTGGCTCTATACGTTCTATCTTCTTCATGAGCATGCCCTCCTTTCCTACTATATATCACTCTACGCTGAGCCTAAGTCAACGCCATGTCCGAGAATAATGTACCCAGCAGCGGATGATATTTTTCGCGCATCAACTGCTCTGCCTTGACATAATCCGCCTGTGTGATAATGCCCTGTTCCAACCAGCCACGAAACACCTGCATGGCTGACTGATACTTGGCCTCCTTCAGCATTAAATCATGAGACATGGGTATCACCAAACCTTTCTGCTATGTAGCAGGCGTGAGAACAATACTTTCTACCAGCCCTACCATGAAACGGCTTGCCACAATGAGCACAGACGGCATTGGCCTTCATCAGGTCTGTGTGATGGTTCCACCATTTGATGCGGCATGCATCGGAGCAGAACTTCTTCCCCTTCTGACCTGTAGGCTGCGTAATGGACTGGCCACATGCCAAGCAAACCATCTGCCCATCACCTGCCTTTAGCTTATTTCGGATGCAATAGGACTTGACGGTATTCTCTGACAGAGACATGGCTGCCGCTATCTTCTTATACCCCAGCCCCGCCTGTCTCATAGCCTTGATTTCTTCTTGCTGTTTTTCTGTCATCACTCGACCTCCACTTTTAATTGGCGGTGCAATTTTGAGCCACCAAAGTTTCTGTAAGATTGCCTTTCTCTGCATATAGCCGAAAAAATCAACCCTCTCATATGTAAGAGGACAAAAAGTTCCATCTTGGTCACCAGCCCCCGCTACTTTCTTAAAGAGAAGAAAACAGCATTTTGCCGAAAAAATCTGCCCTCTCACCATTGAAAGGACAGAAATAATGATTTTTAGCAAAAAAATAAGCCCGGCAGGATTTCTCCCACCAGGCAATAACCTATCCGATATTCATTTGTTCTTAAGCTGTTTCATGACTTCCGTCAGCTTATCCGGCACTGGCAGACCAATCCTCGCAGCATTTTCCACAATGGAAATGCCCTCATTAGCACAGTAGAAGAAGATAACTGCCGTACGCAGGACACAGCCACCACCTACCATATGGACATCCAGCACATTGGCCA
>DFES01000225.1 GCA_002369175.1 Selenomonadaceae bacterium UBA3796
CTTGAACAATTGCGTTATAATAATCATATCATAAAATGAGGGGGCGGAGGAAATGGAAATTACATACAGTGTAGCTGTCAGTTATGGCAGGGATTTGGGATATATTGAGTACAGCGCAGCGGAGAAGAAGGCGAATGTTGTGCTGGCGAATGAGGAAGGGAAGAAGCGCATAGAGGATTATCTGGCAGAGAGCCACGAGATTGGTATTCCGCATGAGACATTAATGGATTTCACGAAGGAAACGGTGGATCCTCTGGCAGATGAGAAGAGCTTCAAGCTTGCTCTGACACGGCTTTGGAACAATACACAGGTGCATGTGGATTGGTCACGCCCCGTGGCGTACGTGAAGGAGCATCCGCGTTACTGATGTCGGGGGAGGATTTCATGAAAATCGGATTTATTGGCGGCGGGGCATTGACGGGAGCGATGCTCAGAAGCCTTGCGGGGAAGTTTGCGGAGCATCCGGGGGATATCTTTGTTTCCGACCACAAGCAGAGCCGTTGTGATGAGCTTCGGGCAGAATATCGGGTGAATGCCATGGTGGGAGCGGATTCCTTTGCCGGGGACGTGGATGTTCTGATTTTTGCCGTCAAGCCTAAGGATGCGAAGAAGGCCATGGAGGAAGCAGCTTCGAACATGAAGCCCGGGACACTGATTGTTTCGGTGGCGGCAGGCATGAAGCTGGAGGCCATTGAGCCGTACTTTCCGGATCATCCGGTGATTCGCGTTATGCCCAATGTACCGCAGTCCGTGGGGGAGGGCATGGCGGCATATGCCCCGGGTGCACTCGCATCGGAGGCGGATGTGGCAAAGGTTCGGGAAATCTGGGCTTCTGTGGGCAAAGTCGTTGAGGTGCCTGAGTCCCTGATGGATGCTGTGACCGGGCTATCCGGCAGCGGGCCCGCGTTTGCCTTTCTCATGATCGATGCAATGGCGGATGGCGGCGTGTCAGCAGGGCTTCCGAGAAAAACGGCAATCCTTCTCGCAGCGCAGACACTTCTTGGCAGCGCCAAAATGGTTCTGGATACGGGGCTTCACCCGGATGTGCTGCGGGATCAGGTGACTTCTCCTGCGGGTACGACCATCGCGGGAATCCGCGTGCTGGAGGAAAAGGGTCTCAGGAGCGCACTGATCGAGGCCGTTGTTGCCGCATCGGAGAAATCCCGTGAGCTTGCTCGCAGCAGTTCCTAAGGAACTGGCAATAAACAGGAAAAACCGCTGTCCGGTTCCGTTGGGCAGCGGTTTTCTCTGTTCATCTGCTGGCATATCAATGGATGTGCTCGGCATCCACGAAGGGGCGCCGCATCTCCTCCTGAAAATCCATAATGCGGTGTGAAAAATCCATCTCCGTTCCGCCGTGAAAACCGCCTTCTCTCTGATCCACAAATTCCAGGGAGTCCAGCATCCGCGTCATTTGCTCGCGTATGCTGTCAAGGTAGATCCGGCGGAGTTTCTGCTGTTCGGCAGTTTCTGCTTCGGACAATCCCTCGGTGCGTTTTTTTCGGGAAAGCTCGTTGATACGAGCGATGAGTTCTGGTGTAATCATAACATCCGGCCTTTCCTATAGTTTCCAGTACACGCATTTCCGTTCACATCTATACTATATCCCTGGTTTCAAAAAAACAAGATGCATTTCCTATTAAATTGGAAATTTCTTCCTCGACATTTGATGTTTTTTATATTAAAATTTCTTTACAAAGTTTTTGTAAATGGAGGATGGGCATGGATAAGAAGGATTTGCGCCAGAGGAATCTTGAGCTTTTGCGCAAGGCGCTGAAGAAGCTGCGTCAGGCATCGAAGCCACGCCTGGCGGAGGAGACAGGACTCAGCGTTGTTACTGTGAACGCACTCATGCAGACCCTTTTGGAGCGGAAGGAGGCGGAATCCGTCACGGAGTCCACTTCTACGGGAGGACGCCCGGCGCAGCAGTACAGATTTTGTGGTGAGCGAAGGATGGCGCTGGCCTGCTACATGTATGAGGAAAATGGCCGTGCCAAAATGATGATTTTTCTGGAGAATCTTTTGGGAGAGATTGTGGAACAGAAGGAGGTCTGTCCCGAAAAGGTCACAAAGGACATCTTTCCGGCGGAGCTGCGCCCCTTTATTGTGAAGTATCCCCAGACGATGCTGGTAGTGGTGGGTATGCCCGGCATAGAGGTGAATGGCACTTTGGAGGACACGGAATACCCGGCTCTCAAGGGGATGCCCTTTTCCAAATGGCTGTCAGCGGAACTGGATCGTCCAGTCCACCTTACGAATGATATTCATGCAGCAGTGGCGGGCTCCGGAAATCTTTTTGGCGAGACGGTGGTGGAAGAGACCGTTGTCGGGGTGCATTGGCCCTCCAATCATCCGCCGGAGGCGGGAATCCTGCTCAGGGGAAAACTCTACACAGGTCGGGACGGCATTGCAGGTGCTTTGGGGAATTGGACTCAGAAGGAATGGCAGCCCCCAAGGGATGCTGTACGGGAAGCGGCGAGGGTCGTTGTCCTGATGGTGCGCATATGGAATCCCCATAGCATGATCCTTTACAATGAAAAACTGCGGATGGACGATTTGCCGCGTGTCCTGGAGTTGTGCAGCCGTGAGATCCACGCGAAGTTCCTTCCCACGGTGGTCATTCGTTCGGATATTTTAGAGGACTACGGACAGGGTGTCTATGCCCTGGCAGGAGAATATCTCTCCGGGGTGTGTTGATTAAATGAGATTGCTAATGTAAGACCTCGTTCATATATGGACAAATGAATC
>DFES01000107.1 GCA_002369175.1 Selenomonadaceae bacterium UBA3796
GATTTCAAAGCTTCCTGCTGCAGACAGGAACAGCCCTGGAGAACTCCTTTGGAGTGTTCAGCTTTTTGGTCGGCGACTACAACCGTGACGGGCATCCCGACCTCTATGGGATCAAGCGGAGAAATACGGACTCGAACAGAACCGAACTCCATATATTGGATGGAAAGACGGGATTCCGGAAATTCCTGCTCCACATACCGCTCCCCATGGAAAACGCCCACGATATCTTCAGCTTCTGCCTTGGAGATTACAATGGAGATGGCTTTGATGATCTCTATGTCCTGAAGATGAAAAACACGGATTCCAAGCGCACAGAAGTCTATGTCCTGGATGGGAAAAACCGCTTCCGAAGGCTCCTCCTGCAGACTGCCACATGCCTGGAAAATTCTCACGGGATCTTTTCCTTCTCCCTCGGCGATTATAACAACGACGGAAAAATCGACCTGTACGCCATCAAGCAGTTTCACACCGGAACAAAATCCACCGAAGTGCACGTGATGGACGGCGCCGCCAACTACAACCGTTTCCTTCTCCACACCGGAACCATTCTGGAGGAAGCCGAAAGCAACTTCCAGTTCGATGTCGGCGACTATAATGGGGACAAGAGGAATGAGCTCTGCGCCATCAAGACACGGCAGGCTGACTCCGGGCACATCGAGATTCATCTCCTCGGCGGGGTCCAGGGCCCGGTCATGGCCACCCCCAATCAGGGCACACTCGTCCTCGCCCCTGGTTTCTCAAGGGATGACAGCCTCATCGCCCCTTTCAGCCTTTGAGAAATCCATCCTGCCTCTGCAGGAATCAGAAGGATTTCGTCGAATTGATAACAGATATGCAAAGATGTAAACGCGCTTTTCAGGGAGATTGAGGAATGACATACATCAAACAATGGGTCCGGCGACTCACGGGATATGGAAAAGCAAGCCTCCGGAGACAAGTGCTCTTTTTGGTCCTGTCTTGCGGGATCCTGACGTTCCTGATGGTCGGCCTGCTATCCCTGTATACCATGGACAGCATCCGGATTGCAGTCGAAAAGCAGGGAAGTGCCATTGAGGAGTCCCTGAAGGATTCCCTGGGAGATCTTACATCGCAGCGTACCCGGAGGTGGCTGGTGAACACCGTGGAAGACGAAGCGGACCATGCCGATGGGAAACTGGCTTCCATCGCCGATGATGTGACTTTTTTGGCAGAAAGCATGTCCCTTATCCTGGCCACGCCGGAATACTACCGACCGCGAAGCCTGCCCGACATGGCCGATTCCGCTGAATTCGTTCCCGGAGCGGCCTATATCCACTACAGTCCGGAACTCGCGCAGCAGGGAATCGATGAGGAACTTCGGCAGGAGATTGCCCTTGTCTCCAATTTTGCCAACGTCATGGTTCCCATGAGGAAATCCTACGGAAAATATCGAACCAGCATCTTTGCCGCATCCAGAAAGGGCTACTGTTTGTTTATGGATCTGGTTCCGGACGGTACCCAGAGCATCTTCTCTGTCGCGGAGAACAGGAGGGAATTCTCGGAAATTTATGACCCAAGGACGCGTCCTTGGTATATCCAGGCGGAACAGACCCAGAAGCTCATATATACCAGTGTCTATCTCGGCGCAGACGGCCTTCCGGCAATCGCATGCGCCATGCCCTACTATGATGCCGACGGCTTTGCCGGAGTCGTCGGCATCAGGAGCAGCACCGACGACCTCCATCGGCAGGTAATGGATTCCGTCATCGGAAATGAGGGCATCGGCTTTGCCCTGGACCACAAGGGGAATGTCACCTTTTCTTCCCAGCAGCAGGGAATTCTGGCAGCAGTGCCGGAGTATGTCGATCTCCGCCAGACAAAGGATCCGCTCCTGGCCAGGGCCGCCAGCTGCATGGTGGCAGGGGAAAGCAACAGCATGGATGTGGTGGTGGATGGCAACGAGTATTTTCTGGCCTTTGCCCCCATGAAAAGAAGCGGCTGGAGCTTTGGCCTGCTGGTCAGCAAGGATGAGGTCATGGCGCCTGCGCTGCAGGTCGTTGACCACGTTCACGATGAGATGAGGCATTTCCACGCGATTCTGCAGGAAGATTTTTCCTCTGCCGCCGAAAAAGCCGTGCTTTTGCTCCTTCCCCTGCTCCTGGCATCTTTCTACGCCAGCGGATGGATGGCAGGCCGCCTGACAAGGCCCATTCGCATGCTGGCGAGCGGCGTGCAGGAAATTGCGGCAGGCAATCTGGACAAGAAACTGGACATCCGCACAGGAAACGAGCTGGAGCATTTGGCCCGCTGCGTCAATTCCATGACGGATGATCTCAAAGCCCACATCGAATCCCTTTCCAACGCCATCGCCGAAAAGGAGCGCGCCCAAACGGAACTGGAAGTGGCAGCCAGGATCCAGGCAGGCATGCTGCCGGACAAACTGAAGGACAGCGCCCACTCCCATGCCTTCGACCTCTCCGCGATCATGCACCCGGCCACGGAAGTCGGCGGGGACTTCTATGACTTTTATTTCGTGGACAAAGACCATCTGGTGCTTACCGTGGCCGATGTATCGGACAAGGGCGTCCCTGCAGCGCTCTTCATGGTGATCGCAAAAACATTGCTGAAAGACCATACCCGTATGGCGGGCTGTGCCGAAAACCTGGCGGAGGCTGTGGAAACGGCAAATGATGCCCTTGTGAAAAGCAATCGGGAGTTCATGTTCGTGACCGCCTTCGTTGGCATGATTCATCTGCCCAGCGGAAAATTCACCTATGTAAATGCGGGGCACAACCCGCCTCTTGCACTGCGAGGAGAGAGCTTCCAATATCTTCCTCTGGCGAAAGATCCCATGCTGGGGGTGAAAGACGGGATACCGTTCACAGCGCAGGAAATAGAGCTCTCAGGAGGAGATGCCATTTTCCTCTATACGGACGGCATAACGGAAGCGATGAACGAACGGCAGGAGCAGTTCATGGAAGACAAGCTCAAAGCTGCCTTGGACAGTGCACAGAATTCCGCCTCCGGCCGGCTTCGTGCAGCGAACATCCTTTCCTCCGTGCAGAATGCTGTCCAACGCCACGTAGGAAACGCGAATCAGTCGGATGACATTACCATGCTGGGGTTTGTATATTACGGAGAAGACAGGAGGGACAATGGATGTCAGAACAATTGATCCATTATAGCACGCGGGAAAAGAATCATTGGTTCATATG
Organism: Selenomonadaceae bacterium UBA3796; assembly: GCA_002369175.1. GTDB lineage: Bacteria > Bacillota > Negativicutes > Selenomonadales > Selenomonadaceae > UBA3796. Next base: position 3,174 of record DFES01000107.1, read on the forward strand.
GGAAATTCACGGAAATCTGGACCGGACAACTTCCTCCGAAGCAGCTGCAGAGGGGGAAAAGCTGCTCCAGAGCAGCAGGAAATTCGCCATCGACCTTTCCGAGGTGAACTATCTTTCCAGCGCAGGGGTTCGTGTACTGCTGAAACTGGCACAAGATGCCGAGGAAAACAACCTCCCCTTTGCCATTGTGTCTCCCACCGGCGGCATGGTCAGGAAGGTTCTGGATGTGTCCCGCCTCGACATGTTCCTCTCCATCCTCTCCTCTTCCGATGCTCTGGACGAAGGTTGAGGAAATCCATGGAAAACATCAATGAGATTTCTGATATCGGCTGGAAGCAGTATCCAGCCGATGACGCCAGCTATAGGAGCATGAAGGAGGATGTAAAACAGGCCGCAGAAAATGCGGATCTGGAAGAAAACAAAGTGCAGAAACTCCTTCTGGGGATGGAAGAAGCGGTGGTGAATGTCATCAGCTACGCCTACGAAGGTTCGGGCTATGTGTGGCTGCGGACCGGAAGAGACAAAGATTTTTTCACCTTGGAGGTTGTTGACCAGGGGATGCCCTTTAATCCACTGGAGCACAAATGCCGCTCCTTTGAAAACATGACCCTAAAGGAGATAACACCGGGCGGGCTGGGCATCCAGATTATGAAGGGCATTTTCGACAAAATAGCCTACGCAAGGGAAAGGTTCCGCGGACGGGAAGCGAATCATTTGCTGCTGTCCCTATGGATAAATGACAAAGAAAAGCATGAAGGATAAATGAACTGAACGATAATAAGGAGGCAATCTCATGGATTTGGAAATCAAAAAAGAAGTCAATGGCACTACCTTGACCATGTCGTTGAGCGGTGCATTGAACAAGATTACGGTATCTGTCTTCGATAAAGAATTCTCTGCGGCTTCGACGGGAATGAAAAACGTCATTCTGGACTTCTCAGGCGTCTTTTACATGTCCTCGGCAGGACTCCGTTCCCTGTTGCAGGCCAGCAAGCAAATGGAGCAGCAGGACGGAACACTCACCGTGTTCCATCCGCAGCCGTCCGTCATGGATGTGTTCGAAATGACGAACTTTATGCGATTCATCCATATTGTGCGCGAGGGAGAAGAACCGGAAGTGGAAGCCCCTGCCACACTGGAATATTATCCTCTCCGACCCATTCAGCGCTGGATGACGGATACCCATTTCAAAAAGGCAAAGTCCACCATGATGAACACGGGCGCTCTCGTGCGCCTCGATCCCGCTGTTGACCTGGAGCGTCTGGCCGATGCCGTGAACGGCGTCCTGTCTGCCTATGACATCTTCCGCTGCCGCCTGGTGTTCCATCCGGAAACAGGGGAACTGTGCCAGAGATTTGACGGAGAAGTGGCCAAAATCTATGTGGAAAGCTTGTCGGAAGAAGCCTTTGAGAAACGCAGGCAGGAACTCCGGCAGCCTTATGGTCTCATTGACCGCCCGCTGCACCGCATTCACATCATAAAAACGCCCTCGTCCCAGCATCTCTATATGGATTTTTACCATATCATCATGGACGGAGCCGCCATCGTTCTGCTCTTTTGGCGGGAGGTGGAGAAGCGCTATGTGCACGGCAATGACTCCCCCAAGACAGGAAAACGCCAGGCGGCGAGTTACGCAGAATACATCCTGGAAGAATCCAGAATCGGGGAAGACGAGCTGAAAGACGCAAGAACCTACTGGCTGGATATGCTGAAGGGATTTGACAAGAAACTGCATCTCCCTCCCATGGATGGCGGAAATCCGGCAGACGGTGTGGAGCATGAAATGGAAACTCCCATCCACAACATCGAAAAGTCCTTTTTCAAAGACAAGAAGTATTCCGAGAACACCTTCTTTATGGCGGCCGCCATGCTGGCCATAACCAGTCTTTCCGGTGGGAAGGAATCCATCCTGAGCTGGGTGCACAATGGCCGCGTGACCTCCGCAGAACGGCGTCTCATGGGGCTCATGCTGGATCAGTTCCCCATTCGCTGGGATTTTGACCGGGATATCTCCGTAGACGAATTCCTGCAGGGTCTGGAGGCCAGGACAGTGGAAGGTATGAAATACCGTAAGGGCATGGATGTCGTCTATGAGGAAGGGCTGGAGCAGGACTGCGCCTGCTTCATCCTGCAAAAGGGAAGTATGGGACGGCGCGGTGTCGCAAAACTGGGCGATACACAGGTAGTGATTGAGGAAATGCCCGCCAATGAAATATCTGCGGCGGAAAATACGCTGGATATCGAACTGAACGCCCACGATGACGGTACCTATTCCCTGGTGCTGGACTATGACCCCAGTTGTTATTCGCGCCATGCCATGGAGGAATTCACGCGTCGGTTCGACGAAATGACCAGAAAGATGCAGGAGGGCAGCAAAATGCTGTCGGAAGTAAGGAACGGAGGAACCCAAGCCGTATGAACAAGGAAACCTGGTGCAACACCTGCTTTGCCGATGAAATGCCGGACTCCCTGCCAATTCCCGATCGGCGCGGAGAAGAAGGCACCCTCTGGAAGGAATGCCGCCTTCCTTTGACCGGCACCCACAGAGCAGACGAACTCGCAGCCGGAACCCTTCTCCTGTTGGGTCTGTATGCGGGAATGACGGAAGCAGCGCTCCTGCTGATGCAGGCTTCCCGCTGCCTTCCCCTCCATCGGACGTGGAAAATGGAAAACAGCCCCGAAGAACTGCTGGAAAAGGTGCGGGAGATGCAGAAGGAAGGAGCCGCCTTTTCCTGGGACGAACAGGACATCTGTGCGCTCCTTGGCTGGGAGGCGGGAAAGGGAATCGCCCTCTGCCTGGACGAAGGATCCCTGACGACGGGAGACCGGGAAGCGTACGCCCTCATCTTCCGCGCCTCAGGGGAGAACCTGTCCGTTTCTTACGATGGAGCCAAGTATACCGAGGACTTCGTCCGTGAACTCATGCTTTCCTGGCGGGAGATTCTCCTGAGCCTTCCCCGTGCGGCAACCCTGGCGGAGGTCCGTATTGTCGCCGCAGAAACATTGGAACGGTTGGACAAATTCAACGATACCGCCCATGACTACGACCGCAAAGCGACCATTGTGGAGCTCTTCCGAGAGCAGGCAGCCAAACGCCCTGACAATATCGCAGTGGTTTACGAGGAGCGCTCCTATACCTACGCAGAAGTGGATGACCTTTCGGATCGCATTGCCCATTACCTTTCGCAGAAGGGACTGGGGCGCGGAGACACCGTGGCAATCTTTATCCGGCGCTCGGAATACATGGTCATTGCCTCCCTTGGCGTGCTGAAGGCCGGCTGCGCCTATGAGCCCCTGGATCCCAATTATCCCGATGAACGCCTGGCGTTTATGGCAAAGGATGCGGATGCAAAACTCATCCTTGTGGATGACAGCCTTGTGCCGCGCCTGGAACATTTCGAGGACTTTTCGGGCAGCCGCCTTCGCATCTCGGAGCTGGCAGCCCTGCCCCGGCCGGAGGCCTCCGACCGGGCAAAAGCGGCAGCCATCGATCCGGAGGATCTGTTCCTGCTGATCTACACCTCCGGCACCACCGGTGTCCCGAAGGGCGTAAAGCTTCTGCACAGGAATCTCACCGCTTATGCGGCCTGGTACCGCCGCTTCTTCTCCCCCACGGAGAAAACCAGGATCACCTGCTACAACAGCTATGGCTTTGACGGCTCCCTGGGAGATATGTACCCTGCCCTGACCGTGGGCGCAGCGGTCATCGTGATACCGGAGGAGAAAAAACTGGATCTGCCCGCCCTGGCAGACATCATCCGGAAACACCATGTCTCCATCTCTGATTTGCCAAGCCAGGTGGGACGACAGTTCGCCATGACCATGGAATGCCCCGAACTGAAATACATCGTGGTGGGCGGAGAGAAGCTGGTTCCCTTCCACCCCGTCTATCCCTATATTGTAGCCAATGAATACGGGCCGACGGAGGCAACGGTCTCCATCACCTGCTACAATATGACGGAATACGAGCCGGACGTGCCCATCGGGACGCCCAACGACAACACCGCCATCTATATCGTGGATGCAGCGGGACGGCGTGTTCCGCCGGGAGCTCTGGGCGAACTATGGGTCGCAGGGGTGCAGGTCACAGGCGGCTATCTGAACCGGCCGGAGAAGACGAAGGAAGTATTTGTGCCGAATCCCTTTTCCAAGGAAGAAGGCTACGAGACCGCTTATCGGACCGGAGACATCGTGCGCTACCGCACGGACGGGAATATCGATTTCGTGGGACGCCGCGACGGCCTGGTGAAGATTCGCGGCTTCCGCGTGGAACTGGCAGAGGTGGAAAGCGTTGTCCATGACTTCCCGCCGGTGAAAAATGCCGC
>DFES01000025.1 GCA_002369175.1 Selenomonadaceae bacterium UBA3796
TAGGTATCTTCACGAAAATGCCGCTTAGTTCAAGTGTCCGTAAGGCTCACAAAATTCAGCATCAACATCTTTGCTCCTTCTTTGCAATGCTGTGAAACCGTAGATTACAATCCAGCGAGTTGCCTTTCCTGCACATTATTCGTTCATAGTTTACATTAGAAGAAGTCGAAAGTCAACCCATATTCTTAAGGAGGAAGAACATGTCAAGAAGAGGAGATAACATCTACAGAAGAAAGGATGGGCGCTGGGAAGGCCGCTATGCCAAGTCCCAAAAAGACGGGCGCACCATTTTCGGATTCGTGTTTGCAAAGAGCTACCGGGAAACCAAGGAGAAACTGGCAACGGCAAAATATGAGTGGAGAGAGGGGCTTGTGGAGTCAAGGAAGGGAAAAAGCAAGTTGGGAGCTGTCAGCGACAGCTGGCTCAGGGATTCCGAGGCATTTCTCAAGGAATCGACGATCACAACTTACCGGGGTTACCTGTACCGATATATTCGGCCAAAGTTTGCCAAAACCGATATGTCGAATATCACCAATGAGTCATTGACGGAGTTTTGTTGCGGCCTGATGGAGAGTGGCGGAGCAGATGGACAGGGACTCTCGCCTAAGACGGTGTCAGAAATTTTTCGCGTCATGAAGCAGCTCAGAAAATTTGCCATTCTGCGGGGGATTGAAGTGGGATATACTGCTGAATGTATAACTATTCGAAAAAAATCCAAGAAAATTCGGGTGTTCAGCCCGTCAGAGCGGAAGAAACTGCATGCCTATCTGGACGGGAGCGAGAATCGCAGCCATCTTGGCATCCTGCTTTGCCTGGCCACCGGGCTCAGGCTGGGAGAACTGTGTGCCCTTACCCAGGATGACATATCACTGGATGATCGGAAGCTCCATGTGCAGCGTACTCTGCAGCGTGTCCATGAGTATGAGGGGAATGGCAGCAAGACCAAGGTGATTGTCACGTCGCCCAAAAGCGATTGCTCTATTCGCACCATTCCATTGACAGACGGGATTTGCGCTGCGCTTGCGCCGTTTATGCAGTCTGGCACGTATCTTCTGACGGGAGATTCCCAACGGTACATGGATCCACGCACCATGCAAAACCATTTCAAGACTGTGCTGCGGAAGGCAGGCATCAAGGATGCAAATTTTCATGCACTCCGGCATACGTTTGCCACACAGTGCATAGAGGCAGGTTTTGACCCCAAATGCCTGAGTGAATTACTGGGGCATTCCAGTGTGAGCATTACCCTGGATCTTTATGTGCATCCGACGATGTCACTGAAGCGCCAGAACATGGAAAAACTTGTATTATTTGATTTTTAAGCCACGTCATAAGCCGTCAGGCTTGACAGCCCGTGAACCAAGGTGACACAAGGTTTCACGGGTTTTCTATTTTTCCTCGGCTTTGCTTTATAAGCCGTCAAAATAAGCCGTCAAGAAATTTTCAGGCCACATATAGCGAGGCTTTGAGCGGCATTTTCGTGAAGATACCTACTTCACGAAAATCTAGAAAAGATTCCGTAAGATTCGGATAAACAAAACGAATATATGTTCGTATGTTTTTGGATAGCAGAAGAAAAGGAAACAAAAAATATGTTCCACGTTTTTAGGGTAAATAAAAAGGCACAAACGCATTCTTAAAATCGTGAAACATGGCACTGTTTTTTTGAAAATTCGAAAGATGGTGAGACGATGCCGAAGAAGGGAAACCGCGAAGGTGGGGAAGAGCAAACGAATCCCATCTGTGTCCATGGGGCAGAGGGGGCTAATCATCCTGTTTATCGGGAGATGCAGCAGAGCCTTTCGGAGCATGACACCTTCATCGTCCGCAGCATGGAGCAGCTTAAACAGATGAATGTCGATATGAGGAGTTGTCGGAAGGATATCGAGAAGGCCAAGAAAATCAACGTGGTCCTGACTGATGTGCCAGTCTTGGGCAGCCGAAGCAAGTACGGCAGCGAGCTTACGAGAAATCTTCTCACGAACCTTGTTGTCCAGGTATTCTGCTATGTTGCTGAGGCGGAGCAGGCGGTCTATCACCAACGCACGATGGATGGGATTGCAGCAGCGAAGGAAAAGGGCGTGAGGTTTGGCAGGGCGCCTCTCAAGCGACCGGAAAACTTTGAGTCGATTCGCGCGAGGTGGAAGGCCGGGGAATTCTCGGGCCGCGAGGCCGCAAGGAAACTTGGCGTAGCCCACAGCACCTTTCGCAAGTGGGTGCAGGAATAGGCAGGAAAGGATGGGGAAGGGGGAGGCTTATGTCCAGCAATATCGACAGCATGACGGAGGAAGAGCGCCATGCCTTCCGGGCGTATATCGTTCCGGATCCCGTCTGCATCAAGAGCCATGAGGAGAAGGATTCTTCGGTTTCCAGGAAGATGAAGGAAAGCTTCGAGGCAAATGACACCTTCGTCATCCGTGGGGCAGGCAGGCTGGAATCCAGCCCGTATAGTGCCACGAAGCATTGGAAGAATCTGGAGCATGCGAAGAAGTTCAACATTGCCATCATGGACATTCCGGTGCTCAATTCCAGATCCAGCTCCAGCAATGAGCTCATGCGGTATATCGTATCGGATATCCTCCTGCAGCTCCATGCCTGCATTGATCAGGGCAAGAAGGAATACCTGCAGAACAAAGTGATGGAGGGCATTCAAAATGCCCGAAAGAAAGGCGTTCAGGTAGGTCGCAGACCGAAGAAGCGCCCGGAGGAGTTCGATGTTCTCAAGGAGGAATGGGCGAAAGGCAAGATTTCCAGCTACAAGGCTGCGGAAAAGCTAGGGGTATCCCATATGACTTTTCTGAGATGGGCGAGGGAATCGCAATGAATCAATAGCCTTTCCGAGCGCTTTATGGTGTGTTAAGAAGAGAGGCATGGAGAATTCAGTGAGAATGGAAGGAAGGCGGATATATGGAGAAAATTGAGCAATCGGTAGAGATGTTTCAAAGAAATTTTGTGGATCAGAATCAAGAGTCAAGCTACCTGTATGGATTAGGCAGGCAAACAGAACTCATTTTGGAGGCATTTCCTTCCTATCCTATTGAGGGATTGCTGGATGGTTGTCAGACATCGGGGGAATGCTTTGGCTATTCTGTAGTTCCGCTGGAAAATCTTCTGCAAAAAAAAGCGCGGATTATCATCATCGCCAGGAAAGCAGCAGAGAAAATTATCTATCGTCGGATATCATCATTCTGCAGGAAAAATGGCATAAAGGTATATAGCCTGGATGGCAGGGAACTGGGAATGGACAACAGAAAGGCGCAGGCTGCCCTGCTGGCTGGGCGGGAAGATATGCAGTCTCCCTATGCTCTCGGCCATGCATTGCTTGGGCCGATTTTGTTTGAATTCTCTCATTGGCTGAAAGAGAAAGCTGAGCAGATGGGAATGGAGCGCATCTTTTTTCTTGCAAGGGACGGCTATCTTCTAGAAAAGATGTTCCGGACGATTGGAAGTGACGTGGATACTCAATACCTTCTTGCGTCAAGGAGTGTTTGTGTGCTGGCAACACTTGAGACGGAAATGGATATTGCCGAGGCGGTATCCATGCCCTTCAGCGGTTCCGCGGAGAGCATGCTTCGGCATAGGTTTCAGCTTTCCCCGGAAGATATCGCTGGATATGAAGGGGGAAAGGAGGAAATAGTTGCCCGATTTGGGTCGCGTATCCTGGAAAAGGCATCTGAGACAAGGGAAAACTACAGTCGCTATTTGGACACGTTCCATTCAACAAGCAAGAAAACAGCCATTTTCGATTTTGTGTCCAGTGGCACCTGCCAAATGTGCCTGGAAAAGTTGCTGGGGACGCGGCTGCAGGGACTTTACTTTGAACAGGTGAGAGATGGTGTCAGGAGCAAACAAGGGCTTTTCGTTTCTGATTTTCTCCAGGAAAAATCCGGACAGGGAACGGAATGGAACTATTTCTATTTTGAGCCGCTGATCAAGCAGGCTGTTCCGACAATCCTGAATTTTGACAAGAATGGGCATCCCGTGTACGGCATGGAGCACTTGGATATGAATCAGAAGGAATTCGTTCTGGAAGTGCAGCGGGGCGTAATGGCCTTTGCGGAGGAATCCGGGGTATCGCGGCGAGAAGTTTCCGAGAAGATGGATTTTGCCGCATTGCAGTTCCTGGATGATGAATGCTTGGGGATTGGCCAGCGACTGGTGAACTACGATGCATTTACGAATCGCGTAATTGAATGGAGTATGTAATAGCTGGAAATGAGGCACAAAGAAATGAGAAGACTGGCTGTTTTGGTATTGTTTGATGAGTCCGGTGTCGTGGACGAATACAAATATTTCCTGATGCAATCCCTCAAGGAGGCTGTGGACGAATTTTACATTATATGCAATGGGACGCTTGCTCCTGGCGAGGAAGAACGCGTGAGGCAATATGCCTGCAGTGTGTACCAGCGTGAGAACACGGGTTTTGACGCGGCTGCCTATCGGGAATGCATCCTGCAGCACATTGGAAGGGAGCACTTGCAGAATTTTGATGAGTTGATTCTTCTGAATGATACCGTGTTTGGCCCGATTCATGACCTGTCGGAGATGTTCCAAGCAATGGACATGAAGGAAATTGATTTTTGGGGAATTACGCAGCATTCCAGCCGTATTGATGGAGACAACAAGAGCCTGATTCCCAGGCGCTATATCCAATCCTACTTTCTGGTCTTTCGCAAGTCCATCTTGCAGTCGGATGCCTTTTGGACGTACTGGGAGGACTATGATGTGGAAAGAAGCTCCATGTCGAAGCGATACCTGCTGGACGCATTTTCCATTGGGCTGACGGAGCATTTCGAGCAGCTTGGCTTTTCTTGGGACACCTATGTGAAAGCCAAGGAATATGAGTCCCAGTATCTCTATTGCCAGTACCAATATATCGGGGCGATTTTGGCGAGGAAATACCGGAATCCCTTTGTGAAAAAAAGGAATTTCACCTTTTCGGAGCTGCATGTGGCGCTTATGGATGATACCACCGAGTTGTTGAAGTACATTCAAAAGGAAACGCAGTATGACACCCGCCTCATCTGGAAGAGCTTGTTGCGGACGTGCAACTTGAATGACCTGCATCATTCCCTGCGACTGAACTATGTCATTGATGAGGCGATGCCTGATCGGGCAGGGGATGACGTTCAGGGTATCAAAATTGCTGCAATTGTGCTGCAGTCCTGCGACAGTTCGTGGGAAAACTCTTTGTCAGTGAATTTGGCAGGTGGCGGGATCGACATGAAAATTGTTCCGGTTTCATGCCATGAATTCATGGAAACATTGCTTTCGCTCCTGCCGGAATATGACTACATTTGCATTTTGAACGACAAGTTCCAAGGTTTCTATGCACCTAAAATCCCAGCACAGATTTCCTACCGGAATCTCGTGATGCAAAGCCTGTTGCAATCGCCCGGACATATCCGGCAGGTGATTTCCTTGTTCAAGGAAAATGAATGCCTTGGATTGCTGGCACCTCCCTATCCTGTCCATGGAACAGCATACGCTGTTTATTGCAACTTCTGGAAAGAGCATTTCGGGGCAATGAAGACACTGATGAAGACATTGGGAATGACGGTCCCTTGTCATAAGGACAAGGTTGTTTTTGCCAATGGGTACACTGCCTGGGTTAGGGCAGACAGCCTCCGATGGCTCATGGACTACAGGGAAGCTCTTTGCCTCCCGCTTATGGAGTATTTCTTGGACACCTTCTTCATGGCGCTGCCATACATATCCCAGCAGGGTGGATATCATGCAGGAACCTGCTGTAGCAAGAGACTTGCAGAGATGTATTTGTCAGCATCGTCCGATACATTGCTGAATTTTCTTCAAATGAACAGCAGCCATGCCGCAAAGCCCCAGAGCGTTCACCACATCAGGCAAAAGCTTTTGGACAGCAACCTGGTGCAGTTCTGCAGGAGCTGCGATACGATCTATATCTTTGGTTCCGGTATGCGGGCACTGAAGTTCGACCATCGGCTCAAGCGGCTGAAAATCAAGCATGCGGGATTCCTCGTGAGTGATGGAAGAGCAAAGCAGGACGTATTCTGCGACAAGGAAGTGCTTTACGCTTCGCAGGTCGATATCGAGAGCGATACGCTGGGAATTGTTGTTTCAGTGGATGAGAAATACGAGATGGAAGTTCGGGAATACCTGGAAGGATTGCATGCAAAACATATTTATTACGAGATATGAGGCACGAGGGGGAAATGTATGGAACAGAAAATCGGCAAAGTGTCCATCAAATATGATTATGCTGGCAATGACCCTTATGAAAACAAGTATGACAATCTGTTGGAGATCTGCAAGCAGGGGAACATCGATGATGCTTTAAAGAACGGGAACAGTTGGGAGATTCTGTACCACCTTTCCAATATGCGGGAGAACCTTTTGGAGTTCTTGGAAATACCGGCAGATGCGGAGGTACTGGAAATCGGCTCGGAATGTGGTGCCCTGACGGGATTGTTGTGCCGAAAGGCCAGAGCAGTTGTCTGCATTGAACGTTCGGAGAAGTGTTCCTTGATCAATGCAACAAGGAATAAGGACTGCGATAATTTGGAAATCATTTTAGGGGATTTGAATGATATCGTTCTTGACCGGAAGTTCGATTTTGTCACCCTGATAGGTGTCCTGGCAACACCCAAGAGGTACATTGATGCTGAGACGCCAGACATGGCGTTGCTGGAAAAGGCAAAGTCTTTCCTGAAACCGGGAGGTAAGATCATCCTCGCAATCGAGAATCGGATGGGGATTAAATATCTGAATGGGGCAAGGGAGGATCATACAAGAAGAGTATTCAGCAGCATCAATGATTATACCGACCTGAAGGATCCTGTTTCCTGTCGCACCTATTCAAAACCGGAACTGCAGGGATTATTGCAGAGCGCAGGCCTAGGGGAGCACCAATTTTTTTACCCCATGCCGGATTATCGCCTCCCTAGGGAAATCTATTCCGACCAATTGCAACCGGGCGCAAATCACTTGCGATATTATCGCGTGAACTATGACATGGATCGCATGTACTATTTCAACGAGTCGATGGTATTTGACCAGGTTTGCAGAGACCAAATGTTTGATTATTTTGCAAACTCCTTCTTGGTAATCTGCAACGCTGTCTCCCCGGTCGTGTATGCAAAGTATGTCAGGGAAAGGATTGCGCCCTACCGCATGAAAACCGAGATCCGGGAGACCAATCAGGGACGTGTGGTCGAGAAATGCCCGCTTTCGAAGCAAGGACAGGAGGCTATCTGCAAGCTGGAGCAGAATTTGCAGAAAATCCAGGATTTGTATGTGAACTGCAGGCCACTGCAGGGAGAATTGTCAGGTGATTGTTACCGATATAATTATCTTCCGGGCACCAATCTGGATGATACTCTCTTTGTTTATCGGAACAATATTGATCGTTTCCTGGAGAAGACTGCAGAATATGTGGAACACTATTTTTCTCATGACAAGAACCGTGAGCAGATTTTCCAGGTAACCGAGGGATTTCGTGAGTTGTTCGGTGAGGTTGTGCCTGGATTTGAATCTTACAGTCTGCCTGTTACCAACCTGGATCACGTGTTTCACAATATCCGGTTGACGGAAGAGGGTGCCTATGCCTTTGACTATGAATGGGTAGTTGATTTCCCCGTACCACATCGCTTTGTTATTTGGCGGGCACTATACCAACTGTACCTGTCGAAGTACAAAATGTACCTTATGAACAGGATCAGCTATAAGAAATACATTTCGTATTTTGGGTTTACGAGCGAGGAAGACAAGACCTATCATGCCATGGAAAAGAACTTCATGCTGCATGTCCGTGGGAAGGGAAACGAGGAGAGGTACACCGTAAGATACGTCAAGCATGCATATCAGCAGGAACTTGCGCAGATGTACTAATTTTCTGAAGACGCATGCTGGAATTCATGGGATGGCGGGAGGTGGAGCAACATGAAATTTGAGTTCCCATATCAGGTAGCGATTACAGCTATTATAAAAAACGAGGGAGATTATATCAAGGAATGGCTGGACTATCATATCCTGGCGGGAATTTCCAAGTTTTATCTTTATGACAATGAAAGCAGCGATCGCACAAAGGAAATTCTGGAGCCGTATATCCAAGAGGGTATTGTGGACTATCGGTTCTTTCCGGGACTCAGGCGACAGATACCTGCTTATCAGGATTCCATCGAAAAGCATAAGTTTGAATGCAAGTATATGGCGATTATTGACGGCGATGAATTCATCTTCCCGGTGTGTGGGAAAAGCATCCCGGAGACGTTGGAGGAGATTTTTGCCCTGAATCCCTCGGCTGCTGGCCTCAGCGTTAACTGGCAGCTGTTCGGCTCGTCCGGGCAAAAGAAGAAAAGCGACAAACCGGTTCTTCAGCGGTTTCTGCATCGGGCAAAAGATGACTACAATGACCATCGGGTGATCAAGTCAATCTTTAATCCCAGATGCGTGGTTTTATGGAACCATCCACATTACGGATTTTATTTTTATGAAATGCGCCAAATTAATGAAACAGGGATGCCTGTGAATATTGGAAACCCTAAGCCTCCCCCGTCTTTCAAAAAGATTGTCATCAACCATTATTTCACGAAGTCCGAGGAAGAATGGATTGCACGGAGATCCTATGGGACAGCGGATCTCAACAAGTATCGTACGCTAGAGGATTTTAGAAAGAGAGACCGGAACGAGGTATTGGACGATAGGATTTTGCATTATATTGCCGCATTGGAGAAGAAGAGCAATCCAGAAAAAAAGGCAGCCCCGCTTTCTAGGAAGTCATATTTGGCAAATTTTCTAAGTGAAATTGAATCGGCCGATGCAAGGATGGACAATTCCTATTTTTCAGGACATGTGGATGAATTGCTTTCCTATTGGAACGAAACAGCGTCCAAAAGGGTAGATGACGGCCTCGCCGAAAAGGCGGAACAGGCCGTCATGGGGATTATTGGTCGATTATGCAAGGAAAAGAACGCAGTGCGGGTTTGGGAAATGCAGTTGCTGCTTTCCCATCTGGGGTTTCTCTGGAAAAATTTGGGGAGAGGTGTCACGGAATCGGAAAAAATTTTTCGGGACGGCGTGAAGACCTATATCAAATCCTGTGGCCTTCATCAGGCAGAGGTTGAGTCGTGCGTTTCCGCAGGCCTGCTTTCGGAGTATTCGCAGTTGTTTCTTGCGCAGAAGAATCTGAATGGGCGAATCTCAGGCATACGTACCCATATTCCTAGTCAGCGGTGCACACTGTTTGCTGTCTGCACCGCTCATCGTACCCAGCTCTTCTTGAGGCCAGATGGGTGTGCGGTCCACCGGGAACCGCAGGAGGGGTTGATCCCAATTTTTGCTTTGTGCGAAGGGGAGGACATTCTCTTGTTTGCGAAGTTCTCTTATGGATTCCGCTTTGTCGTGTCTTTTTACGGGGACGGGATGACTGCGCTGAGCAATTCCCCGTTTGCCTTCTCGATGTTGCATGGTTCCGGCAACATGATTTCCATCCAGGAAGCAGGGCAATTTCTCAGCGCACGGAAAAACGGGGAAATCCGCATTACATCAAGGGCTATGCAATGGGAGCTGTTCAGCCTGAAACCTGTTGGGCAGTATTTGCCGCATTCAGATTCCTAATTTGCTGCACGCATCTTCGTTGCACAAATCTTCGTTACACACATCGGAGGAACAGAGAACATATGAAGAATCTCGTTATCTGGGGGGCGGATCGTGAAGTTGCGGCTTTTCTGAAAAGGCGCCCTGATCTGCAGCCGGAGTACCTGATCAGCCTTGACAAGCGACAGCATGGCAAGAAGCTGGGGAAGTATCTGATCAGGTACCCATCACGGCGTGAGATTTATGTCGGAAAACGGATCATTGTCGGTTCTGCAGGTTATGAGGAAACCGCTAAGAGGCTTCAACAGGAGGGGCTTCTGGAAGGACGGGACTTTGTGCCGAGCCGTTCCATGGAGCAGAGCAAGCGCCTCAATGATTTCGATTTCGAGGCAGCAATGAGGAAGAGCTTGGGGTGGATTGCCCAGCGAAAAAAGGATTACTTTGCGAAACCTATTCTCCTTGCGCGATGGACGAATCCCGCTTCCGTTCTTGCGAACCTGCCGTATTTTTTCAAAAGGTGGGGGGAGTTCCGGGATGGCGGGCAGATGATTTTGGCACAGGAACTGTCCGATTTCATCACGCCGAACATTGAGGGGTTTTACTCCCTTCTTCCCATTCACTTGCCTTTTTTCTTCGATTGGGACTATTTTCCGCGAAGCTATAACTACTATCTTTCCGGGATGGAGTTTGCCAAGGGGAAGGCGTTCTGCTGGTCGGAGGACAGCTATGCGGAAACCTGCGACTTGGTTGCCAAGGATGATATCTTGGCATCGGCTGCCCAAAATATAAGGGGGAAATCCCCCACTATGGCAGAGGGCTACGAGTTTTATGTGGCGCGGTATGTGTATGAGTACTTTAATGAATTGCTTCAAATGATACAGCCGAGCAAGATCTATTTATGGAATGAGTTCGTTGCCACGCACCGGATTGCAAAATATTCTGCGGATCAATGTGGCGTAAAGACTGCCTACATGGAGTTCGGGAACCTTCCCGGAACCTTTCAGATGGATGAGAAAGGGCAGATGGGTGAAAGCTGGCCGGCACTTCGCAGCAGGGAATTCCTTTCTCTTCATGTTTCGGAAAAAGACATTGAGGAAGCCAGGCAGATGTGCCGCATGCTTTCCTTCACCGAAGAGAATCGTCGCAAGCAGCCGGCCAACGATATGTGGCAAACTCTGTGGAAAAGAATCGATTTGAGCAGGCCGATTCTTCTGTACGCAGGGCAGAATGACTACAATGCGGGAATGTACCCATACGATGATCGGGCTCGTATGTTCCATTCCCCAATCTTCCAGTCAAGTGATGAGGCTGCGTCATTTCTTGCAGGCGTCTGCGAGAAAAACAACTGGAATCTCATCTACAAGCTGCATCCGATGATCTGGAAACAGCTCAAGGAAAGCGGGAGGAAACCGGAATGCTCAGGCAATGTGATCCTGCTTCCCCAGGGCGATATCAACAAGATCATCGATTGGTGTGATGCCGTGGTCACGATTCTTTCAACGGCTAGCTATGTTGCCTTAGTTCGAAAGAAGCCTGTGGTGATGCTGGGATACACGCAGCTGAAAGACAAAGGATGCACTTACCAGGCATTTGATAGGGATTCCGTGGAGAGTGCGCTGAAAGCCGCGCTTTCCGGTGGTTTCACAGCAGCTCAGCAGTGCGCTTTTTATCAACATGTGGCTCAATTGAGGAAATATTATCTTTACGATGACGGCAAGGACAAGAAGATGCCATGCGGACAGTGCTTGTAAGTGTTTGTGGGATGGAGGCGGCAAAGCATGATACATGATGAGTTGCAAAATCTCTGGAGATATCTGCCGGAGGAATATCGTGGGCAGATTATGGCCTATATGCAAACGGCTTCTTCCGAAAGCCCGGAAGAAAAAACAGAGATCTATGAAGGGGCTGTGTTTTCCAGGGTCATGTCGTACCCAACGAAGCTGGCGGAGGCTGCGACGGTAGAGGCACATAATGTATATGTGGACATACAATTCACTTTAGTCGGAGCAGAAGGGATTTCCGTTTTTCCGAGAGGAATGCTGGAAGAAACGGGAGGGAGTCCGGAGGATGATTTTTATTCCTATGCCCCCGGCAATGCGCCTGTGGCGTGGGTCGCAAATTTGCCTGGCTATTTCGCCATGTTGTTCCCGCATGAGGCGCACCGCCCTCAGGAAAGTATCGATGGGATGTGCGCGACAGTGAAAAAGGGTGTTATAAAGATCCGGGCAGACTGCTTTTCTGAATTGCCGAAGGAGGGAAACCGATGAGGAACTACATTGCGATGATTCCTGCTAGGATGGGATCGAAACGAATTCCAAAAAAAAATGTGCGCTATATGCTGGATAAGCCGCTGATCCAGTATCCTATTGAACTGGCATTGCAGTGCCGAAGGTTTTCCGGGGTCTGGGTGAACACGGAGGATGTTCCGTTGGGAAAAGCGGCAGAGCGTATGGGAGCATCCTTTCATCCAAGGCCTGCTGAACTGGCATCGGATACCGCGACCAACAGAGACTTCGTTCGTGAATTTCTCCAGGAGCATCCATGCGACTATGTGGTGATGGTAAATCCGACATCGCCCTTGCTTCGGCCGGAAACCCTGGGAGGATTTCTGGACTGTTTGGATAGGGGGGAGTTCGATACCGTTCTTTCTGTCGTTTCCATGCAGGAGGAGATGTTTTTTCGAGATGAACCGCTGAACTTTTCCCTTGAGGAGAAAATCAACAGCCAGCTCCTCCCTCCGGTGGAAAGCGTTGTATGGGCTTTGACGGCGTGGAAGCGCGAAAGTTTTCTTTCCATGGAGGCAGCAGGGCGGAATCCAGTCTTTGGGGGCAAGCTGGGGAAATTCGCCATTCCCAAGGACGAAGCCTGCGATCTGGACACGGAGGATGACTGGCGGATAGCGGAGGGCATCCTGATGTCACGTCAGGTTTTGCGGGAAAAGAGGTATTTGGAACTATGATTATGGATAATTACGCGAGGGACTATTTCGACACGATCCGGAAAGGGCTGGAAGAAACGATTGTGACCGATGAAACCGGGACGGTCATTCCAATCGGCGATGGCATCCATCAATGGACAGATGACGTGTATGGTATCCGGGAGGAGCGAAAGGGACTGGTTTTTTTCTGCGGGAATGGGGCCAGTGCGAGCATGGCGGAGCACATGTCTCATGACTGGTTCCAGAACGCGGTGGTGAATACACTGACCTGCGCAGAGACGACACATCTTACGGCGATCAGCAACGATATCGGCTATGACCAGGTATTCAGCTATCGCGTAAGTCGTGTCCTGTCCCACAAGGATATGCTTGTCGGCATATCGTCATCCGGAAACTCCCCCAACATCGTGAATGCAATCCGGACAGCAAAGGAAAAGCAGGCTATCGTTGTCACACTCTCCGGCATGAAGGAGGACAACCGGATTCGCCGGATGGGCGACCTGAATTTCTATGTGCCGCTGCCAACTTACGGCGAGGTGGAAAGTGCCCATGCCGTTCTGCTGCACTGTGTGCTGGATTGTTTTTTGGATCGTTACATGAGGGGGCGGCATTGATGAGAGTTGCAGTCGGGGCATCCTCTTTCGGGAGCGGATCGGCGGAGGCGGAGTGTCTCCTGCAGGAACATGGCGTGGAAATCGTCAAGAATCCCTATGGGCGCAGACTGACGCAGGAGGAGACCATAACGCATTTGCAGGGAATGGATGGTCTGCTGGCAGGGCTGGAGCCTCTCAATGAAGCGGTGTTTTCTGCCTGTCCATCACTCAAGGCCATCGCCCGCATCGGCATCGGCATGGACAATGTGGATCTGGAGGCGGCGGCACGGCATGGCATTCGTGTGTCGAATACGCCAGAAGGCCCCACCGATGCGGTGGCGGAAATGACGATGGCAGCCCTGCTGGCCATCCTTCATAACATTGTCTGGTCGAATGAGGATGTGCATCGTGGCGTTTGGAAGAAACGGCTGGGGAGATCCATCCGGGAGCTTTCGATCCTCATGATCGGATATGGGCGGATTGGCAGGAAAACGGGGGATCTATTCCGCCAGATGGGTGCAAGGATACTGGTCTATGACAAATATGATCGGGAGGCGACAAGCTGCACGTTGGAGGAGGGGCTCTCAGAGGCAGATGTCATATCTCTTCACGCTTCCGGCGCAGAGAAGATCCTGTCGGCTCCGTTGTTTTCGCGGATGAAGGACGGAGTGATCCTGTTGAACAGTGCCCGGGGGGCACTCATCGACGAGAATGCGCTTCACGAAGCTTTGCAGCAGGGGAAGGTTTCCGCCTTCTGGGGCGATGCACTCTGGCAGGAACCGTACAGCGGCTCTTTGACAGGTTGCGACCGCGCCATCCTAACGCCGCATATATCTACCTATACGAGGCTCTGCAGGGAGACTATGGAACTGCAGGCAGCCAGGAACTTGTTGGAGGATTTGATCCATGTATGAGAAAGAAATGGGCTTGGCAATTCATGCGGCAAAGTCGGCAGGCGAGTTCTTGAAAACGCAGACGGGAACACTCCAGGTGGATGACCAGACAGGCCGGGATATCAAGCTGGCGGCAGACAGGCAAAGCGAGGAAATAATCCTGGAAGCCCTTCGGCCTTCCGGATTGCCGATCCTTTCCGAGGAAAGCGGCGCGGTCGGGAGCTCCTGTGGCGGGTGCCGATGGATCGTGGATCCCTTGGATGGGACAGCCAACTATTGGAAGGGGATGCCAGAGCTATCCTGCGTGTCCGTTGCCTTGTGGGATGGTGATGAACCTCTTCTGGGCGTTGTCTATCGCTTCTGGCAGGAGGAATTGTTCTCCGGCATTGCAGGGCAAGGGGCCTGGATGAATGGAGCACCCATCTCCTCCTCGGATACAGGGATGATTTCCCAGGCAATCCTCGCAACGGGGTTCCCACTGCATATGCCATACGATGTTGCTTCCATTTCTGCCATGTCCGCAGATTTTCGGCTGTTCAAGAAGGTGCGTATGCTTGGAGCAGCGGCCATTATGGGTTCCTTCGTGGCTTCGGGGCGGGTCGATGTGTACATGGAAGATCATATCATGTTTTGGGATATTGCTGCTGCCACCGCAATTGTGAAAGGAGCAGGGGGTGTCGCTGATATCCGGTTCCTGGAAGGGCAGCAATGTGTCTGCAGGCTGTTCGCGAACCAAAGGCTGCAGGAAGAATATATGCAAAGGAAGGGTAGTGTGGATTGATGCTTCGCTCCTATCAATATTCAGAAATCGCATCTCTTGGGTACACGATGCAGAATGAGCTGTACAGGGAGAAGGAGACGGCCATTGCCCAAAACTATGTTCTCTCGCACAGGACTCGGAGGGATCTCCAGGCTCCCTGTCCCATTTGTGGGAAAGAAGGCGGGCACTACTTTTATACGAAATGGAACGTGGATTATCTGCGCTGCCAGAATTGCAAGTCCATCTTTGCCGTTTGTGAGGAGGAGATTGTAAGGGGTTATCGGCAGGAGCCCTCTTTGTGCTCACTTCGCAGCGATTCGGAATATCAACGCCAGATTTCTCAGAACAGGACGGCTTTGTGGAAGGAGTTTCTTGGATGGGTGGAGGTTCGCTCCTTTCGATTCATGCAGCGCAATCGGAAACTGAACGTCGTGGACGTTGGCAATCGGTTTCTGGGCTATTCGGAGGCCATACGCCGGTCCCCCCTGTGCGGAGTCTATGAGTTGCGGGACTCCATCCTGCGGGTGGAAAGCGGCTATGTGCCGATGGGGCAGGCGGATATCGTCTTCTACCTTGATCAAATGCAGCAGGAGATGCACCCGGAGGAACGGCTTCGGGGCATGCGCGGAGCATTGAAGGAGGACGGGCTGCTGTTTCTTGGTACAAGAGCTGGGAGCGGATTCGATGTCCTCACCCTGCGGGAACGGAATCGGAAGCTCTATCCGTATGAGCATATTCTGCTCCCCTCTCGTCGCGGTTTGGTGGGACTGCTGGAGGTATGCGGATATGAGGTCCTTGAGATTACGACGCCGGGGGTCATGGATGTGCGCTATGTGATGGACAGCAGGGAGGAACTGGACGGGCGGGAGGAATTTGTCCGTTCTATGCTGGAGGATGCCGACCCAGTGCTCTTGCAGGAATTCCAGCGTTTTCTCCAAAAGAGTGGATTGAGTTCGTTTGTTTGCATCATTGCCCGCAAAAAGAAGGAAGGTGGGGAAAATGGATCGGTATGACACGGTAATCATCGGCATGGGACGCATGGGACGGACGCGGCATGAAGCGATGGCGCGGCACGGAGGCTTCCGCGTCGTGGCGGTTTGTGATGCGCGGGAGTCTGCCATGGCAGGCTTTGACGAAAAGCATTTCACGGACTGGAAGGAATGCATTGATACAATGCAGCCGAAGGTGGTATTCGTCTGCACCATCAATGCGGTGACTCCGGACGTGGTGTGCTACGCACTGGAGAAGGGCTGTGACGTGTTCTCGGAGAAGCCGCCGGGGCGATCCTTGCAGGACGCCTTGCGTATGGAGGAATGCAGCAAAGGAAGGC
>DFES01000227.1 GCA_002369175.1 Selenomonadaceae bacterium UBA3796
GTAAATATTAACGGCTTCTAGTATAGAGAGATTGGAATTGGGGGTTGCGGAATGAACAAGAAGACAATCAAGGATATCGATGTCAAGGGCAAGAAGGTATTTGTCCGCGTGGATTACAATGTTCCCTTTGACGAAAACCAGAATATCACCAACGACGAGCGCATGGTTCGCACACTGCCGACCATCAACTATCTTCTGGACAATGGCGCAGCGGTGATTCTTGCCTGCCATATCGGCCGTCCCACGGAGGCACGTGAGCCGCAGTTCTCTACGAAGCATCTGGTGGATCATCTCTCCGAGCTCCTGAAGAAGGATGTGAAGTGGGCTCCGGACTGTGTAGGCCCGGAAGCGGAGAATGCTGCAAAGGATCTGCAGCCGGGCGAGGTGCTGCTCCTTGAGAATCTTCGCTATCACAAGGCAGAGAAGAAGAATGATCCCGCGTTTGCGAAGCAGCTGGCAGCCCTGGCAGATGTTGCAGTGGACGATGCTTTCGGCGTTTCCCACCGCGGTCATGCCTCCAATGCAGGCATTGCGGAGTACGTGGAGGTGGTTGCCGGTTTCCTGATGGAGGCGGAGATCAACTATATCGGCAAGACGCTGGAAGCGCCGCAGCATCCTTTTGTTGCCATCATCGGCGGAGCGAAAGTTTCCGACAAAATCGGTGTCATCAACAACATGATCGACAAGGTGGACACCATCATCATCGGCGGCGGCATGGCGCATACGTTTGACGCGGCAAAGGGCTTTCCCATCGGTGATTCCCTCTGCGAGCCGGATAAGTACGATTTGGCCCGGGATCTTCTGAAAAAGGCTGAGGAAAAGGGTGTGAAGGTAGTTCTGCCGGTTGACCTCGTCATTGCCGATAAATTCGACAAGGATGCTGCTTTCAAGACCGTTCCCGTGGATCAGGTTCCCGATGGATGGCAGGCTCTTGACTCCGGCGTGGAGACTTCGAAGGAGTATGTGAAGGCACTGGAAGGTGCAAAGACGGTAATCTGGAACGGCCCCATGGGCGTCTTTGAATTCGATAATTTTGCCAAGGGAACGTTGGCTGTGGCTAAGGCGGTGGCAAAGGCCACGGAGAACGGTGCGGTTTCCATTGTCGGTGGCGGCGATTCCGTTGCGGCTCTCAAGAAAACAGGGCTTACCGAAAAGATTTCCCACGTTTCCACGGGTGGCGGCGCTACGCTTGAGTTCCTGGAGGGCAAGGAAATGCCCGGTGTGGCCGCGATTGCAGATAAATAAGACAGGTGTCCCTTTTCTTTGGTGCAAAGAAAAGGAACCAAAAGAAACAGCGGACCTTGTTTGCATCACGCAAACGAGGATCCGCGGCGGTCATCCTTGACCGCCAGAGTACGCGCAATTCTTTTGGGTGGGAAGCCACGAAAGCAAGGAAAGTTTTTTTGAATGAGTGCTACGAAAGGATGTTGATATCTATGGCAAGAAGGCCGATTATCGCAGGAAACTGGAAGATGAACAACACCATCGCTGCGGGCAAGCAGCTTGTGAAGGATCTGGCTCCGCTGGTGAAGGACAACAAGGAGGTGGACATTGTTGTCTGCCCGACCGCAACCGCTCTTGCCGGTGTTGCCGAGGAAGTGAAGGGCTCGAACATCCATGTGGGTGCACAGAACGTGCATTGGGAGAAGAGCGGCGCCTTCACGGGCGAAATCTCCACGGATATGCTGAAGGAAATCGGCGTGGAGTACTGCGTCCTCGGCCACAGCGAGCGCCGCGATTACTTCGGTGAGACGGACGAAGGAGTCAACAAGCGTGCAAAGGCTGCTTTTGCGGCGGGCATCACCCCCATCATCTGCTGCGGCGAGTCCCTTGAGATCCGCGAGGCCGGCAACTACATTGATCATGTGGTGAAGCAGATTCATGCAGCACTGGATGGTTTTGCAGCCGCTGATGTGGCGAAACTCGTCATCGCTTACGAGCCTATCTGGGCGATTGGCACGGGCAAGACGGCGACCTTCGATCAGGCGGAGGAAGTCTGCAAGGCCATCCGCGAGGCAGTTGCAAAGCAGTTCGACCAGGCTGCGGCAGATGCCATCCGCATCCAGTACGGCGGCAGCGTGAAGCCTGCAACCATCAAGGATCTCATGCAGCAGCCCAATGTGGACGGTGCTCTGGTGGGCGGCGCATCCCTCAAGGCAAAGGATTTCTCCGAGATTGTTAATTTCTAAGTGGGAGTAGTGTTATATGGCAACATTAAAGAATGCCCCGGTCGCCCTTATCATCATGGACGGTTGGGGAATCGGGAATCCGAAGGATCCGAACAATGCCATTGCCGTGGGCAAGACGCCGAATCTTGACGGTCTGACGGAAAAATATCCCCATGCACAGCTTCAGGCATCCGGCGAGTATGTGGGCCTGCCGGACGGCCAGATGGGGAATTCTGAGGTGGGGCATACGAACATCGGTGCCGGGCGCATCATCTACCAGGAGCTCACCCGCATCACCAAGGCAATCAAGGACGGCGATTTCTTCGAAAATGAGGCGCTGCTTGCCGCCATCAACGATGCGAAGAAAAACGGCGGTGCCCTGCATCTCATGGGGCTGGTTTCCCCGGGCGGCGTGCACAGCCACAGCCAGCATCTTTATGGCCTCCTGGAGCTTGCGAAGAAACAAGGGCTCAAGGAAGTTTATGTTCATGCTTTCCTCGATGGCCGGGATGTTCCTCCTGCCAGTGCTGCCGAGTACCTGGAGGAGCTGGAGGAAAAGATCAAGGAAATCGGCATCGGCAGGATTGCTGTGATTTCGGGCCGCTATTATGCCATGGATCGCGACAAGCGATGGGAACGCGTTGTCAAGGCTTACGATGCCATTGCAAAAGGCGAGGGCAAAACGGCAAAATCCTCAGCGGAAGCGATTCAGGCATCTTATGCGGACAAGTCGGAGAAGCCTGAGGGCGTCACGGACGAGTTTGTCGTTCCCGTGGTCATTGACGGCTACAAGGGCATGAAATCCGGCGACGGCGTGATTTTCTTCAATTTCCGTCCGGATCGCGCCCGTGAGCTCACCCATGCTTTCACCGATGAAACCTTTGACGGGTTCCAGCGGGTGGAGGGGCTTAAACTCTCCTTTACCACCATGACCCAGTACGAGAAGGGGCTGCATGTGAAGGTGGCTTATCCGCCCCAGTCCATTCAGAATACTTTGGGCGAGGTGGTATCGAAGGCCGGGCTCAAGCAGCTCCGCATTGCGGAAACGGAGAAATACGCCCATGTGACGTTCTTCTTCAACGGCGGTGTGGAGAAGGAATACGAGGGAGAGGATCGCATTCTCGTTCCCTCGCCGAAGGTGGCTACATATGATCTTCAGCCGGAGATGAGCGCCATCGAAGTCACGGATAAGGTGGTGGAAGCCATCAAATCCGAAAAGTACGATTTCATCATTCTCAATTATGCCAATGGCGATATGGTAGGACATACCGGTGTCCTTCCGGCGGCCATCCAGGCGGTTGAGACGGTGGATACCTGTGTGGGACGTTTCGTCGAAGCCCTCAAGTCTGTCGGTGGAGAGGTCATCATCATCGCTGACCATGGAAATGCGGATGTCATGGTGGATCCCGAGTCGAAGGAGCCCTTCACTGCGCATACGACGAATCCCGTTCCCGTTATTTGCGTTTCGGATCGCGTCAAGTCCATCCAGGAGGGAGCTCTCTGCGATGTGGCACCCACGCTTCTGACCCTTGCGGGGCTTGAGATTCCGCAGGAGATGACCGGCAAGGTGCTTGTGGACATGAAATAGCTGTGAGATGCGGCAGGGTCCCACGAGAAAAGGTTGAGGGTTGAATCCCTTTGCTAGCCCCTTTTCCCGTGGGGAATGCCTGGTGATATATTTTAGAAAAGAGAGGAATACGAACAATGATTGCTTATTCACAAAAAGTGGAAGACATGGCGTGCGTAGCGAAAGAAGTAAATCATGGCCCGGCTCCGATTCCGGAAGAGGGCAAGTGGGTACAGGCGAAGGAAGTCAAGGATATCAGCGGCCTTACGCATGGCGTGGGCTGGTGCGCTCCCCAGCAGGGTGCCTGCAAGCTGACGCTCAATGTCAAGGAGGGCATCATCCAGGAAGCTCTTGTGGAGACCATTGGCTGCTCCGGAATGACCCATTCCGCAGCTATGGCATCGGAGATCTTGATTGGCAAAACCATTCTGGAAGCGCTCAACACGGATCTTGTCTGCGACGCCATCAATACCGCCATGCGTGAGCTTTTCCTCCAGATTGTCTACGGCCGCAGCCAGACTGCATTCTCCGATGACGGCCTGCCGGTAGGCGCAGGTCTTGACGATCTCGGCAAGGGTCTCCGCAGCCAGGTGGGAACCATGTACAGCACCCTCAAGAAGGGTCCCCGTTATCTCGAACTCGCAGAGGGCTATGTTACCCGTCTCGCCCTCGACAAGGAAGATCGCGTCATCGGCTATGAAGTGGTGCAGCTTGGCAAGGCAATGGAAGCCATCAAGAAGGGCACCGATGCCAATGAGGCCATCAAGAAGAACACCAGCACCAAGGGTCGTTTCGCTGATGCCGCCAAGTACATCGATCCGCGCGAGGAGTAATTGGAGCAGGACTGCATAAGCAAGTAGATGTCATCCATTACATTTGAGATAAAGGGAAGGAATGAAGAATATGTCATTGTTTGAAGGCTATGAGCGCCGTATTGACCAAATCAACGAGGTTTGCAAGAAATACGGGATTGAAAAGATAGAGGATGCCAAGACCATCTGCGAGGAAAAGGGCTTTGATCCCGGCAAGATCGTCAAGGATCTCCAGCCCATCGCGTTCGAGAATGCTGCCTGGGCTTATACTCTCGGCGCTGCCATTGCCATCAAGAAGGGGGACAAGACGGCTGTAGAAGCCGCCAAGTCCATCGGCGAAGGCTTGCAGGCATTCTGCGTACCCGGTTCTGTTGCGGATCACCGCAAGGTTGGTCTCGGCCACGGCAATCTCGCAGCCATGCTGCTCTCCGAGGATGCCGGCTGCTTCGCATTCCTTGCAGGCCATGAGTCCTTCGCAGCTGCAGAGGGTGCCATCGGCATTGCTCAGACGGCGAACAAGGTCAGGAAAAATCCCCTCCGGGTCATCCTGAACGGCCTCGGCAAGGATGCTGCCCAGATCATTTCCCGCATCAACGGCTTCACCTATGTCCAGACCCAGTACGACTACAAGACCAACACGGTCAATGTGGTGAAGGAAGTCGCGTATTCCGACGGCCCGCGGGCAAAGGTCAAGTGCTATGGCGCGGACAGCGTGCAGGAAGGCGTTGCCATCATGCACAAGGAGGATGTTGATATCTCCATTACGGGCAACAGCACGAATCCTACCCGTTTCCAGCATCCGGTAGCTGGCTGCTACAAGAAGGAGCGCATCGAGGAAGGCAAAAAGTACTTCTCCGTTGCATCCGGCGGCGGCACGGGTCGTACCCTCCATCCGGACAACATGGCGGCAGGGCCTGCCTCTTACGGCATGACCGATACGATGGGACGCATGCATGGCGATGCACAGTTCGCAGGCAGTTCCTCCGTTCCGGCACACGTTGACATGATGGGCCTCATCGGCGCAGGCAACAACCCCATGGTGGGCATGAGCGTTGCCGTGGCTGTGGCCGTGCAGGAAGCCATGTCGAAGTAAATCTCCATATCGCTGTTGGCATAGGAGCCGCGTTCCTTCTTTGAAGGGGCGCGGCTTTTTGTTGCGGATATCCGGGTGAAATGGTAGAATAAAATGAATATACAAAGGGAGATCGATGAATATGTCAACTTATCGCTGCCTTCAGCCGGAGTATGTGCGTCGATTCCAGTGTGACGGCACGGCGTGCGGAGCACTGTGCTGCAGGCATTGGAATGTTCAGTTGGACACAGGCGCACTGGAGAGATTCGAGGCATCCTCCGAGGAACTTCGGGAGAAGATTTTTTCTCATATCAAGAAGAATGAGATTACGGGAACGCCGGAAATCGCAAAGGAGAACGGTGCATGCCCCATGCTCAGAGGTGATATGCTCTGTTCCCTGCAAAAGGATTGCGGTGCAGATTTCCTCGCGGATGTCTGTGCAGAGTATCCGCGCCTTACGACGCAGTTTCCGGATATGCTGGAGCGCGCTCTCTGCATGACATGTCCTGTCGTGCAGAAACTGGTTCTCTTCGATACGCAGCCCATGAGATTCGAGGAAGTGGAACTTGAAACGCACAGGGAGTCCTATTTCCAGCAGGCGGATGATGGGGAAGCCATTGCGGCACTCCATTTCTTTGAGCTTCAAAAAGGTGGGATATACATCCTCCAGGAACGCAGCCTGTCCTTTCCGGAGCGCCTGCTGAAGCTGAAATCCTTCCTGGTGCGCTCGGAGGAGCTGTTGGCGGAAGGCAGGGGGGATGCGATTCGCGACCTTTTTAGTGCGTCCGGTGCCGGAGCGCTGTCCCATGAGACAGGGGTTTCTTTCTCCCAGCGTTTTCCGATGGTTCTGCAGCTATTGACATATCTCGCGGACAAATCCGAGGATGATGACCCCATAACCCGAGCGTTTGTGGAAAGGATTTCCAGCGTGTTTTTTTCGGGAACTGGGGAAGCGGAAAAGCTGCCTGCAGAATGGGAAGCCCTGTTTGCGTCTTATGAGAAAGAGGTTCTTGGAACGTACAGCCATGTTCTGGAGAATTATTTCGTCAATGAATACTTCAGCACACTGTATCCCTGTGCTGTAACGGGAAATTTCCTGCTCAATGCGCGCATCTTTCTTTCTCTGTACTGCCTGCTGGAATTGTTCCTAATGTGCCTGTGGGCAGAAAAAAGGCGCCTCGGGGAGGAAGAGTTCCTCTTTGCTATCCGCTGGCTGGCTGTTCGTGTGAAACATTTCGTCGGATATCTCCCCCTATTATCTGAATTTTTGCAGGAACATCGGGAGGAAATGTTGTAAGCCGATCTATTCCCGGAGCTCGGACGCTTCATGATATCTTTGGTGCATTTCCGGGAATCGCGATGCATTGAGCAGGATGTTCGGAAGGAATGGGTGCGTTTATGCCGAATAGGATATACTAGAGAGCGTTAGAATTTCCCGAAGGGAAAGCTCTTACGCTCTCTGCATATACCGCGGACGATTTGTAGCGA
>DFES01000180.1 GCA_002369175.1 Selenomonadaceae bacterium UBA3796
TCGCCGCCGTCCGCAAAGCTGCAAAGATATTTGAGGAAACCTTGAAGCTTTCCATGGATGAGGATGAGTTCTACTTCATGGCGAATATGATATGAGAAAAGATTGTCCGCCCCTTTTTTTTATGATATGCTAAAGTATGAGCAACAAACTTTTGGGTAGGAGTGTGTGCCATGTTTCGCGTATTGAGAAAGAAAGAATTATCGCCCGGAGTTTTTGACTATGATGTGGAAGCTCCGCGGGTGGCAAAGAAGGCATTGCCGGGGCAGTTTATCGTCTTGCGGGTCAATGAGGAAGGTGAGCGCATTCCTCTCACCATTGCGGATTTTGCTCCGGAGGCCGGCTTCGTGAAGATCATCTTTCAGGTGGTGGGAGCGTCTACTGCTGCATTGGCGGCAGTGGCGGAAGGAGAGTCCATCCTGGATTTCGTGGGGCCCTTAGGCCAGCCCTCCCGGATCGGCAGCGACATGGGAACCGTTGTGTTCATCGGCGGCGGCATTGGGGTAGCGCCGGTTTATCCGATTGCCCGCGCTGTTCATGAGGCGGGGAACAAGGTCATTTCCATTCTCGGAGCGAAGACGAAGGATATCCTGATTCTGGAAGAGGAAATGCGCAGTGTCAGCGATGAGGTCATTGTAACTACGGATGACGGCTCCTACGGTGTGAAGGGCTTCGTCACCACGGCTTTGCAGCAGCTTGTGGAACGCGGGGAGAAAATCCATCAGGTGACAGCCATCGGTCCCGGCATCATGATGAAAAGCGTGGCGGATGCGACCAGGCCCCTTGGAATAAAGACCATTGTGAGCCTGAATCCCATCATGGTGGACGGAACGGGCATGTGCGGCGGATGTCGTGTGCAGGTGGGCGATGAGACGAAATTTGCCTGCGTGGATGGCCCGGAATTCGATGGACATCTGGTGGATTTCGCAGGGCTTATGAGTCGCGGCCGCATGTATCGCGAGCAGGAAGCCGAGGCGAAAGATCACGTCTGCAATATCGGTCTTGGGAGGTAAGGGGATGGCAGCTAGCATGAAGAAGCACCCGATGCCGGAGCAGGATCCGGCAGTCCGTGCACATAATTTCGAGGAAGTCGCCCTGGGATACGATGAGGAAACGGCAGTGGCAGAAGCAGGGCGCTGTCTTAACTGCAAAGTTCCGCAGTGCCGCAAAGGCTGTCCGGTACAGGTTAATATTCCTGCATTTATCTCCAAGGTGAAGGAGCGGGACTTTGACGGCGCGATCTCCATCATCAAGGAATCCAATTCCCTGCCCGCTGTTTGCGGACGCGTCTGCCCGCAGGAAAGCCAGTGCGAGAAGCATTGCGTTCTCGGAAAAAAAGGGGAGCCTGTGGGAATCGGACGATTGGAGCGGTTTGCTGCGGACTGGCAGATGGCTAAGGATGAGGAAATAACACCCATGCATTTTGCGCCGGATGCACAGAAGGTTGCTGTTATCGGCGCAGGCCCTGCAGGGCTTACCTGTGCCGGGGCTCTCGCCAGGAAGGGATACCGCGTCACGATCTTCGAGGCATTGCATGTGGCCGGCGGCGTTCTCTCCTATGGAATTCCGGAGTTCCGCCTTCCCAAGGACAAGGTGGTCAGGAAAGAAATTGCCAATCTGGAGAAGATGGGCGTGAAGATTGAGCTGGATTCCGTGGCGGGACGCCTCTATACCGTGGATGAGCTTATGCAGGAGGAAGGCTTCGATGCCGTATTCGTAGGCACGGGAGCGGGACTCCCCCGTTTCATGGGAATTCCCGGAGAAAATCTCAATGGTGTGTATTCTGCCAATGAATTTCTCACTCGCTGCAATCTCATGAAAGCCTATCAGTTCCCCAAGTATGCAACGCCGATTCATGTGGGAAAGCACGTGGCGGTTGTCGGAGGAGGCAACGTGGCCATGGATGCGGCGCGCACGGCGCTGCGTCTTGGGGCGGAGCATGTCTATATTGTCTACCGCCGGAGCATGGAGGAGATTCCTGCTAGAGCAGAAGAGGTTCACCATGCAAAGGAGGAGGGGATTGATTTCCGGCTGCTGAACAATCCGGTGGAAGTCATCGGGGATGAAAAGGGCTGGGTGAAGGCGCTTCGCTGCGTACGGATGGCATTGGGCGAGCCGGATGCATCCGGACGCCGCCGTCCGGTTCCCATGGAAGGATCTAAGTTCCAATTGGAGGTGGATACGGTTATCATTGCCATTGGCACAGGGCCGAATCCGATTGTTGCTTCCACAACTCCCGGCATGGATACAAACAAGCGGGGCAATATCATCGCAGATGAGGAGACAGGCGCGACGACAAAGGAAGGCGTCTTTGCTGGCGGCGATATCGTTACGGGAGCTGCCACGGTGATTCTCGCAATGGGAGCGGGGAAGAAAGCGGCGGCGGCTATGGACGAATATCTCAAAAGAAAGAAAGAAGCATAACGGAATGCAGACCCCGGTTTCTTATGACCGGGGTTTTTTTCTGTATTGCTTGGGCGTTTTTTCAGAAAGAACGATTGAAAAGCGTATTGATACAGGAGAAAAAGTGTATTATTTTTGTATCAACAGTATCAATTTATGAGAGAGAACATCAGAAAACCTTGTATCATAAGCATTTATATTTTTTTATGATTGATACACAAAGTTGGCACGACTCTTGCATATTAATAGAGTGCAGGCAGAATATGCCAGGAAAAAGAAAAGGAGGAATGTCCAATGTTCGGTATTATCGTTGGGACCCATGGCAGGTTTTCCGAGGAACTCGTGAAATCCTGTGAAATGATCTGCGGCGAACAGAAAAATGTCAAGGCTGTGACGCTGATTCCTGGGGAAGGTCCGGATGATGTGGTGAAGAAGTACGAAGTCGCCATCAAGGAGCTCAAGGAGAACGGTTGCGATGGCAGCGTGCTCTTCCTCAATGATCTGTTCGGCGGCAGCCCGTACAATGCGGCTTGCAGGCTTGTCATCAGCAACGAAGCCTATGGTATTGTTACTGGTGTCAGCATGCCGATGCTCATTGAGATGATCAGTGCGCAGATGGCGGATGATGGTTCCGATATCAAAGAAGTCATGGAGAAGGCTGTTGAGGCCGGCAAGAACGGCGCGCAGACGTTCCATGCCAGTTCCGTCGCTGCTGATGATGAGGAGGATTTGTAATTATGAAGATCGTATTGGCTCGTATTGATGATCGTTTGATCCATGGTCAGGTAGCAACGGTATGGTCCAAGGTGACCGGCTGCCAGCGTATTATCGTCTGCGATGATGATGTGGCGAAGGACAAGATCCGCTCCACGCTTCTCAAGCAGGTTGCTCCTGCCGGCATCCAGTCCCATGTTGTGGATTTGGAGAAAGCTGTCCGTGTCTATGAGAATCCGAAGTATGCAGACGATAAGTGCCTGCTCCTCTTCACGAATCCCACCAGCGTTCTCTATATGGTGGAGCATGGTGTTCCCATCACCAGCGTCAACATCGGCGGCATGAGCTTTAAGGAGGGAAAGCATCAGATCACCGGTGCTGTTTCTGTGGATGACAAGGATATTGATGCCTTCAAGAAGCTCAACGAGAAGGGTATCGAGCTGGAGATCCGCAAGGTGGATACGGACTCTAAGGTTATGCTGATGGATGTGTTGAAATAACATTTTCGGTCGCATAATGGAGACCGGGGATTCCTTCGGTCTCCGCTGATGGAAACAGGTTTTGGAAAATTATAATGGAGGGAAACATAATGGGAACAATGCAAATTTTAATGATCTTTCTTTTTGCGACCATCGCAGGCATGGGCTCCTGCCTGGATGAGATGCAGACGCATCGTCCTCTGATTGCTTGCACGGTAACAGGACTTATCTTGGGCGATATGACAACAGGAATTATTATCGGTGGTACTTTGGAAATGATGGCTCTGGGCTGGATGAACATTGGTGCTGCGATAGCTCCGGATGCGGCTCTGGCCTCGGTTATTTCGACGATTCTCGTTGTTGCGGGACATCAGGATGTAGCAACCGGTATTGCTATTGCAATGCCTCTTGCAGCAGCCGGACAGGTGCTCGCAATCATCTGTAAGACGATTTCCGTGGTGTTCCAGCATAAAGCTGACAGCTATGCAGAGGAAGGGAACCTCTTTGGTATCGATCTCTGCAACTATGGTGCACTCGTTCTTCAGGGTCTGCGCG
>DFES01000086.1 GCA_002369175.1 Selenomonadaceae bacterium UBA3796
TCCACCGGCTCTATCTCGCTGCCGTTCATGTCATGTATATCCCCGTAATGCTTGATGAAAGGCATCCGCTTGGTGGTGACTCTTATCGGGAACGGCTCAATATCCGAACTCCACACAGGCTGTATTCCTGCCATCAAACCGCCAAGAGGAAATGTCCCTGAGCCATCGAAAAGACTGCCCAATGTCAGCGAATATTGCTCGTTCCCCATACACATCAGCCTCCCTGCTTTGCCGCCATGCCATCCAGAGCCTTGCCGATCAACCACAAAGCACCATCCACGGCACACGGCAGGAATACACGGTCGCGGAACTTGCACCAGCCCGTCTCGGTTTCGGAGGACTTCACCAGTTCCGCATTGTAGATGGCGGCGATTTCCTTGACGGCGGGCAGAGCCTCGTTCTTCAGCCAAAGGAGAAATGTCTCCTTCGCTTCCTTCTGCACGAAATCTCCGATATGGTCTTTCAGTTCGTTTTTGATAATGTCCAGTTTCATAGTCAGCCAACCTCCAATTCATAATCGGTAACGCCACGGGCAATGGCACGGGCGAAATCATCCTGCCGGGTACGGAGCAGTTCCTCATCAGTGGGATTGTCGATAAAGGCGCATTCCACGAGAGCCGAGACAGCATCGGTGTAGTTCAGCACATACAGGCTGTTATCTGTATGTGGA
Source organism: Selenomonadaceae bacterium UBA3796 (assembly GCA_002369175.1). GTDB lineage: Bacteria > Bacillota > Negativicutes > Selenomonadales > Selenomonadaceae > UBA3796. The sequence goes on from DFES01000086.1 coordinate 671, forward strand.
ACGGCTCCCTTGGCTCCCCGGTCGGTCGTGCCGAGAGAGTCAACAATCTGTCGCTGGATGCACTCGGCGAGTTTCTTCCCGTCCCTGCTCGTGTGGTAATGCCAAACTTCCGTGCCGTTGGCCATCTCGTTGAAGGCATTGCAATGGATTGAGATAAACACATCTGCGCCGAGATTGTTGGAAGTGCTGACCACCTTGTAGAGACTGTCCGATTGGAGATTGCCAACGACATCCACCCCAGCGGCAACGAGGTATTTCTCCACCAAATCGGCGATATTCTTGGCAACATCACATTCCCGCAATCCCGTGATACGGTTGCTTGCTCCCGGATCGGGGTTGCCGCCAGGGGCATGTCCAGGGTTCAGAAATACACGCATAAATCATTCCTCCTTCGGTTTGGGAACATCGGCATATGGGATTTTCTCCCCGTCGCGCTCCACAAATACATCATCAAACTTTCCTTCATGGCTTTGGGCATACCGCTGAACCGCCACATCCACAAATTTCGGCTCCAATTCCACGCCGTAGCAGATGCGCCCCAGTTGGTCGCAAGCGATAAGTGTGGAGGCCGAACCAAGAAAGCCATCCAACACCAGCCCGTTAACCTGTGTGCATTGCTTGATAAGATAGGCTATCAGCGGCACGGGTTTGGATGATGGATGTCCATAGCCGTCAGTCTTTGAATTCTTGATCCCATCAAATTCAAAGACATTGGTCTGTTTCTGGTCACCATACCAGATGTGCTTTCCGTCTTTGCGCCAGCCGTAGATAATCGGCTCCGAGTTGAATTTCCAGTCTGTCCTCATGAAGGGCGCTCTCGGCTTCTTCCAGATAAGCCCTGCGCCAACCTTGAATCCGGCATCCTCAAATGCGTCATAGAAAATCCGTGCTTTCATGGTGGCGTAGAATTCGTAGATGGAGGCATCCTTGCTCATGGCATTTTTGAAATTGGAAAACACCTTCATCAAAAATTCATAGGCTGATTTATCGTCAAGGTTATCGTTCTTGATTTTTCCCGACGCTGAATCCAAGTTCACAAAATATGGGGCATCGGTGCAGACGAGATTCACTTTTTCCTCGCCAAGCAGCCGCTGATATGTTTCGGCAACTGTGGAATCGCCGCATATAACTCGATGCTTGCCAAGATGCCAAACATCACCAGCTTGCGCCACACACGGTTTTTCCAGTTCTTCTTCAACATCGAAATCGTCCTCCTTTGCTTCGCCATCATTCAAATCAAACAAATCGGCGATTTCCTTCTCATCAAAGCCTGTAAGCCCGAGGTCAAAATCCATGCCCTGCAAGGCTTCCATCTCCACACGCAGCATATCCTCATCCCAGCCCGCATCCATGGCGAAACGATTGTCGGCGAGAATATAGCCTTTCTTCTGGGCTTCCGTCAGATGGTCAACGAAAACGCATGGAACTTCCGCGATATGCTCCTCCTTCGCCGCAGCAACTCTGCCATGCCCTGCCAACACATTAAAATTCCTGTCGATGATGACCGGGCTGATGAAGCCGTATTCCCGTAGGGAAGAGCGAAGTTTCGTGATTTGCTCCTTGGAATGTGTCCGGGCGTTGTTGGCGTAGGGTATTAGCTTGTCGATGTGGACAAGCTGCATATCCGTGGTGGTTTTCGCCATAATCAAACCTCCCTAAATTTCAAGTCCAAAAAATAAGCGGCTTCGGGAAACTCTCTCTCGAAGTCGCTCAAATATCGGCAGCTGGCGCTGTTCACGCCGTTCGCCATGACAAATTCATGCAAACTTTTCTTCTTGAAGAAAGCCGGCTGATTGCACCACCGAGCAAGGGTGATGTATATTCCACGGTAGGGGCTTTCCCCATAACGGCAGTATCTCATGATGTACGGCAGGCATCGGTGCCGCATGAGAATTTCGATGCGCCGGATCAGTTCCAGGATGTCCCGATGCCAAAATGCCGCATCCCATTTCCCTTCCCTGTCATAGCCTGTAAAGCAGTAGAATTCGGGAACGGCATGGGTATACTTCCGCAAAAGCTGAATCTTCTGCTCGATAAGTTCTGCCTCGGCAAGGTTGTCAAAAG
>DFES01000142.1 GCA_002369175.1 Selenomonadaceae bacterium UBA3796
ACACAGCGGCGTACTCCATCCCGGGCGAATAGAGCCCTACGCCCCGGGCCACCGACACCGGAACGATTTCATTCTCCCACGCAAAGGCCTGCCCCAGAAGTTCTTCATCAAACTTCAGCAGCAACTCCTCCCGCCGTGCGTAGTCGCCGCCTTCCAGGATAGCGATAAATTCATCTCCCCCGATGCGGAACACCGGACTGTGGGCAAAAACGTGGCAAATGACAGCAGATGCACGGCGAATCAGTTCGTTCCCGGCGTCGTGCCCATAGGTGTCATTCGTGCGCTTGAGGAAATTGACATCAAAGAGCACCAGTGCATACTCTGTTTTTTCTCCTTTTTGGCATGCCTTTTCCAGCATCTCATGCTCCCGGGTATAGGCAGCCACATTCCTGAGTCCCGTCATTTTATCACGGTAGACGTAGATTTCCAGCTTGCCCACCATTTCCCGGATACTCCTCACCAGGGTACCCAATTCATTCTCCGGCTCGCTGGGAAGGCGTATGGCAAGATCCCCTGCCGCAATTTTCTTCGCAGCCTCCGTGATGAGCACCAGGGGCTGAATGCCGCGCTTTACCAGCCACACATTGAAGAAGGAAATGATGATGACGATGCAAAGCATCGCCGCCACAAAGTGCAGCAGCATATGATTTCGATTGGCATAGATATCATGGGAGAAGGCAGCGATTTTCAGCCATATCCCGTTGCTGAGGTAGACCTCGGTGGTATAGACCCCCTGCTGTGCCAGGTACTCTTCACTGTCCTTCTGGCTGGCGTAGAGAAGATTGCCGTGCTTGTCCAGGAGGCATATCATTCCATTCTCGTAAACGGACATTCGCTGTATTTCATGGATAATATACTCAAAGTCGATATCAAGACCCACCAAGCCCACGAACCGATCCCCTTCCCGCAAGGGAATGATATAGGATACGAGGTATTTTCCCGTGACCGGGCTTTGGTACGGCTCACTCAGCATGGCCAGATAGCGTTCCCGCAACAAGTGATAGCGATCTTGATAAAGATGCAAGTCGTCTGCCACGAAGGGGGGAAGCTTCGCTCCCCAGCGCTTTGGCTGGCGCGTCCGGAGGAATCCTCCTCCGCCGTATTCCTTCGCCAAAACCAGATAGAAATTGACACAGCCGCGGGAATTTTCGGCGATGGAGTGAAAGTCTCTCTCCATGGAGGAAAGATAGTCCCTGCGATACCCGGCATCCTCCCGAAGCCGTCCAAAATCCTCGCACTCATCGATAGCAATTTTCGCCATACTCCGGGTGGACATGACGGTTTCGCTGAACGTATGGGTCAATCGCTCCCTGTAGATGACGCTCATTTTCTCCAAATCGTTCTTGACCCGTTCCTCAATGGCACGATCCAGAGCCACAAAGCCAATGCTTCCCAAAAACAGCGCCGTAAAAAAGATCGTAGTCAGTTCCATCATGATCAAATGCGTCATGATGGATTTTCTGTATTTCATCAGGAGATACAAAAGGGAAATGAAGGTAACATCCATGAAGGCCAGGATTTCGGCTATGAATTGCAGCCATGTATCCAGTTCCTCCAGGCCAAAAATAATGCCGGAAACGTCCAGCAGAAGGAAGATTCCAAGAAAAAAAGCATAGAGAACGACAATCCCCAGAGGCTTCAGGTCATAGTTCCGGGGAGAGGCTGTCTCGCGCCTGCTGGGGGGCAGGTAAAAGGGATATCCGTAGCAAATGAGAATGAAGAAGATGGGCATCCCGAAGAAAACAGCCACGGCAAAATCATTCAAGAGCCGATAGCATCCCACTTCCAACAGGACAAGCTGCCAGTTGGGATGCGTGCTCAGGATTTCCCGGTTCTCCGGAAGGCATAAGACAAAAAAAAGGGAGACCACAAAACAGGTAACCAGGAGGATCCCCATGAATTTCCACAGGGTTTTCCGGTAAAAGGGAAAGACAGCTTCATGTTCCTTCGGCGGAGAAAGGTGCCAAAGCTTGTAGGGAACCAACGCCCCCAGAAAAGCTCCCCCGAAGAAAACCAAAGCCATCTCAAGCCCGAACCCCTCCACGAGGGCTATCAGGAAACCTCCTAAGGAAACGCCGGCAATCCCCGCTGGTCCAAACATCAGCGCTAAAAGCGGAGGCAGAAAAGCTGCCAGGTCCAGGCTTTCCGGATAGACCAGCACCCGTGATGCAAGGCAGTCCCAACCCCAAAAAACAACCGCAGACAGAACAAAACCGGCTGCATACCGTCCCATAAGTGACACCTCATCATTCCTCAAAATCCTTTTCATTGTAGTACCCGGAACCGAACAGAACTTTCCGATAGTTCTGTGCATCAATGAGTTCCGGCCGCACCAAAAAAGTTGGAAGGATCTTCACACCATTGTTGTAATTCCCGATATCGTTGGTCTCAGGCTCTCCTCCCGCCATAATGGAGTTCACCATGCTCACCACTTGCTGCGCCAAAAGACGGGTATCCTTAAAAATCGACATGCTCTGCTCCCCCGACATGATGGCTTTGACAATACGCTTTTCGGCATCCTGCCCGGTCAAGAGGGGCATTTTCCCACGCTTGGAACGATACTCCGCCTCCCTGAGTGCCTGCAGCACACCGAAGGCAACGGAATCACTGGCACAGAGGACAGCGTCCAGGCTGCTTCCGTCGCTGTAGTGCTCCCGAAGGATCCTTCCCATCCTCTCCCGGGATTTTTCCACGCTCCAGTGATCGATGGCACAGCTTTTGAGATCGGCTTCGCCGGACTTCACCACAAGCTGGCCGCTATCCAAATAAGGCTGGAGCACTTCCATGGAACCTTCCCAGAGAAAGAGGGAATTGCTGTCGTCCGGCCCACCGGCGAAGAACTCCACATAATAAGGACCTTTTCCCTCCTGCAGTTCCAGCTTCTCCTCTATGTGCTCCGCCATCATGATACCCACGCCCAAATTGTCAAACGTGGCATAGTAATCCACGTTATCCGTGTCCATGATCAGACGGTCGTAGGCAATGATCCTGCAGCCCGCTGACTCCACCTCATGAAGCACATCTCCCAGTGCACCGGTATCCACGGAAGCAATGACGATGACCCTGCAGCCATCCTCGATCATCCGATGGATCTGCTCGATCTGCAATTCCGGTTTGTTGTCGGCATATTCCAGCTCCACAAGGTAGCCGTCCTTCTCAAGAAGATTTTTCAAATTATCCCCGTCCTGGTTCCATCGCTGAAACTCCCTTGTAGGCATGGCTACGCCGATTTTCACATCCAAGTGGCTGCTTCTCGTGCAACCGGCCAGAAGGAAGAGAGAAAGCATCAGAAAGCCCAAACAGAACAGGCAGGCGGCTCCCGTCCTCGGACAGGCAAAAGCCCCATCTTTCGCGACCCGCGACACATCGTGCCGAACACGTTTCCACATCATGCTCCACTCCTCAAAGCCGAAAAAACAGCGCAACAAAACCACTCGATCCATTGACGAGATATAGGTATATTATAGCGCAATTGTTCCGGTTTTGCCATTGTCAAAACCGGAACAATTGCGTTATAATTATCGTAGTGCATTTTGAAATTTTTTAGAAAAGAGGGCGTATATTGGATAATTCCTCCCTGCCTTCGCGGCATGACCGAAAGAAGCGTATGTGGCCATGGATTGTGGCTCTTGTTTGTTTTCTAAGCGCAGCCATCGCCGGAGCTATTTTCGCCTCCTCAAGCCTTTTAGACAAACCGAAGGTCACAACACCCCCCGCCGCCAAGAAAGAAGAACTCCTGACAGCCAAAGATAAGGCCACCGTCATGATCATGGGCGTCGATGAACGAAAGGACGATGTGGGACGCTCGGACACCCTCATGATTGCCACCATCGACCCGGATCGCGACAAAGCGGCGTTGCTTTCCATTCCCCGGGACACCCGTGTGAAAATCAGAGGACACGGCTACGACAAGATCAATGCCGCCTTCGCCTACGGCGGACATCGCCTCACCCATAAGACAGTGGAGGATTTCCTGGGGGTCAACATTGACTACTATGTCAAAATCAATACCAGCTCCTTCGTCAAGATCATCGATGCCATCGGCGGCATTGACATCAACGTGGAGAAGCGCATGTACTACGAAGATCCATGGGATGATGACGGCGGGCTCATCATCGACCTCAAACCCGGTCTGCAGCATATGGACGGCAAGACAGCCGTTACCTATGTCCGTTACCGGGATGAGGAAGGAGATATCGGGCGGGTCGAACGCCAGCAGAAATTCATGAAGGCATGTATGGAACAGCTCACCCGCCCTGCTATCCTGACAAAACTTCCCACCATCATTCAGGAGGTCATGAGTTCCGTGGAAACGGATCTTTCCATGCGCCAGCTTCTGGAATTTGCCGGTACGCTGAAAAGCGCCCAGAAGTACGGCCTCCGTACGGAAATGGTTCCGGGCCGTCCCCTCTACATTGATGGGATCAGCTATTGGATACCGGATATCAGCAAACTCAGAACCACATTGGCAGAAACCCTCGGTGTTTTCGTAAACAGCAATATGCGCTCCCAATTCGACCAGGCAGCAAGAGAATACGAGGATTCCATTCCCTCCAGTGCCACGGAAGTGCCGGAAAGCGATACCTCCATTGGAAAGGCGAGGAGTTCTTCCTCCTTGGAATCGGATTCCAGGGAACGGACGGAACGAACAGAACGAACGGAACGGACGGAGAAAACAGAACCAAGAAATACCTCGGAATCCAGATGGGAAGGCTCTTCCACGGATGCAAGGGAAAAAAGCACCTCCGAGCCTAGGAATCTCGATATTCCGGATACGGGAAGCAACAGGAATACAGCACCGGAAAGGGATGCTCCCGCCTCCCCTTCGTCCCCTGAACCTCCTGCTCCCGCTCCTGCTCCTTCTGCCCCATCGGGCAACGAAGAACCCTCGGTTCCGACTCCCGGTGTTGCCGGCAAAACCAGGTAGTATCGAAAAAAACGATAAAATAAAACATAGGGGCTGTTGCATGAGTGCTTTCTCACTTGTGCAACAGCCCCTATGTTTGTTCCCGATTTATGCAACTTGCCTTTTTACCAATTCTGAGAAGATGCCGCCTTTTTCCACCAGTTCTTGGAAAGTTCCCATCTCTGCGATGCGCCCTTCATCCATGACGATGATGCGGTCACAATTTCGGATGGTAGAAAGACGGTGAGCCACGATAATGCGGGTGGCCTGCAATCGGTCAAGGCTCTTGGTGACAATGCTCTGGGAGCGATTGTCAAGTGCGCTGGTGGCTTCGTCAAAGATCAGGATGGAAGGCCGCCCCACCAAAGCCCTGGCAATGAGGATGCGCTGGCGCTGCCCTCCGGAGATGTTGCTGCTGCCCTCGGATATCACGGTCTGCATGCCCATGGGCATCGCGGCAATGTCCTCGGCGATGCCGGCCGCCTCCGCTGCCCGCCAGGCATCGTCTTGGGTCAGCAGCTTCGTGCCTACGATATTGGTGTAAATATCTCCGGTCATCAGCTGGCCATTCTGCAGCACCACCCCCATCTGGGAGCGCACCGAGGGCAGGTTCACATCGCGGAGCACATCCTCCCCTTCCACTTCCCGGATGTTTCCGTCCCCCTTGGAATCCGGCACCATATGGGTGTAGGCGAACGTCAGATGGCTAACCTCCAGAGCGCCGGTGGGCTTGCCCGCGTCCTGCTTCTCCCCCGCACTCTCCGGCACCGCCTCAAGAATGGGGCGCAGGTTCTCCAGCTGGGGCTGGATGGCAAAATACTGGCTGATCAGCCCCATAATGCCCCCCATCACACCGTTGAAACTTGGATTCAGACGCCGATGGCCGCCGCCGTGAGCTTCAGGCTGTAGTAGCACATGAGGAAGATGCTCCAAAAGGAGAAGAGGAAGGAAAGGATAGCGCCTACAAAATCGCCGGAGGCAATGCCCTTGGCAATGCCGATGCCCCCCATGCGGCTGGCCAGCTCTCCCACGGTGAACCTGCGGAAAAACTTGGTAGGCAGCTGCATGAGTCTGCCCCACATGGCAGCTTCGGCAGCTATCTCGATGCGGTTGCCGATGCGCATGACGGCAATGGAACGAACGATGGACAGAGTCGCCGTGGTAAAGCTGGTAACCATCAGAGCCTGGGTAACCGTGGCCAGCCCCTGTCGGTCAAGGATCGGTATGATATCCTGAAAGATCGTCTCGGTGATAATTGGGGCAGCCAGAGGTATCATGCCTGCAAAGAGGCTGCAGATGATAATGGTGCAGTAGTCAGCAATCCAGCACTGGCGAAACATGAACTTGATGAGATCCCACAGCTTCAAAGCCCTGGCTGGAAAGCCTGCATAACACTGGAAGGCATCTTTTTCAATGCGCTGTGCCTCCTCCTCCGTCAAGGGGATGCCCTCGGGTCTTTTCTGCAGCACAATGCAGCCATTGGCTCAATTTGTAGAATACTTTCTCGATGGGGGGACGCCGCTCGATGATGATAGAGCCGGTGCAGAAACTGCCCGCCGTCACCGGCTTGTGCTCTCCCACCCGTGAAGTCCAGAGGTAGCCGGACTCAGAATCGGGATCCTTCACCAGATCGAAATTCACTTCCATGACGGCTCCCTGCTGCGCCTGTACGATCATCTGAACCAGCTGTTCATTGCCCAGGTTCTTCTGCATGGACTGAATGGTGGCGGGATACTGTGACACGCTTCTCACCACCCCCAGCAAACTGCCGGTCTGGGAAATATCCACACCGCCGGGAGCCAACTGGATGCTTTGGCCCTTGGTCACCCGCTTGCCCTTGTCCGCAGGAACATAGAGGATACCCTTGAGGTCATGCTTGCGGTCATCCAGACGCACACTGGCCACCGGCATGCCGGTGGTAAGCAGGCTTCCTTGCGCTGCCAGCACTTCGTCTACAATGCCGTCATAGGAAGAGTAGCTGTACTCCGCCGCTTCCATCTGATAACGGCGGGAATCAAATTCATGGACGCGGCTGACAGCTTCACGGCTGTTGGCGGCAAGCTCCGGAGCATATTGAGCCATGCGGGTGGCAGCGTTTTCCTGAGCCAGGCTCACATGGGCAATGAGATCCCCTTTCTTGACTCTGGTGCCCGAGCTCACATATACCTCGTCCAAAATGCCGCCGGAAAGGGCGGAAATCTTTACCATGCCGGCAGAATCCATGATCAGTCCCATGCCATCTGCCTTGACTGTGAAGGAGCCAAAAATGGACCAGATCACAACGGCAAAAAGCATCACGGCTACGGATATAAGACCCATCCACCCCATGGGAGTGGTGATGGAGAGCACTGTATCCAATTTCTCAGGAGAGCGCATCTTGTCAAGAGCTTCCTTGCTGAAAATCTGATTGCCGCCCCGATTCCAGCGGGATATATAGCTGCTTTCCAGAGGCTGGTTCTCGCCGGCCTGCTTGTCTCTTTCTTGCATCAGCTTTTCTCCCCTTCCAAATGAAGTTCTGCTTTCGTGCCGTCGGACAGGCCTTCCATGCTGCCGGTCACCACGGCTTCCCCTTCGGAAAGACCTGCGTAGATTTCTATATAGGTGCCGTCATCTGCACCTGCTTCTATCCTCTTGAGATGCAGGATGCCCTCCTCATCCACCACATATACCCTGTCGTGAGCAGAATCCACCATGGCGGACAAAGGCACCGTAAGGCAGCGGTAAGCACTGCCTGTCTGCATAGTCACCCTGGTGTAGGTCATAGGCTCCAAAAGGCGGGTGCGATTGTCCACTTCCCAGACAGCCCGACGCACATCGGCCGGCTCTGAAAGAGGCGGCACAATCTCTTTGAGGCGGGCTGTGACTTTCTGTTTCCAGCCCTTGTTGCCGGCACCATACTCTGTGTCATAAGCTTTGCCCATGTTCCAGCGTTCAGGGAAGGTCAGCAGGGAGGTTTCCTCCACCTTCAGATGGCGGGTGTCAAAATCTGCCAGATTGAGGGAAAAAGTCAGCCGGTCAAAATCCCCCACCAGAGCCACGGGCATGCCTGCCTGCACATAGGCTCCTTCCCTCTGGTAGATGATGAGCACTTCACCATCTACAGGAGAAGTCACATTCAGCTATTCCTGCTGGACGATGTATTGCTCCAGCTGAGCCTCATTCTCCTGCAAAGCCGCCTGGGCAGCCAGATATTGGGCCTCGGCGGCTTCATATTTCTCCTGGGACGTGGCGTTTTTGGCCATGAGCCTCCCCTGCCGCTGATAGGCGCTGTAAGCCTGAGCCAGCGCAGCCTCTGCCCTGCGAACGGCGCTGGTGGCCTGCTGAATCCTAAGGGGAACCTGTTCGTTGCCCATGGAAAGGAACAGATCTCCCTTGTGTACGGTGCTGTTCTTTTCCACATACCAGTTGAGGATGCGCCCATTGGTAAGAGCTACGGCATCGGTCATATTTTCGCTGGAAAAGCGCACCGCATCCAGGGTAAGAGCAGGCTGCAGTTCCCGCATCTCAGCTCTTGCCCCCTCCAGCTGCAAGAGCCGGCTGTCCATGCGCCTGGCAATCTGGTCTTCATCACTGTAGTTCAGCCATGCCCCATAGCCTACCAATGCCAGGGACAGCATGAGGATAACGACAATACCGATGTAAAAGTATTTCTTCATAGCTATATCCTTTCCCGTGCCGCTTCGCGAGTATAAATCCTATTCTGACTCTGAATACGCGCAAGTTCACTGCCAAAAAACAGCAATATTCCTTTATACGCATGTGTACTCTCTAGCAATCTTCATTTTCCTTTCTCCTCCTTTTTCCCCGCGCATTCAGATTGGCTGCTGCCAGAGGCTGTCCTTCCGGGAGGCATGGAAATAAACGAGGCTGCTGCATTGTCACATGCAACAGCCCCATATGTTGATTTGCTTTCCTATTCCGTTTTCTGATCCATGGTGGCCATGGAGGCAACCTTATCATTCTCATTTGTCTTCATGAGCATGACGCCCTGGGTATTGCGGCTGATGACAGAGATTTCATCCACATTTGTGCGGATGACGATGCCCTCTGTTGTGATCAGCATGAGTTCCTGCTCCGGCCTGACCACCTTGAGGCCAATGACCGAACCGGTCTTCTCCGTAACCTTCATGTTGATGATGCCCTTGCCTCCGCGGATCTGAGCGCGGTATTCCGAAGTCGGCGTGCGCTTTCCGTAGCCGTTTTCCGTCACTGTCAGCACATCGGCATTGCGGTGAAGGTTCGCCATTCCGATGACCTCATCGCCTTCCTTCAGGCGGATTCCTCGCACACCGCGCGCCACGCGCCCCATGACGCGGACATCACTCTCATCAAAGCAAATGGCGATACCATTCTTCGTTCCGAGAATGACATATCTCTCACCATCCGTAAATTTGACGCCGATGAGTTCATCATCGTCATCCAGATGGATGGCAATGAGTCCCCCTTTCCTCATGGAACTGAATTCCTGGAGCCCCGTTTTCTTCACGATGCCCTTCTTTGTGGCCATGAAGAGGAAGCGATCCGGCTTGAACTCGCGCACCTGAATGACTGCGGTAATCTTCTCGCTCTTGTCCAGCTGCAGGAGATTTATGATTGCCGTTCCCTTCGCCTGGCGGCCGGATTCTGCAATCTCATAGGCCTTGAGGTAGAACACCCTGCCGCGGCTCGTGAAGAAGAGGATGGTATGGTGGGTCGTGGTGATGAGGAGATTCTCAACGAAATCCTCCTCCTTCGTTCCCATCCCGGTAACACCGCGCCCTCCCCTCTTCTGGTTGCGGTAAGCCGTCAGGGGCATGCGCTTGATGTAATTGTTGTGGGTCAGGGTGATGACCACATCCTCCTCAGCGATGAGATCCTCCACATGGAAGGAAGAAGTGTCAATGGTGATGCGGGTTCGACGCTCATCACCGTATTTTTCCTTCACAGCCGTGAGCTCTTCCCGGATGATGCCGAGAATGCGGTTTTCGTCCGCAAGAATAGCCTTGTATTCCTCAATGGCCTTCAAGGTCGCCTCGTACTCCTCCTCGATCTTATCCCGTTCCAATCCCGTGAGACGCTGGAGACGGAGGTCGAGAATGGCCTGCGCTTGCTTATCGGAGAGTTTGAAGGCCTGCATCAGGGATTCCTTGGCAATTTCTGCGGTGCGGCTTTCCCGAATCATGGTAATGACCGCATCGAGATTGTCAAGGGCAATGGTCAAGCCTTCCAGAATATGGGCCCTTGCCTCTGCCTTTTTCAGTTCGTACCTGGTACGGCGGGTAATGACATCCTCCTGATGCTTGATATAGTAGTGGAGGACTTCCTTGAGATTCAGGATCTTCGGCCTGCCATCCACAAGCGCCAGCATGATGACACCGAAGCTATCCTGAAATTGAGTATGTTTATAAAGTTGGTTTAATATCACATTTGCGTTGGCATCACGACGAAGCTCCACCACAATACGCATGCCGTTGCGGTCTGACTCGTCGCGAAGATCCGTAATGCCGTCAATGGTCTTGTCACGAACAAGAGCGGCAATCTTCTCCACCAGGCGCGCTTTGTTGACCTGATAGGGAAGCTCTGTGGCAATAATGCGCGACTTGCCGTTGGACATCGTCTCGATATGGGCATCTGCCCTCATCTTTATGACGCCCCGGCCTGTCATATAAGCCTCCCGAATGCCATCTGTGCCGAGAATGAGGCCGGCCGTTGGGAAATCCGGTCCCTTGATGACCTGCATGAGCTCCTCGATGGTGGCATCCGGGCGGTCAATGAGCATCAATACGCCGTCAATCACCTCCCCCATGTTATGGGGAGGAATATTCGTTGCCATGCCGACAGCAATGCCGGAGGTTCCATTCACCAGAAGCTGCGGGAATTTGGAAGGGAGAACGGTGGGTTCCTTCAGGGACTCATCGTAGTTCGGCGTAAAATCCACCGTCTCCTTGTCGATGTCCTGCAACATGAGCTCCGAAATCCTGGACATGCGGACTTCTGTATAGCGCATGGCCGCTGCCGGATCCCCGTCCACAGAGCCAAAATTCCCATGGCCGTCCGCAAGCATATAGCGCATGGAGAAATCCTGTGCCATACGCACAATGGCATCATACACAGAACTATCCCCATGGGGATGATATTTACCCAAGACCTCGCCGACGATGCGCGCCGACTTCTTATAAGGCTTGCCAGAACCCATGCCGGCTTCCTGCATGGCGTAAAGAATACGCCGATGCACCGGCTTCAGGCCGTCACGAACATCCGGCAGAGCGCGGGCAACGATGACGGACATCGCATAGTCGATATACGAGTTCCGCATCTCGTTCTCCAGCTTTACCGGAACCACCTTTCCTTGACCAAATTCCACAATCTCACCTCAGAACTGCAATGCATTTACAGAAATTAACATCTTATTATAACGCAATTGTTCCAATTTTGCCATGGGCAAAATATACAAAATAGCGTTTCGGCAGGTTTTCCTGCCATAACGCAATTGTTCCAATTTTACCATGGGCAAAATATACGGCGTCCGAACAAAATTATGTTTGGACGCCGTATATGCAGAACGATCCCTTAGTTCAACTTCAGTTTTTGCGGAGCTGTGAACGGAGAAGCCTGCGCCGCCGAACAGCAAACGAGAAAACTAAACGGCATAAGTGCGACCAATAAGAGCCAAGACACTTTATTGAAGATGTTCATGGT
>DFES01000049.1 GCA_002369175.1 Selenomonadaceae bacterium UBA3796
CCGCAGCGGGGGCAGTAGGGAACCACCTTATGCCCCTTGTAGAGGAGACCCTTGTTCCAGATTTCCTTCAATGCCCACCATTCAGACTCGATGAAATCATTCTCATAGGTGATGTAAGGATGTTCCATATCTGCCCAGAAACCCACCACATCGGAGAATTCCTCCCACATGCCCTTGTATTTCCAGACAGACTCCCGGCATTTCTTGATGAAGGGTTCTATGCCGTACTCTTCGATCTGTTCCTTTCCGTTGATTCCGACAGCCTTTTCCACCTCAAGCTCCACCGGGAGGCCATGGGTGTCCCACCCTGCTTTTCGAAGCACCCGTTTCCCCTTCATGGACTGGTAGCGGGGCAGCATGTCCTTGATGACGCGGGTCAGGACATGTCCGATGTGCGGCTTTCCATTTGCCGTAGGCGGGCCATCATAAAAGGTGAAGACATCCTTCCCGCTTCTCTGCTCCACGGCCTTTTTTGCGATATCATGCTCTTTCCAGAATTTGGCAACTTCTTTTTCCCTGTCGACAAAATTCAGGTTCGTATCTACCTTGCTGTACAAGCGAAATCCTCCTATCATCACAAAAGGCTCGCATCCCAAACTGGATGAGAGCCTTTCATCGCGTTCGTGAAACCAACATTTATCGTATCACAAACAGCATTCAATTTCAATCCATAGCCCTATCAAATCTTGAACTCCACGATGGCGTTCTGGAGATCCTGAGCCTGCTCCGCAAGCTTGCGGCTGGCATCGGCAATCTCGTGCATGGAAGCCGTCTGCTCCTCGGTAGCCGCCGAAACGGTCTGGGCCTCGTCCGCCACCCTGCGGCTCATATCGTTGATCTTCGTGACAGCTTCCTTGATGCGGTCTGTCCCCTCTGTCAAATCCTTCACGACACTTTCCATCATCTGGGAACTCTGCGCTACTTCCCCAACCATGGAAGATATCTGGCGGAAGGATCCGCCTGCCTCATCCACAGCCTTTGTGCCATCCGTTACCTGGTTGACGCCTTCGTGCATGGCAGCCACTGCATTTTCCGTATCCTGCTGAATGGCTACAATAAGCTGGGAAATTTCTCCCGCAGCCTCCCTGGACTGTTCGGCCAGTTTTCTGACTTCATCTGCGACGACAGCAAAGCCGCGCCCGTGTTCGCCGGCCCGAGCCGCCTCGATTGCCGCATTGAGGGCGAGAAGGTTTGTCTGCTCGGAAATGGCAGAAATCGTATCCACAATGGTACCAATCTTTTGGGACTGATCCCCCAGATTGCCAATCACCATGGACATGGCCTGCACCGTATCGTTGATCTTGCCCATGCCCTGCACGGCGTTGTCCACGCTTGTCTGGCCCTGATATGCCGAATTGCTGGTAGCATGTATCTTCTCGCTGGATCTGCCGATGGTCACCTTGAAATTCTCCATGTGATTCGCAAGAATCTGCGTATTTTCATTCGCCATTTCCACATCGGTGAACTGTTCGCTGCAGGAACCCGCCACATTGACAACAGATTCTGCGATGGACTGGCTCACCTGGGCTGACTGTTCCGCCGTAGAGGTGAGCTCCTCCGAAGCCGCCGCCACATATTCTGCCGCTTGCACAATGCGCTGCATGAGATCGCGGATTTTCTTGTGCATATCGCTCATGGCTTTGCTCATGACACCGAGCTCATCCGGCCGCAGAGAAAGCTCCCGCATGACCGCCTCCGCTTCGGAATTCATCCGAAGATCACCCGTGCCCATGATATGCATACGCTCTGTCACCATCTGGATGG
Source organism: Selenomonadaceae bacterium UBA3796 (assembly GCA_002369175.1). GTDB lineage: Bacteria > Bacillota > Negativicutes > Selenomonadales > Selenomonadaceae > UBA3796. The sequence continues at coordinate 1,765 of DFES01000049.1, forward strand.
GACGGGCAATGCTGTTGCCAACATAGACGGCAAACAAAACAAACAGAATCTGGAGAATCAAAAGCGTGATGACGGTCTGGATCAGATTGCCGCGAAACTGGCTGGAAAGCAGCGCTTCCCTCTCCGCTACCATCCCATCGATCTGATCGATCCAGACACCCGTTCCCAGTACCCAACGATATGGCTTGAAGGTGGTCGTAAAATTGCGCTTCGGCAAAGGTGTTGTCTCATTGGGTTTTGCAAACATCAGATCCGTGAAGCCGCCTCCCGGCTTCAGGCCGTTTTCAATCATTTCCTTGATGAACTGCTTGCCGGTGGGATCTGTCAAGTGAATACGTGATTTTCCCTCGGTGTCACGTCCCAGAAGCACCACATTGACGCCTTCCTCTGTATCGATCCAGAAGTAGCCCCGACCCTCATCGTACCGCAAATCACGAACAATATCGGCCGCCTGCTTTTTTGCCTGTTCCTCGGTAAGCTGGCCGGCCTGCTGCAGTTTGTACACCTCTTCAATGGCACTCACTGCCACCTCAGTCTCTCCCCGGAGCTGCGCCTCGGCACTCCGTTCCAGATCCGATCGATAGCTCGCAATCTGGGTTTTATTGTCCTGAATGGCACTGTAGATAAAGAATCCCCCGATGCAGAGCGTTGTTACGACGGATACGCCGACGATAATGACAATCAGCCGTAATTTCATTGAATTGAACATACCTCTCCCCCCAAGATATTCTGGATTGACCACCGATTCAGACGGCCAAAGTAACTTTATTCCCCACTAATTCAACATCTCTGCCGCTTTTTCCTGCTAAAAAATCAAAACTTTTTCTTTTCCAAAAAATTTTTGCATCCGTCGAATTTCCCAGGGCTTTACGGGTACTATGCTCCTATCGGCCTCAGAGGAAACACCGGGAGATTCCTACGCATGGCAGGAATCTCCCGGTGTTCCCGTAAATTACATTTTAAAGTACCGCCTTGCGGCTCACGTTGATGCGCCCCTTGTCATCGATCTCCACTACCTTGACTTCAATCTGGTCGCCAACCTGCACCACATCCTCCACCTTTTCCACGCGGCGCTTGGAAAGCTGTGAGATATGGCAGAGACCTTCCTTGCCGGGGAGAACCTCCACAAAGGCACCGAATTTCATGAGGCGGGTAACGGTTCCTGTGTAGGTTTCTCCCACCTCAACCTCACGCACAATGTCCTCTATCATCTGACGAGCCTTCCGCATGCCCTCCGCATCCACGGAGGAAATGAAGATATTGCCGTCCTCGTGAATATCGATATCCACTCCGGTTTCATCGATAATCTTCTTGACCACCTTGCCGCCGGTACCGATAACCTCACGAATCTTGTCCACCTTGATCTGGATGGTTTCCACACGGGGAGCATAGGGCGAAAGATCCGGCGCAGGCTCGGAAATGCACTCCAGCATCTTTCCGAGGATGAAAGCGCGTCCCCGTTTCGCCTGCTGCAGAGCCGAAGACAGAATCTCCCTGCTGATGCCTGCAACCTTGATGTCCATCTGGATCGCCGTGACACCATTCTCCGTGCCTGCAACCTTGAAGTCCATATCGCCAAGGGCATCCTCCATGCCCTGAATGTCCGTGAGAATGGTATAAGCATCTCCATCCTTCACAAGTCCCATGGCCACGCCGGAAACGGGACGCTTGATGGGAACACCGGCATTCATCAGAGAAAGCGTGCTGCCGCAGACGCTTCCCATGGAACTGGAACCGTTGGACTCCAAAACCTCGGAAACGAGACGGATCGTATAGGGGAACTCCTCAATGGAGGGAATCACCGGAACGAGCGCCCTCTCTGCCAGCGCCCCATGGCCGATTTCGCGACGACCCGGACTGCGCATGGGACGCGCCTCCCCAACGCTGTACCCCGGAAAATTGTAATGGTGGAGATAATGCCTCGTAGTTTCCGGGCCAAGGCCGTCGATGATCTGCTCATCGCCCATGGGACCGAGCGTGGTGACGGTAAGTATCTGTGTCTGTCCGCGGGTGAAAAGTCCGGAGCCATGAGTCCTCGGCAAAAGCCCCACTTCACAGGTCACAGGGCGTACTTCCTCCACGCCGCGTCCGTCCGGGCGAATCTTTTCATGGGTGATCATGCGGCGGACGATCTCCTTCTCTGTCTTGTAGAGAATATAGGCAATCTCCTTGTCCATCTCCGGATAGTCCGCCAGGAATTTCTCCATGGTCTCTGCCTTGACATCAACGATATGGGCATCCCGATCCAATTTGTCGGGATTGCGGGTCGCTGCATCCAGCTTTGCTTCCGCAAAATCACGTATGGCTCTTTCCAGCTCCTCCGGCACGGAAAAGAGTTTCACTTCACGTTTTTCCTTGCCGCATGTCTCCTGAATGCCCCTCTGGAACGCAACGATTTTCTTGATTTCCTCATGGCCGAACAAAATAGCATCCAGGATAACATCCTCCGGAAGTTCATTTGCCCCGGCCTCCACCATCATGACTGCATCGTAGGAGCCTGCCACAGTGAGATTCAGCGTAGACTTTTCCCTCTGTTCCTCTGTGGGGTTGATCACAAAGGCATCCTCCACACGTCCCACGCGCACACCCGCAATCGGCCCCAGAAAGGGAATATCCGACACGGCAAGCGCGCAAGAGGCACCGATCATCGCCGCCAATTCCGGCGCATTGTCCTGCTCCACGGAAAGAACCGTAGCCACGATCTGCACATCATTGCGGAATCCCTCCGGAAACAACGGGCGAATGGGACGGTCAATGAGACGGGCGCAGAGAACCGCATCGCTGGAAGGGCGTCCTTCCCGTTTGATGAACCCGCCCGGAATCTTTCCTGCGGCATACATCTTCTCCTCATAGTCAACGGTAAGCGGAAAGAAGTCAACACCTTCCCGGGGCTCTGCAGAAGCTGTGGCGGTCACCAAGACCACCGTATCGCCATAACGCACGAGAACTGCGCCATTTGCCTGCTTTGCCATTTTGCCGTTCTCAATGGTCAGGGTACGGCCTCCCAGCTGCATCTCAAAACTGTGCATATCGTTTCCTCCAAAATTATTTCATGAAATCATTTTATTTATACGAAAAGAAGCGGGATCCTCCCGCTTCTTTCTTCAAGAAAGAGCAACTTGCTTGACGCTTCCTTTACTTGCGAAGATTCAGTTTGGAAATGATCGCGCGATAACGCTCAATATCCTTATTGCTGAGATAGCTGAGCAAACGACGGCGATGTCCGACCATCTTCAGAAGACCGCGACGAGAGTGATGATCCTTCCTGTGCTCCTTGAGATGCTCCGTAAGATAAGCAATACGAGCCGTGAGGACAGCGATCTGCACTTCCGGAGATCCTGTGTCCCCTTCGTGAACAGCATACTTTGCAATGATTTCCTGCTTTGCTTCCTGTGTCAACATTTCCTTTTCCTCCTGTATCCTTCATAAGAATATCCAACAGCGGAGAAAACGTCGGAGAACTTCGTTATCCCTGCCGCGGACAGCTCGCCGCAACGAACTGTAAGAAGTATACCATACGCCATACACCACGTCAATCAAAATCCTTGAAAAGTCCTTGCATTCCTTTCTTCCATCTACACGGGGCAAAACGCCAATTGGGATATTTCGCCTATAGCGAGATTTGAACCATTGTGTTATAATATCTTGAGCGGGATGTAGCGCAGTTTGGTAGCGCACCTCGTTCGGGACGAGGGGGTCGCAGGTTCGAATCCTGTCATCCCGNNCGGGATGTAGCACAGTTTGGTAGCGCGCATCGTTCGGGACGATGAGGTCGCAGGTTCGAATCCTGTCATCCCGACCACGGCTAAGCAAAAAGCTGATGCAGGAAGCCATGTGCTTCGGCATCAGCTTTTTTTCTTTGTCAGGATCTGCTCGACCCGTATTCCAAAGCCCGATGGGCAATGTCCCTCCGGTAGAAGGCATCCTGAAAATCTATCATTTTCACGCCCTCATAAGCCTGGGTCACGGCTTCCCGAATGCTGTCCGCCCTTGCCACAACCCCCAACACGCGGCCGCCGGCGGTGACGATCTTTCCATCCTTCCAGGCAGTTCCGGCATGAAAGACGAGACTGCCGGCCGACTTCGCGTCCGCAAGTCCCTTAATTTCCACGCCCTTAGCGTAGTTTCCGGGATATCCGCCGGATGCCATGACGACACAAACCACCGCCCCTGTACCCCATTGGATTTTCGTTTTGTCCAGAGTTCCCTCTGCACATGCCATCATGATTTCCACGAGATCGCTTTCCAGGAGAGGCAGCACCACCTGTGTCTCCGGATCCCCAAAGCGAGCATTGAATTCCACAACCTTCGGCCCATCCTTTGTAATCATGAGTCCTGCATAGAGACAGCCTTGATAGGGACGCCCCTCTTCTCTCATGGCGGCAATGACGGGCTTCAGGATCTTTTCCTCCGCCGCCTGCACCATATCCGGTGTCATGACAGGTGCCGGAGCATAGGTTCCCATACCTCCGGTGTTCGGTCCCTTGTCCCCGTCATAAGCGCGCTTATGATCCTGGGAGGAAATCATGGGCACAATGGTTTCGCCATCGGTGAAAGCCAGAAGGGATGCCTCCTCCCCTTCCATGAATTCCTCAATGACAACACGGCTGCCGGCTCGCCCGAAAGCACCGTCCTCCATCATGTCCCCGATGGCTCGGAGCGCCGTATCGAGATCCATGGCCACAATGACGCCCTTGCCTGCCGCAAGCCCATCTGCCTTGATGACAATGGGCGCCCCTTCCCTTTTCACGTAATCCCGCGCAGCCTCCGCATCTGTGAACACCTCATATTTCGCTGTCGGAATGCCGTATTTTTTCATGAGGTTCTTTGAGAATGCCTTGGAACCCTCAAGCTCCGCCGCCTTCCCTGAGGGTCCGAAGGCTTGGATTCCCGCTTTCTTCAAAGCATCCGCAAGACCGTTTGTCAGCGGAACCTCAGGCCCCACCACAACAAGATCTATGTCCTTTTCCTGCGCCAACCCTACTACCGCTGCATTATCCTCAATGGAAATGCCACCGATGCACTCGGCTATGCTTTCCATCCCGGGATTGCCGGGGAGGGCATAGAGCTTTTCGCATTTCGGGCTTTGGGCGAGCTTCCAGGCCAAGGCATGCTCACGGCCGCCACTTCCAATTACCAGTAACTTCATTATTTCTCCACCTGTTCCTTGAGGTAGTGCTGAATTGCCGTATCATAATCTGCTGTATGGGCAAAGGCCTCCTGAGCCAGCTGCATGCGGAGCATTCCATTCACACAGCCGTCCTTTGCCACCATGGCAGCAACTTCATCATATCGGGAAGGATTTGTCACCACCGTGACGAATTTGAAGTTCTTCGCCGCAGCGCGAATCATTGCAGGGCCGCCGATATCAATGTTCTCTATGGCTTCCGCCAATGTAACATTCGGTTTTGCAATGGTCTCCTTGAAGGGATAGAGGTTCACCGCTACCAGGTCAATGGGTGTGATCTTATGTTCTTTCATTTCCCTCTGGTGCTTCGGATTGTCGCGTACCGCAAGGATACCCCCATGAATATAGGGGTTGAGTGTCTTGACACGGCCGTCCATGATCTCAGGGAACCCCGTGACATCACTGACATAGGTGACCGGCACCCCTGCCTCCTGAAGAGTTTTCATCGTGCCGCCTGTGGAAACGATCACCACGCCTGCATCATGCAGCTTGCGGGCAAATTCTACCACACCGGTCTTGTCGGAAACACTGATAAGCGCACGTTTGATTTGCATAAACAAACACCCCTTATTTTTTTTCTACAATCTTCACATGACGTCCTTCGACTTTCAGCCTGCCTTCCACATAGAGCTGGATGGCTTTGGGATAAATAATGTGTTCCTGCTCCAGCACCCGCGCTCCAAGAGTCTCCTCCGTATCATCATCCAGCACGGGAACTGCCGCCTGCAGAATAATGGGACCGCTGTCCATCCCCTCATCGACGAAATGAACCGTACAGCCGGAAATTTTTACGCCGTAAGCAAGTACATCCCTGTGTGCATGGGCTCCGCCAAAGGAGGGCAGCAGCGCAGGATGGATGTTCATAATTCTTCCGCTGTACTCGTGAACAAAATAGGGACTCAAAATCCGCATGAAGCCCGCCAATATCACCAACGTGACACCGGATTTCCTCAATTCGGAAACCAGCACCCGTTCAAAACTCTCCCTGTCCTCATACAGCTTGCGGTTCACGCATACGCTGCGGATGCCTGCTTTCTCCGCCCGCCTGAGTGCCATGGCCTCCGGCTTGTCCGCCAGAACAACAGCAATTTCCGCCTCCAGGGAGCCTGCAGAGATGGCATCCATAATGGACTGCAAATCTGTTCCTCGCCCGGAACAAAGAACACCCAATACCTCTTTAGCCATGAAACACGCCGCCTTTGATGATCACATCGTGAAATCCCCCAACGACCCTGCCGATCTCATAGCAGTCTTCCTTTTGGGACTCCATGTATTCCCTGATCCTTTCCGCCTCGTCAGCCCCCGCAATGATGACCATGCCAATGCCCATGTTGAACGTGCGGTACATTTCCTTCCATTCCACGTTGCCCCACTCCTGCAAGAGTTTGAAGATGACCGGCATCTTCCACGCATCGGCCCGGATCTCCACTGACATATCCTCCGGCAGAGCCCGTGGGATGTTATCATAGAAGCCGCCTCCGGTGATATGCACCATGCCATGGATATCAAACCTCTCCACCAGAGGCAGACAAATCCTTGGGTAGAGCCTTGTGGGCGTCAGGAGTTCCTCGCCGATGGTCTTTCCCAGCTCCGCAATGTATTCATCGCCTTTAAACCCCTTCCGATCAAAAACGATCTTCCGCACAAGGGAATAGCCGTTGGAATGGACACCGGAGGAAGGCAATCCCAAAAGCACATCTCCCTCCATTACCCGCTGGCTGGTAATGAGTCGGGATTTCTCCACAACCCCCACGGCAAAGCCTGCAATGTCATATTCGCCGTCCGGATAGAATCCGGACATCTCCGCCGTCTCGCCGCCAATCAGCGCACACCCGGACTCCCTGCATGCCCCGGCAACCCCCTTGACGACTTCTGCCACCTGCTCCGGCATCAGTTTCCCCACAGCGAGATAATCCAGGAAAAAAAGAGGCTCTGCGCCCTGAACAAGAATATCATTGACACACATGGCAACAGCATCCTGGCCGATGGTATCATGCTTGTTCAGAATAAATGCCAGACGCAGCTTCGTTCCCACACCATCCGTGCCGGACACGAGGACAGGTTCCTTGTACTTTCCGCTGTTCAGGGCGAAAAGGCCGCCGAAGCCGCCCAGATCCCCCAGGACTTCCGGTCGATAGGTCGCTCTGACGCTGTCCTTGATGAGTTTCACCGAATAGTTTCCTGCGTCAATATCCACGCCGGCATCGCGATAGGTTAGCTTTTCTTCCATTTGCTCCTCCATATTCAACATTTCTTCCCCTGCTCGAAAACATACTTGCTATCCCCCACAGATGTCTCACCTTGGGCAACAGGATATGCACTGTTAAAGCAGGCATAACACATGGACTCCGGATCCACGTGGGAAAAACTCTCCTTGAGACCCTCCAGGGAAAGGAAGTGCAGGGAATCCGCCTCAATGTACTGACGGATCTCCTCCACGGACTTCGTGGCCGCTATGAGTTCCTTGCGGATCGAGGTATCAATGCCATAAAAACAGGGATAGCCGATGGGGGGAGAACTGATGCACATATGCACCTCTTTTGCCCCAGCGTTCCGCAGCATTCTCACAATCTTCCCGCTGGTAGTGCCCCGTACAATGGAATCGTCCACCAGGATGACGGATTTCCCCTCCACCACGGAGCGTATGGGATTCAGCTTGAGCTTGACCGCCGTGTCTCTCTTCTTCTGCGTCGGCTGAATGAAGGTACGACCGATGTAGCGGTTTTTGACAAGACCCTCCATATATGGGATGCCTGACTCAAAGGCATAGCCGGATGCCGCCGTATTTCCGGAATCCGGCACGGAAATGACAATATCTCCCTGAAAGCCGCTTTCCCTCGCCAGGATGCGTCCCATCATGAAGCGCGCTTCATGGACGCTTTGACCATCTATGACGGAATCCGGGCGTGCAAAATAGATATACTCAAAAACACAGGCCGCGGATTCCTGGCCAAAGGCAAATTCATAGGATTTCACTCCGCTGTCATCAATGACCACCATTTCACCCGGTTCGATATCCCGCACGAAATGTGCATCCACCACATCCAGTGCGCAGGTTTCCGAGGAGAGGATCCACGTCCCGTTATCCATCTTTCCGAGGCAGAGCGGGCGGAATCCCTGGGGATCCCTCGCGCCGATGAGCTTGTCTTCCGTCATGATGGTCAGACAGTACGCGCCCTTGATCTTCCGCAGGCTCTCCATGACCTTGCCCTCAATGGTCTCCTTGCGGGATCTTGCAATGAGATTCACGAATACCTCAGAATCAATGGAAGTCTGAAATATCGTGCCCTGTTCCTCCAATTCGTGGCGGATCGCCGATGCGTTTGTCAGGTTGCCATTGTGCGCCAGGGCAATCTTGCCGCCGGAGTAATTCACCATGAGGGGCTGCGTGTTCGCCAGCAGACTGGATCCCGTAGTGGAATATCTCACGTGCCCGATGGCGATATACTGTCCCTCCATATGCGGCAGCTGATGGCGAAAGACCTCATTCACAAGACCCATGCCCCTGGACACATCCATCCATGCGCCATCTGTAATTGCGATCCCCGCACTCTCCTGACCGCGGTGCTGTAAAGCATAGAGGCCAAGATATGTCATTTCCGAAACGTCCTCGCTGCGGGAGAACACTCCATAGACGCCGCATTCTTCCTTCCATTTGTTGTCAATATCGTACATGCTTCCTTACTTCTCCTGTCTGTGCATTCGTGGAAAATTCTTCCGTTCCCCAAAAAGCGCAAAAAACAGCCGGAATCTACCGCACAGCATCAAAGCTGAGCAGCAACACGAGCTGCTTTCTTCTCCACATCCTGAACCATTTTTTCCCGGTACGCCTGCAGTTTCTCCGCCAATGCCGCATCTGACACCGCAAAAATCTGCACAGCAAATACAGCTGCATTCTTCGCACCATTGACAGCCATGGTCGCCACCGGAATGCCGGAGGGCATCTGGACCGTGCTCAAAAGCGCATCCATGCCGTTCAAAGGTGTTGCATTGATGGGCACGCCGATGACGGGCAGGGTCGTATAGCTTGCAATGACACCGGCGAGATGCGCCGCTGCTCCCGCTGCTACAATAAATGCACGAACTCCCTTCTCAGGCGCGGCAAGAACAAAATCGCGCACCTTCGCCGGAGTGCGATGAGCAGAGGCCACGGTCACCTCGACTTCCACACCGAACTGCTTCAAAAGGTCTACTGCCGGCTTCAGGATCGGCCAGTCAGAGTCACTTCCCATAACAACAGCCACTTTCATGAGTTCGTCATCTCCTCACATTAAAACATCCATCTCATCATAACAGAGGATTTTCCCGCATGTCAACCACAGGGCAGGATTTCCTCCACACGATCAAGAATAATCGCCGCCAGTTCCGCTTTTTTCATCAGCGGGTGCTCTTCCACCTTTCCATCCCTGAACATCAGGCGGGCAATATTCGTCTCTCCCCGAAATCCTGCCCCCGGCATGGTCACATCATTGGCCACAATGAAATCCAAATTTTTTTTCTCCAGCTTTTTCTTTGCGTATTCCATGAGATTCTGCGTTTCTGCCGCAAATCCCACAAGCACCTGGTGCTTCTTCATCCGGCCGAGTTCATAGAGAATATCCGGATTCCGCTCAAGTTCTATCGTCCATTCCCCGTCAGACTTCTTGATTTTCTGCTCTGACACATGCTTCACGCGGTAATCCGCCACAGCGGCTGCTTTGATGACCGCATCTGCGTCAGGAAAATCCTGAAGCACCGCACTGCGCATTTCCTCTGTCGTCTCCACACGCACTGTCCGAACCCCTTCCGGATCCGGCAGGGCGGACACCCCGGAAACCAGAACCACCTCTGCCCCTCTTTTCGCCGCCTCCTCGGCAATTCGATAGCCCATTTTCCCACTGGAGCGGTTGCCGAGGAAGCGTACCGGATCAATGGGCGCAATCGTGCCGCCTGCCGTCACTAAAATCTTTCTGCCACGCAGAGAGCAGACTGCGGAAAAATGCGCCTTTACACAGGAAACGATTTCCACAGGCTCCGGCAATCGTCCCACGCCATCTATACCGCAGGCCAGATGTCCCGATGCGGGAGGAAGGATCCTCATGCCCCTCGCCTTTAGTTTCTCCAGATTCTCCTGCGTCACGGGATTGGTATACATATTGCTGTTCATTGCCGGCGCCAGAAAGACAGGTGCCTGGGTTGCCAGAATCGTTGTCGTAAGCATATCATCCGCCATGCCGGCTGCAAGTTTTGCCACCAGGTTCGCCGTTGCGGGAACAACCAGGACGAGATCCGCCAGTCTTGCCAGAGCGATGTGCTCCACATTCCAATGAAGGACTTTCTCCCACATGCCTGTGTTCACAGGATTGCCGCTGATCTCCCGAAAAGTGAGTTCCGTTACGAATTCCTGCGCCGCTCTTGTCATGATGACATGGACTTCAGCCCCCAGCTTTCTCAAACGACTGGCAACCTCCACCGCTTTATACGCAGCAATGCCCCCGGTTACTCCCAAAACGATGTTCTTTCCTGCCAGATACTCTGCCATCATTCCTCCCGAACGTCTTCCGCGTCTTCCGCGTCTTCCATATCGCCGGCGTCTTCATATGCGGTTTCTTCATCCGCATCCTCTTCATCCGGTTCATCAGCATCTTCCGCTTCATCCTCGGGCAATTCCCGCACAGACGCTTCTGCAGCGTCAACGGCTTTTACTGCCTCGTCCTCCGGAGCATTGTTTTCTGCCGGCTCATTCTCCTCACGGTAATCCTTGGTAATTTCGTAAGTGATCTTGCCTTCTACGATTTCTTCCAGTGCATTCGTCACATTTTTGGTTGACTGGTTCTTCGCTTTCACTTCTGCTCCCGTCATGAGCTGACGGGCACGGCGCGCCGCCAGAACAACCAATCCGTAGCGGCTGTCCACCTTCGTCATCAACGCATCCGTTGAGGGGTTCACCATGCTCATCACTACATTTGTCTTCATTTCTCAAACACCTCGAACATCTCTGTATTCAATTCCACGCGACAGTGCTCGGCTGTAAGGATCGCCTTGATCCGCATTACGGCCTCTTTCACGGTATCATTCATAACAACGTATGCATATCTCCGGCCGATGTCAATCTCTTTCCTGGCAGCCCCCAGCCGCTTGATGATGCTTTCTTCTGTCTCCGTTCCGCGCCCGCGGATGCGGCGCTCCAATTCTTCCAGGGATGGCGGAAGAAGAAAGATGAATACCCCTTCCGGACACTTTTCCATTACCTTCAATGCACCTTGCGTATCAATCTCCAGCAGTATGTCCTGCCCTTCCGCCAGGCGCTCCTGTATCTTTTTCAAGGGTGTCCCGTAATAGTTCCCATAAACCTCTGCCCACTCCAGGAAGCCTCCTTCTCCGATCATTTTCTCAAAAGCCTCCCTGGAGAGGAAATAATAATTCACACCGTCCCGCTCATTTTCCCGTGGAAAGCGGGTTGTCGCCGAAATGGAATAGGAGATGCCCTTCATCTCCTTCATGAGTGCACTGCACACCGTCCCCTTGCCCGTACCGGATGCACCGGAAATCACCACCAGCAGTCCCTGTTTCATTTTTCCTCATCCTTCTTCAAATCCACCTCATCATTTCCGGCAACCCGATGGGCTATTGTCTCCGGCTGAACAGCCGAAAGTGTCACATGGTCGCTGTCCGTGATGACCACGGCACGAGTACGCCGCCCGTAGGTGGCATCAATCAGTCTTCCGGCATCCCTGGCTTCCTGAATGATACGCTTGATTGGCGCGGATTCCGGTCTGACAATAGCAATGATGCGGTTTGCCGAAACAATATTGCCGAAGCCGATATTTATGAGCTTTATGTCCATAATTTCGCCTCACTCGATATTTTGTGCCTGTTCCCGGAGTTTTTCGATTTCGCTTTTGATATCCACCACAATCTGCGCGGCCTCGGCATTGTTGGCCTTAGAGCCTATCGTGTTCGCTTCCCGGTTCATTTCCTGAATGAGGAAGTCCAGCTTTCTTCCCATGGATCCATCCGCCGCTCCAAGCATCTGGCGGAATTGACGAAAATGGCTCTCCAGACGGACGATTTCCTCCGTATAATTGACTTTATCCGCATAGACAGCTGTCTCCTGAATGATGCGAGCCTCATCAATATCCTTTTCCGCCAACAGTTCCTCCACGACCTTGCGAATGCGCTGACGATGGGATGCAACGATCTCCGGTGCCAATGCCGACACCTTTTTTACCAGCTCCTCCAGACCGTCCAGACGCGAATGGAAATCCTGCTGTAGATGCTTCCCCTCTCTCCGGCGCATTCCATCCAGTTGCTCCAGAGCCTGCTCCAAAGCAGGCATGAGGACTGCATCGCAGCCCTCCAATGAGGATGATTCTTCCACCGACAGCACGTCCGGATATGCCGCAATCACAGAAATATCGTCGGTGCGCGGCAGGTGCAGGAAGTCGCTCATTTCATTGAGTGCACCATGGTATGCCCTTGCCAGGCTCTGATTCACGCGAATGGAAGACGCACACTCCCGCTTATCCGTAAAGGCGACATATACATCCAGCTTGCCCCTGAATGCCTTGCTCTTAATGAGGTTCCTGATTTCTTCCTCCCATGGACTGAACAGCCGCGGCATATGAAATGACAAGTCAAGAAACCGCTGGTTCACTGACCTGATCTCCACATGAACTTTATAGAACTCATTCTCCAGTTCCGAAGAACCAAACCCCGTCATGCTCTTAAGCAAAAAGCCCACTCCCCTGCATCATATCTCTCCGGAAAATACCAATTCCGCCGGACCGGTCATATAGACGTGATCGTTCGCTGCCCATTCCACCAGAAGGCTGCCGCCGTCCAGCTCCACCTCTGCCTTTCTCTCTGTCCTGCCGTTGAGGACAGCTGCCACAAGGGAAGCACAGGCTCCCGTACCGCAGGCAAGGGTAATGGCAGCCCCCCGTTCCCAAACGCGCATGCGCATGCGCTTCGTGTCCTTGACCTCCACGAATTCCGTATTCGTCTTGCGCGGAAAACGCTCATGGGATTCAAAAAGCGCACCGAGGGTCTCGATGCCACAGGAGGCTATGTCTTCCACAAAAAGCACACAGTGGGGATTTCCCATGGATACACAGGTCATGGCGTAGGTCTTTCCCGCAACTTCAATGGGCTCGGACACTACCTGCTTCTTTCCGAACCCCGTCACAGGTATCTCATCTCCTGCAAGAACCGGTTTCCCCATGTCCACACGGATGGCCCTCGCCTTTCCATTCTCCAGCACAACTTCAGGCACCAGGATTCCTGCCCCGGTCTCCACCGTGAATTCCGTCTTTTCTGTCATGCCGTTATCGTACAAATACCTGGCAAAACAGCGGATGCCATTGCCGCACATTTCCGCCTCGCTGCCGTCCGTATTGAAGATCCTCATGCGAAAATCTGCCAGATCGGATTCCAAAAGAACCAAAACTCCGTCAGCGCCAATGCCGTAATGCCTATCGCAGACTCTTCTTGCGAATGCCCCATAGTCCTCTATTTTCTCCCGCCGGCAATCCACAAGGATGAAGTCATTGCCACAGCCCTGCCATTTCGTGAAATTCATATCGGCATCCCCTATCCAAATCAAGTTGCAAAACATTCCAATAAAAACAGTTTTTTATCCTGCTCAGATTTATTGTACTTGTTTTATTGCACCAATGCAAGTTGCTATGAAAAAGAAACAAGCCAAGAATCTTCCTCCCCTCTTGGCTTGTCTTCCGGAAACCGTACCTTCCACGCTATTTCTGATCCATCATCATATGCATGCGCTTGCCGGATTTGATTTTTCCCCCGTTCCTTCTGGACTTGTTCTGCACGTACTTTCTGCGTTCAAGATCAGCTTTTGCCTCTTCACTGTTCAGCTTCGATTTGTCCAGATTTTCCCGAAACCGGCCCAGGCATGTCTTGCAATATTTTCCCTCCAGGATGGGTGAGCCGCACTTGGCACAGGGATAGGTCGCCTCCCCACAGGTAAGGATTCTCATGATGACCTTTTCGTTCAGACTGACCTCATCGACAATATCGGTAACCCTTGCATTTGGATGAGCTTTCACATAATCAAAGACCTTTGCCTTCATCTCATTCAATTTGCTCACACATTCACTGCAAGCGCCCCCGCCTGTATCGACATAAAGATTCGCACAAATCGGGCAAGTCTGTATTCTCGGAACTTCCTGCATTTGTGCTTCAGCCATAAAACCCTCTCCTTTCGTCTGTAATGCGTATGATGCCACATTTATAATTCCCCGTATATTATAACACAATTGTTCAAATTTTTCCATAGGCTAACGATTTGACCGCAGGAAACTGCAATGTTATACTCATCTATATATTTAAGGAACGAGGTATACATTATGAGCTTTGACGGATTCTCCATGCATCCTCTGGTGCAGGAACTAAGGAATGCCCTGCAGGGGGGGCGCATCGACAAAATCAACCAGCCCAACCGGCATTCCATCATTCTCTCCATACGCCAGCCGGGACAGAACCGGCTCCTCCACATCTCCACCAACCCTCAGAATCCCTCTGCACATCTCATGGAAAAGTCGGTGGAAAATCCGCCGGAACCGCCGGTCTTCTGCATGGTGCTCCGCAAGCAGATCGAAACGGGGCGCATTGCAGACATACGCCAGCACGGCCTTGACAGACTCATCCTGATAGACATAGACACCCTGTCTGCCGGTGGGAAAATCCTCACGAAAACACTTGCCATCGAACTCATGGGAAAATACAGCAACATCATCCTGCTTCAGGATGGCATGATCACGGATGCCTTGAAAAAAATCGGTGAAAACAGCAGCCGCGTGCGCACAGTATTACCCGGACAGGCCTATGTATTCCCCCCGGGACAGGCTAAACTGAATCTTTTCACTGCTCCTCTGGAAAGCATCCTGGAGCGTATCCAAAGCGATCCCGGGAAGAAACTTTCCAAGGCTATCCTTGATGCCTGCATGGGATTTGGCCCGGTATCCGCCAGGGAAGCCGCTTTTTCCGCCGGACTTCCCGACAACATCCCTGTCTCCCGGCTGGAGGAAGCAGATTTTCATTCTCTGGCAGATGCCCTGGACGAACTGCGGCGCTCCTGCCAGTCTGGAAATTCCGCCCCTATGATCCTCGCCGATGAAAACGGAAAACTTCTTGCCATGGCAGCCTTTCCCCTTCACTACCTTGCAGGCGCCAGAACATTGTCCTTCCCCTGTATCAGCGCCTTGCTGGAACACGCCGGCAAGATGCTTGGAAGCTATGTGCCGCCGGACAGGGAACGCTTCATGAAGCTCGTGAAAAACGAATTGAACCGCGCCCGGGGAAAACTGGAAAAAATCCACGGAGAACTCACGGAAGCTGAAAATGCAGAAGAATACAGAATCCGGGCAGATAATCTCATGACATACCAATACAAATTCCATGACCACAAGGATGCGGAAATCACGGTTCCTGACATCTACAGCACAGATGGAGCTTTGATTTCCATCGACATGGACAGGCGCCTGACCATTGTGCAGAATATGCAGGCATACTACAAAAAATACGATAAACTCAAACGCGCCCAGGAGCTTCTGAAAAAGCAAATCGCAAAAAACGAAGAGGAAATCTCTTATCTGGAAAGCATCGAGTCCTCTCTTCTCGCTTCTTCCAGCCTCGCCGAAATCAACGAAATACAAATGGAACTGGTATCCGGAGGCTATCTCAGGGAAAGAGCCAGAAAGAAAAACAACGACAAGCCCTCCCGCCCCTTCCTGTTTCATGCCCCGGACAGAACGGAAATCCTCGTTGGAAAAAACAATCTCCAAAATGACAAATTGACCTTCCGGACAGCAAATCCCAATGATCTCTGGCTCCATACAAAAGATATTCCCGGCTCACATGTCATCCTTCGCTCCGGCGGCTCCGCTCCATCGGAGGACACCCTTCTCCTGGCTGCCCGGCTTGCTGCCCATTTCAGCAAGGCTCGATCTTCTTCCAAGATTCCTGTTGACTATACGGAATGCCGTTTTGTAAAAAAGCCCTCCGGCAGCAGACCCGGTTTCGTCATCTTCACCAATCAGAAAACGCTTTATGTCACCCCGGAAGAAAAAGAAATCGCCGCCATCCTGCTACAGGACGGCGACATGTAAAAGACGGCACAGTGCAACGAGGCGGGAGAAATCTCCCGCCTCGTCTATTATCTTTACAAGTAACTGAAGGGCGTCGCGACTCGCATGAGGGTGCGCCCGCATTCACAAGCATCCGTAACACGGCTCACTGCCTGCCCCGTACGATAGCGTATGAGCGGCATGGCCTCGGTGCAAAGCGTTGTCACCACCAGTTCACCCATGCGGTTGTCTTCCAGCACAGGCCTATTGCTGTTAAACTCAATGATTTCCGGGTAGAAGCAATCCTCCTGCACATGCTGCCCCACATGCGCTTCACATTGGAAGATCATACCGGCCATGCCAATCTCCGGGGGCGCATAAAGGTTGAACACCTTCGTTCTCGTCCGTTCCTGAATATGCTGCTGCAACGGATTCTGAATATTGCTGAGATTGATGCAGAGAACGCGGCGAATGGAATAATCCACAATATTTTTTCCCGCCGCCTGCAATTGAATGATGAGCTGCATGATGAGCTGAGGTGTGCTTATGAGCGTATCCATGCCGACAATCTCCATGAGCCTGAGCCAATGCTGATAGCCGGTTCCCAAGGGAACCACTGTGGCTCCGACCACCTCAAGGGCATACTGGATATCCAAAAAACGACTGTCGGACAAGTCTCCCTGAAGTCCAACGACGGATGCGTTATGGACACCTGCTGCCACAATGCAGCGCGTCATCAATTCCATGTTCTGGGCAGCATCCCCCTTGGTGTACAGTTTTGTCAACTCCCCGGAGGGCTCCTGCATGTAATTGAAACGCAAGACACTGCTTAAAGGTACGGTAAGCATATCCAGCGCATCGATCTGATGAAGTTCCGTCGATTTCAGGAAGGGAAGCCTCTCCATGTCCTCCAGTGACTGTATATCCTCCGGAGCAACACCAGTCTCCTGGAATTTTCTCTGGTAAAAGAAGCTTTTTTCAGCCACCCATGCAATCAACTTCTTCAACCGCTCCAGTTGGAGAGCCTTGATATCTTCCCGACTCATTTGTTCTATTTGTGCATTGGCAATCATCGCATTAGCTCCCCATCTCAGAAATCAAGGGTTTTACGCTCATTCGCCTCAGAGCGGCTTCTGGTAAAAGAAAGGCTGGAAGCTCGTATACCCCAACTTGCGGAAGTTCAGGATCGCCTCCGTCGCACCGACAAAGAGGATGCCTCCCGGCTTGAGTGCTGTGAAGAAATTCGCATAGAGCTGATCCTTCGCCTCTTCCGTGAAATAAATGACCACATTGCGGCAGAGGATGAGGTCGAAACCGGTTTCGAACTTGTCCTTCAAGAGATTGTGGCGCTTGAACTCAATCGCGGACTTGATTTCCTGCTTCACCGCATACTTGTTGCCTTCTACCACATCAAAATACTTCTTCTTGCGATCCGGCTTTATGCTCTTGAGCTCGTTTTCCGTATAAATACCTTTTTTTGCCTTGGCAAGGATCTCAATATCGAGATCGCTGGCAAGAATACGATGCCGAACCCCAGGCGTCATCTCCTTCATGATAATCGACAGGGAATACGGCTCTGCACCGATGGAACAGCCTGCACTCCATATATTGAGTTTCGGACTCCGCTTCAAGAGATCCGGAATGACATCCGTCTCCAGCTTGGAGAATTTCTCAGGCGTGCGGAAGAATTCCGAAACGTTGATGGTCAGATATTCAATAAATGCGGCAAAATCATCCTTGTTCTTGCATGCATTGTCAAAATATTCTACATAGGAGTCCATATTGGCACGGGTTACCAGGTTGCCAATGCGCCGCTTCATCTGCGGCTCTTTGTATAAGTCCAGATCGATCTCCGTCTTCGCCTTCAGTTTGTGTTTAAAGGAAACCCAATCCTTTTCGTCCATCATGAATGACCCCTCCATTTGCGTTGAATGAATACGATACTATACTTATTCCCCCTTTATTCAGAAAAATCCTGCCCACCGTAAAAATTTCTCAAAAAATTGTCGGAACAAAATTGCACAAAAGGTCTCACATCCGCATACTGTCTCACTTTATCAGATGAGACATGAATCCCACGAAGAAGTAGGACAGAAAGCTAAAACCGGCAGGGACATCCTGCCGGGCTGCCATATCAACGCTCCCCACTTCCTTATGTTTGTATTTCAGCACAATGCGCCCCACGACCTGTCCCTTTTTCACCGGAGCTTCAATGATGGACGGGAGCTCATATTCCATGGAATAATCCTTCACGGATTCCCCATGGATGAGCGGATAGCTCACATCCGAGACAGGGCCGGCCTCCAAGCGGCATTCCTTTCCGTCCTTGACCCATATAGGTTTCGCCATCCGCTCTTTTGCAGTATCGCGGTGCATCTTCACATGCTCGAAGCCGTAGTCCAGAAGCTTCTTTGCATCGCTGAACCGTGTCTGCGTATCCTCCGCATGCATGACAACGGCGATGAGTTCCAAATTTCCCCGTCTGGCAGAAGCTGCAAGGCAGCCTCCTGCCGCATTTGTCCATCCCGTCTTGATTCCGGTGATGCCCTCGTATTTCCCCAAGAGCTCATTGGTATTTTCCATTTTATAGAATTTCCCCCGAGGAGATTCCCAGCGTATCACAGCGTCCTTTTCCTTCACCATATCCCGAAATTCCTGGTTTCTCATGCAATAAGCAGAAATCCTTGCCATATCCCGCGCTGTGGAGAAATGGTTCTCATTTGGAAGACCGTTGGGATTCGCAAAATTCGTGTCCGTACAGCCGATTTTCTTTGCCTTCTCGTTCATTCGCTGGGCAAAATTCTGCACGGAGCCATCCATATGCTCTGCAAGAGCGACAGCAGCTCCGTTGTCCGATACCATCATCATGCCGAGGAGCAGATTCTGGGCATCCAACTGCTCTGCAGGCTGGAGAGACAACGCTGAGTCCTCCGTCATCGCAGCATTGGGAGAAATGGTGACAAGATCTCTCACGCCCATATTCTCCAGAGCCAGGATACAGGTCATCATCTTCGTCATACTGGCAGGAGGTCGTCTTTTATCCGCATTTTTCTCATAGACAACCCTCCCCGTGACCGCCTCCACAAGAATAGCAGAATCCGCCGTAATGACGGGCTCCCCCGTTTCCACACCGGCAGATCGTGCAGGAGCGGCTCCCAGCAAGAGCACAGCAAATAACATGATACTGATGTGATTTCTCCAATTACCCATGCCATTTCCTTCCCGTTTTTTTGATTTTATCCTTTTGGCATTGCCAGCTTCAATGCTTCCCCTATATTTTCCGCCCCATGGAGTTCAATGCCCTGCACATCATTTCGCAGCTGATTGTAATTTCGCATAGGAAGCACCACATGCCGAAACCCCAGGCGCTTCGCCTCACTGATCCGGACATCCGCCTGGCTTGCCGCCCGCACCTCACCGGAAAGTCCAACCTCGCCAAAGACAATGGTCTTGGGACGGATCCGACGATTGGCAAAACTGGAGGCCATTGCAACACAGATGCCGAGATCTGCTGCAGGCTCATCAATCTTGATGCCGCCTGCCACCTTCACATAGACATCGCAGGCGCCAAGAGGCAGATGCACGCGCTTTTCCAACACGGCAAGCAGGAGCTGGATGCTCTTGATATCCACCGCATCGGAAGTGCGTCTTGGAGGCACATAGGGCGTCTGCGCCACCAGTGCCTGAAGCTCCACCAGAAGAGGGCGCGTTCCTTCTACCGTGGGAATCACCACAGTACCGGAATCTGCCTCTCTGTCCGACAGGAAGAGTTTCGATGCATCGGGAACATCCAGAAGCCCGGTCTCCCGCATCTCGAACAACCCCAGCTCATTCGTACTGCCAAAACGGTTTTTTACTGCGCGAAGCACGCGGTACTGCGCATTGCGCTCCCCTTCAAAATAGAGCACCGTATCCACAATATGCTCCAGTACCCGCGGTCCTGCCAGATTTCCCTCTTTCGTCACATGACCGATAACAAAGACTGCTATCCCCTTGGATTTCGCAATGCGCAGAAGCTCCACGGAACATTCCCTCACCTGTGACACGCTGCCGGGAGCGCTCTGCACATCCGGGCGAAAAATCGTCTGAATGGAGTCAATGACAAGAACCTCCGGCTTTACGTCGTTCACATGACGTTCCATGGTTTCCAGGTTCGTTTCGCTTGCCACCAGCAGTTTGTCTGCCAGGGCATTCAGGCGTCCTGCCCGCATGCGCACTTGGCGGGTGCTTTCCTCTCCCGTTACGTAGAGCACGGTCTTTCCCCTGCAGGCGACATTCGCACAGACCTTGAGGGTCAGACTGGACTTTCCGACGCCGGGATCTCCTACGATGAGCACCATAGAGCCCGGTATGATGCCGCCTCCCAATACTCTATCCAACTCCAAGGAGCCTGTGGAGAATCGGGGAAGATCCTCCACCTCCACCTCTGTAATGGACCTGGGCTTCTGTGCATCCGACAAACCGAGGCGAAGTCCGCCTCCCGTAGCAGCCTCCGATGTCATGACTTCTTCCGCCATGGTATTCCATGCGCCGCAACCGGGGCATTTCCCCAGCCATTTCATTGCCTCATAGCCGCACTCCTGGCATACATATACTGTTTTTTTCCGTTTCGGCATCCCATCACTTCCCCGCCAGTTTTCTCATGAGGCGCAGGCTCCATCTGCCGAGCCACACAACCGCCCAAAAAATATTCAACAGGAAGTTGAGAAGCTTCCCTGCCAAACCTTGCGGCTCCAACTTATTCTGCCGATACATCAAGAACCTCCATCACAGGTTCCTTTGCCGGGGAAGCCTTGGGTTGCTTTTTCACAAAAATCAGCGCATTTCCTGCCTTTTTCACATATATGATGTCCCCCGCCCCGAATTCTCCGCCCAAAAGACAGGCGGCAATCTCATCCTCCACCATCCGCTGGATGGCTCGTTTAAGGGGACGTGCACCGTATTTGAAATCCGTTCCCTGTTCCACCAGAAGCATCTTGGCTGCAGGGCTGAATTCCAGGCCGATTTCCTTTTCCCGCAGACGTTTCTTCACATCTCCCAGCAGAATGTCAACGATTTTCGCAAGTTCCGGCTTGCCCAGAGGATGAAACACAAGCATCTCGTCCACCCGGTTCAGGAATTCCGGCTTGAAGACGCGGCGGACTTCCTCCATCACCTTCTTTTTCGCCGTTTCATGCTGCTCCTCATCAGACTCCTCCTTTGCTGCAAAGCCCATGGTGCCAGAGGATTGCTTCAGGAGATTCGCCCCTGCGTTGGAGGTCATGATGATGACCGTATTCCGAAAATCAACAGTGCGTCCCTGCCCATCCGTGAGACGTCCGTCCTCCAATACCTGCAGAAGAATGTTGAATACGTCGGGATCCGCCTTCTCAATCTCATCCAGAAGGATGATGGAATATGGATGACGGCGCACTGCGTCTGTGAGCTGACCCCCTTCCTCATATCCGACATAGCCCGGCGGTGCTCCCACCATGCGGGAGACGGAATACTTCTCCATGTACTCGGACATATCAAAGCGGACAATGGCATCTTCGCTGTCAAAAAGCGCCGCAGCCAAGGCTCTTGCCAGTTCCGTCTTTCCCACGCCTGTAGGCCCCAGGAACAGGAAGGAGCCGATGGGGCGTTTGGGATCCCTGAGTCCTGCGCGAGCCCTGCGCACTGCCTTGGAAATGGCAGTCACAGCCTCCGTCTGCCCGACAACACGCTGGCTCAAGGTTTTTTCCATATTCAGCAGACGCTCCGACTCCTTGGCAGCAATCTGCTTCACGGGAATTCCCGTCCAAAGTGCCACTACATCCGCAATGTCCTCTGAGGTCACCGTGATGTGATTCATTTCCCGTTTTTCCCACTTCCGACGAGCCGCCTCCAGTTCCTCACGAACATGCAGTTCGTCGTCGCGGATTTTCGCAGCCCGTTCGTACTCCTGAGCTGTAATCGCAGCTTCCTTCTCGCATCCGAGCCGCTGAAGCTTCTCTTCCATCTCCTTTACGTCCGCAGGCTGGGAAACCGTCTTCATGCGCACCATGGAAGCCGCCTCGTCCATGAGATCAATGGCCTTGTCCGGCAGGAACCGATCCGCAATGTAGCGGTGGGAAAGCTTTACGCTGGCTTCCAGAGCCTCATCCTGGATTTTTGCCCGATGAAAGGCTTCGTATTTGTCCCGAAGCCCCTTCAGTATCTCAAGGGCATTCTCCACCGTGGGTTCCTCCACCATGATGGTCTGGAAGCGCCGGGAAAGCGCTGCATCCTTCTCCAGATGCTTCTTGTATTCGTCCAAAGTCGTTGCACCGATGATCTGTATCTCCCCGCGGGAAAGGGCAGGCTTCAGGATATTGGCGGCATCCAGTGCCCCCTCTGCCGCACCGGCTCCCACCAGCGTATGCATCTCATCAATGAAAAGAATGACATCTTCCGATTTTATGATTTCTTCAATAACGCCTTTCAGGCGCTCCTCGAACTCCCCCCGGTACTTGGCTCCGGCCACCAGAGTCGCCATGGAGAGGGAAACGACCCGTTTTTTCTGGAGCATATGGGGAACGCTGCCCTGGACAATGCGCTGGGCAAGCCCCTCTGCGATAGCCGTTTTCCCAACCCCTGGCTCCCCGATGAGGATGGGGTTGTTCTTTGTGCGACGGGAAAGAATCTGTATGACACGCTGGATCTCTCCCTTCCGCCCGATCACGGGATCCATCTTGTCCTGACGGGCAAGCTCATTGAGATTGCGCCCGTATTTGTTCAAAAGCGGCGTCGCCTTTGCTCCCCCCGAGCCGCCTTTTTGAGAACCGGAAGGCGCATTGCCCTGAGCAGTGCCGCCCAGAAGCGCCAGAACATCCCCGCGAAGGTCCTCCAGATTCGTCCCCAGAGCCGTAAGCACTTTCACTGCAGCGCATTCCGGCTCGTTCAGGATACTCAGAAGAATATGCTCCGTACCGATGTAATTATGCCCCAGTGCCTGCGCCTCTCCCACCGTCATTTCCATGACATGTTTGGCAATCGGCGTGTAGTAAGGATTGTCCGCAGGATAAGATGCATCATTCACACCGCTTCCCTCCAGCTGATGGAGCACCATAGCAAAGTCCAGTCCTCTCCCCGCAAGAGCCCTTGCCGCAACGCCGCCGCGTTCGTGGAGAAGGCCCAGCAGCAGATGCTCTGTACCGATATAGTCCTGCTCCATTTCCTGGGCTTGGTACTGGGCAAACTCAATGGCCTTGATTGCCCGATTCGTAAAGCGATTTCTCGTACTCATATTTCAACCTCGTTTGTCAAGAAGCCCTGCTCCCGGCGGCTCCATGTTCCGACAGAGCTTTTCGGACGACATTGGCCCGCATCCTGTCCACCTCGTTGCCGGACATATTCTCATTACCCGCCAGGTTCTGCAAATAACTGGTGCGGCTGCCGATGAGGATTTCGGAGAAGCACTGTGCCCCCACCTCATCTATGAACCCCATATCAATGCCCAGGCGCACCTTGCTCAAGAGATCCAGCACCTCCTTTTCCGAAAGAATGCGGGCATGGCACAGAACTCCATAAGCGCGCCAAACGGAATCTTCCAGCTGATCCTTTCGATAGAGTTCCAGCGCCTTGCGTGCGCGGCGTTCATGGGAGACGATCTCCTTTACGGCACTCTTGAGATTCCCTATGATTTCTTCCTCGGAGAACCCCAATGTCAATTGATTCGATATCTGGAAGATATTTCCCTGCCACTCCTTGTCATCTTCTCCGTAAGAAGCCCGGATGGAAAGCCCCAACTGCTGGGAAATGTTGATGATATTGTTGATGTTCCTCGTGTAGACCAATCCCGGAAGATGCAGGAGCACAGAAGCCCTAAGCCCCGTCCCAAGATTTGTCGGACAGGAAGTAAGATAACCCATCTTTTCATCAAAAGCCACATCCAGACGCGACTCCACGAGATCATCAATACCGGATGCCAGAGCGAGGGGAGCATCCAGATCCAGTCCATTCACCGTGCACTGGATGCGCAAATGATCCTCCTCGTTCACCATAATGCTCACATGGCGGCTCTCGCTGATGAAGGCCACCCGATGCTGGGTATTTTTCAAAAAGTTCCAAGTAGCAAGGCTTTTTTCCACCAGAACCTTGCGCTCCAGAGATGTCGCCTTGTCCATATCCACCACATCAAAGGGCTGCCGCACAGCCAGTTCCATCTCCGGCATAATAGATGCAGCCATCTCCTGCACCTTCGCAAGCTGATTGAAATCCGCGCGGTTTGGGAAGGGAATCCCGCGAAAATTCCGCGCCAGGCGGATCCGGCTGGAGAGTACCACATCGCCTTCCCTTCCGCCAATATTCAGCCAAGGCAGATCCGTGCTGCTGAAAAGATCACCGATCGCCATCTGCCTCGCCTCCTTCCTGCTGGTCAAGTTTCTTCTCCAATGTGCGGATCCGGTCACGGTACTCCGCAGCTTTCTCGTATTCCTCCTGACGGACAGCCTCCTGCAGTTTTCTGCGAAGGACTTCACTCTCATGTTTCAGTTCCAGTGCCCCGCCGGAGCGATGAGGTATCTTCCCGCTGTGGACGCTGGAGCCGTGTACGCGCCGAAGCAGCGGCTCCAATTGCTGGCGAAAAGTATCATAGCATACAGAGCAGCCGATTTTCCCCGTTTGCTGAAAATCCTGATAGCTCATTCCACAATTCGGGCACACCAGTTCATGATGCCTCGCCGGTGCGCTCTCCTCCCCCTCGGCAGCGCTGCTGAACACGCCCTTCAGGAAATCGTTCACTGACATGCTCTTTTCCCTGGAGGTAAACATCGTCGTCCCATAGCCGGAAGCGCATTCCTCACAGAGATTCTTCTCGATTCTCCCATCGGGCCCGATTTGCATGATATGAATATGGGCCTCATTTTTTCCGCATTCATCACAAACCATAACATCCACCTTCCTAAGAAAAATTCTCCAATGTGAGAAGCATTGCCTTCAAAAGCCGCACCCGTTCCTGAGCAGGCATCGTCGGCGACTGATACGCCGCAGAAATCACCTGCATCATGAGAGCCGCCTCCCGGTTCGTAATCATCTGATGCTGGAGAAGATACCGAACCATGGACTGCACCTCGGGAAATTCCGTCTTTTCATTGATTTTTCCCAGCATATCCTGATAGACGAGATTATTCAAGGGAATCTGAACAATTCGGATATACCCCCCCAGTCCGCGCCGGGATTCCACGACGAAGCCCTTGTCCTGGGTGAACCTTGTGGACAGCACATAGCTAATCTGGGACGGCGCACAGGAAATCTTGTCCGCAATGTCCGTCCGGCGAAGCTCTACTTTTCCGTCCTGCTTTGTTGCAAGCTGGCGCAGGATGTATTCCTCAATCAAATCTGCAATGTTGCTCATACGTATCACCTTCATAAACGTCATTGACTATTTGACCTTTTGTCTCTTATTATAACGCAAATACTTCCCTTTTGCCAAGAGCAAAAATTCCTTATTTCTTCCGTATGATCTGAAACACGCGGCGTACAGCATAGCGCAAAAAAACAAACAACAGGAAAATCCTCAGCATATGATAGCCGGCATAAAGCCCCTTCCAAAGGTAGAAGACAAAAAAGATGACTGCTCCTGCGAGGCAGACATACAGCAGAAACTCCAAAGGTTCCGCCGCATGGAGCCTTTGGCGGATTTTCTCCAACATATTGACATCTCCCCCACAATAAAGATGCTCCCTCTCAGGGAAACAGGCATCAACCGCCCGTTTCTCCAAAAGGGAGCCATATAAGAAGGCCGTTATGAATAACATTATTCAAGCAACGGCTGAGGATGCTTTGTCACAAGCCTTGAGTCTTCCAAGGAAATGATCCGTCAAACGAACTTCGAAGGATGAAACCGGACTGCCGGCAACGGTCAATGCTTCGTCACCAAGATTTCTGACAAGTTCAGCGGCATTGGCAAGGATTCCTTCCTTCCGCAGATAATGGGCAAGGACGACATAAGCATCCCTGTCTGCTGCGCGAACCTCACCGTTGGATGTGTACAAGCGGAAGGACGGCTCCTGGCTGCTTCCCGTGAACACCATCACCCGATCGGCTCCTACGCCCTTCTTGTAGTGAGCCAGCAGGCGAACAGCTTCCATGCCCGGCATGTAATCGCGAATACCGTTGATTACCATGTATTCTACGTCATTGACAATATAATTCCTCACGACCATCATGACAACCGCCTCCAATGTATCCAAGGTATCCTCGCGGATCCGTAACGAAGCAAAAGCTCAAACATGCACCCGCCTCGTTATCTCTCTGATGGTCTTTATTATACCAAGCATTTTTGTCCTGTAAAACGAATAAAATGCCTTTTATATTGCAAAAAATGACATCCAATTTTGGCAGGAATGACGAAAGGGCAGCATTTCATGATTCACAGCAAAATTGTCTGATTTCCGGCAAACGCTTATATAGATGCTTCCCCTGACAATCGGTATCGTTGAGGTTCCGATGACCGACAATGGCACCTTTTTCCCTTGGATTCAAATGATATTTTTGACAAAACCACCGGCAAAGTTCCTTCACCGAATCCATTTGCGCATCTGTCGGCTTCCCTAAGTTGAAATTTCCCGCCAGGCAAATCCCAATGGACGTCTTGTTATGCCCCTGTGCATGGGCGCCTACCATGTCAGGACGCCGGCTCTGCTCGATCATACCGTTTTTCCGGATCAGATAGTGGTAGCCAATCCCCGCCCATTTGTTGGTTTCCTGGTGAAACTTATGAATGTCGGCCGCCGTAGAATCCTTGTCTTTCCCTGGGAACCCCGTGTGATGTATCACCAGGAATTCTGTGGCTTTCCGCGGCTCGTATTCCGTAAACTGGAAAAACCACTTGTATATCATCGGTTCATAATATGCCGCTGCCTCAACACGCATGATTTCTCTGCTGCCCACCATAAGCCCCAGAAGGGAAGCGGCGCCCATGCGCAGAAAATCCCGTCGATTCATGTAAATACCTCCCTATCGTGCAAAAACACCGGCAAAACAATCGCCGGTGTCTTTGCTTTCGCTATCCTATTGTCCAAATCCTTTTTCCTGTGGATCTGTCCAGCAAATGCTTCGTTTTTGCGGGTTTTGGAACGGAAGCCCCACGCATTCTGCTTCGACAACCTAAACTCCGTGCGAAACAGTGTTTCGCACTACGCCCTTACACGAAAACTAGAATTCTTCAAAAATCGTTCCTAGCGAATGAACACCACATTCGTCTTTTCAAGGAAGCCAGATGTCCTGTTTTCAATCAAGACACGGTTAGCATCCGCCACGGAAATCACGGGATAGCTGTTGTTGTTCTGCACAGCCACTGCCCTGACTACCAGGGGATTGCTGCCTGCACGGGCAGTACCGCCCTGAATGTCCGTTGTATAGCTTGCCATGCCGTGAGCGATGATATAATCCGGATTCAGGTTTTTGTGCCCATAAATGTTTTCACCCTTCTCATTCCGGATCACCGGGCTCATGACCGGACTCAGTCCCAAACCGCGGCAATCCACGATAAGCCCCGTATAGCCTCCGATGGCATTGCTGCTGGCAGCCGGCGCAGGCGGATTTCCTGCAGTCACGTCAATGCGCACGCTGACGGAAGCAGAGGAATCATAAGCCGGCATGGAAGGTGCAACCGACGGCACCGGATCCGGAAAAGTCTCCATCGTCTCATGTCGAGGCATGACAGCCGCCGCCAGGGAATCACCCAAGCCAAACATGGCAATCCTCATGGTTACCTCATAGCCGCCGTCGGGAGTCTGGCGTTCGCTGATAACCTGAGCGCCCCTTATCAGGGCATTGACCCTGGTACGGGTAACATCGCTGGTCACCATGAAATTCTCTACGGTGGTTTCAGAGTCCACATTGACCCCCTTGACAATTTCCGCCAACTGACGGTAACCGTCCACAACCGCTGCCCGGCGTGCCAGCATCCGTGCCTGTGACTGGTTCCAGGCTCTGGCCGGTGGAGCACCCATACCGACAACCGTAATCGTAGAATCCTGCCAATCCAAATTATCTGCCGGCATAGCCAGAACACTCGCCATGGAGAACATCAAAATCGCCAATACCGAAGCCAGCAAGGAAAACAGCCTTGTTACTTTTTTCAACTGTCTCACTCCCTCAATCAATTCCTTATGATGCATTATTTTTCCATATATGAACAAGATCTTACATGATACCATCATCGGGCTCCCGTTCCAAAACACGCGCACCCTCTTTTTGTGCCCCCCTTTCATGATGTCTGGTGGACAATCCCTACTCTTATTATACAGAAAATCGCTGTAATGTATATACCTGAAACGGAATTGTCACTGACAAAACTGGCAATTATGTGACAAACAGCTGTATTCATCGAGAAAACGTGCTACAATAACAGCAACGCAACGAATTGTCAGGAGGAGATTGCCCATGGGAATTGACATATCGAGAAAACTGGATTTCCTCATGCGCTTGACCAATACCCAGAACCGCGTTCTTGGAAAAGTGCTGTCCTTTGACGCATCCTATATCAGCCGCATACGCACAGGAAAACGCGGGGTTCCGCGAAATAACGACTTCATCCCGCTCCTTTCTGCTTATTTCGCCCGAAACATTGTACTGCCGCATCAGAAGTCGGCTCTTGCCAAGAGAATCTGCCCCCATAAAGAGTGGCCCAGTTCCCTGAAAGAAAGCGCCAATCTTCTCGCCCATTGGCTCACGGACATCACACATCCCATGGCGGATGACGATTTCGACATCATCGATGCAGATATCCGAACCATGACAAAGAACGCTCTGAGCCCCAAGGCCATCTTCGATGCCAGCCCGGCTTCCTTCTATTACGGCAATGCGGGAAAGCGGGAAGGAGTAGAACGCTTCCTCTCGGAACTCTGCGATATGTCCAGCCCGCCACTCCTCCTCCTCCACTCCGACGAGAACCTGACCTGGATGTATGAGGACGAGAATTTCGTCCAACGCTGGATCAAGCTTCTCATGGAATTTATCGCAAAGGGCGGCAAAATCAAAATCATCCACACAGTCCGCCGCAACATCGAGGAGATGTTGGAAGCCATCCGGAAATGGATGCCCCTATACACAACCGGCAAAATCGAGGCTTACTACTGTCCCCGGATACGCGACAACATCTACCGCCGCACCCTGTTCGTCGCCCAGAACAAGTCCGCTCTGGTTTCCCATTCCATTATGGACACAGAGAAATCCATGGTGAACATCTTCCTTCACGACAAGGGTGCCGTCAATGCCCTTGAAGACGAATTCTTCGATTTTCTCGCTCTGTGCCGTCCCTTGATTCGCATCTTCCATTCCGGAAACATTGAGGATTTCCTGCATACTTATGCGGAGTTCACAAAGGCAGATGACAATTTGATCATGCTCCGCTCCATCCCTTCGCGCTGCACAATGCCGGAAAGCGTAAACAGAAGCATGGCGGCGCGGATCAGCCATACCGCCTTCTCCCAGGAAACATCCCGCCTTCGGACACGCTTTGAGAATCATCTCCTGCAAGGGTTCCGTATCACGGAGATTTTATGTCTGAAGGATCCGGATACCATAGCAGACGACACCATCCCCCTCCCCTTCTGCGACCTCCTCGGACAGCCCGATCTCAAATACACCCGGCAGGAATTTCGCCAACACCTCGAACATCTCCTCGCATGCCTGAAAAGCCAGCCGAATTACCATGTCATCCTGCTCCCTCAAAGGAGCTTTATCTCCCACTCCGTCAAAGCCCTTTCCGAATTTGATCCGATAGCTTCCCCCATGGAAAACATCATGCTCATGATCAAGGAATCCACAGGAGTCCTGATGCACAACGCAGGGCAGGCAACCCTTGCCCTTTTCAGCAGCGAGTCCGACATCACTGCATCCTTTTGGGACTACCTCCACCGCATGACCCTGGGAGAAAACCGTCAGGAAACGATCCGCGCCCTGAAAAAGTACATAGATAGCCTATCCGACTAAAAACTGCGCCCCGTCTATGGAAAAACATAGACGGGGCGCAGTTCAAGGTCAGTATAACCCCATAGTTCAAATGATGCCAGAGGTAAAATTGGGCTATTGGCACTCCAATGGAGTCATAGGATGCGCTCATCGCCTCCAGCCATCCACATCTTCTTTCCACAAAAGGATCTTGGCCAGTATTTCATTCTCAATGGCGCGCCAGATTTTCAAAAAAGCCCGTTTCGACATCATCGAAACAGGCTTTTTTTCGTGAAACGAATCAATCAGTATTCTCTTACTTGGACCGTGCCGAGAACTGATCCCGCAGAATAACATCATGGGAACCGCCCTCCACGATGCTCGTAGCAGACACCAGTGTGATTTTCGCCTTGTCGCGGAATTCCGGCAGGGAAAGAGAACCGCAGTTGCACATGGTAGAACGTATCTTCGAAAGAGTCACGCCCACGTTGCTCTTGAGGGAGCCGGCATAAGGAACGTAGGAATCCACGCCCTCCTCGAAAGAGAGCTTCTTGGAGCCGCCGAGATCGTATCGCTGCCAGTTGCGCGCACGGTTCGAGCCTTCGCCCCAGTACTCCTTGTAATACGTGCCATTGATCTTCACCTTGTCTGACGGGCTTTCGTCGAAACGGGAGAAATAGCGTCCCAGCATCAGGAAATCGGCACCCATGGCAAGCGCCAGTGTCATGTGATAATCATGGACGATGCCGCCATCGGAACAAACGGGAATATAAATGCCCGTCTCTTCGTAATACTTGTCGCGTTCAGCGCAGACATCAATGAGTGCTGTCGCCTGTCCGCGCCCAATGCCCTTGGTTTCACGGGTGATGCAGATGGAGCCGCCTCCGATTCCCACTTTGATGAAATCCGCACCTGCATCCGCAAGGAAGCGGAACCCTTCCCCATCGACCACATTCCCTGCGCCGACCTTTACATCCTCGCCGAACTTCTCATGGATGTATTTGAGGGTGATGCGCTGCCACTCGGAAAAACCTTCCGAGGAATCGATGCACAGAGCATCCGCTCCTGCATCCAGCAGGGCTGGCACCCGCTCCGCATAATCCCGCGTATTGATCCCGGCGCCTACGATGTAGCGCTTGTGCGCGTCAATGAGCTCCAGCTCGTTCGCCTTGTTGTCCGTATAGTCTTTCCGGAATACCATGTAACGAAGGCGCTGGTTTTTATCGATGAGGGGCAGCATGTTGAGCTTGTGCTCCCAGATCATGTCATTTGCCATGGAAAGGCTCGTGGTATCCGCATCGGCATGGACGAGCTTCTCAAAGGGCGTCATGAAATCCTTTGCCTGCTCCTCTCCCGTCATGCGGGAAACACGATAATCACGGCTCGTAACGATGCCAAGAAGTTTCCCCGTAGGAGTCCCATCCTCCGTCACAGCCATGGTGGAATGGCCGGTCTTTTCCAGCAGCGCCAATATCTCGTTGAGTGTCGTTGTCGGCTTGATATTGGAATCACTGTCTACAAAACCCGACTTGTAGGTCTTGACGCGCCGAACCATAGCGGCCTCATCCTCAATGGACTGGGAGCCGTATATAAAGGACACGCCGCCTTCCTTGGCCAATGCAATGGCCATGGTGTCGTTGGATACTGCCTGCATAATCGCCGAAGTCATAGGGATATTCATGGAGATCTTCGGTGCTTCCCCTTTTCTGAATCTCACCAGCGGTGTCTTCAACGAAACATTCGCGGGAATGCACTTATCCGACGAATACCCCGGAACGAGAAGATATTCTCCAAAGGTATGCGATGGTTCTTTGAAATAAAATGCCAACGGAATCCCTTCTTTCTTTAATGTTTGCCAATGCCAAGACAGAGAACATCAATGCTGCAGTCTCTGAACCGGGAAGGTGAAATATGTATCGGGATAGGGCTCATCCTTCAGGGTGAAGTGCCACCACTCCGTATCGAGAGGCTGAAATCCATGCTTCATCATTGCCTGGCGCAGAATCATGCGGTTGCGGAATTGAATGGTGTTGATTTTTCCATCCTTCGGAGGCGTATTGCCCAGGTACTCTCCTCTGTATTTCATCGTATCTGCATTCCCACACCAGTCCGGGTGGCTTTCTATGCCGAAATGATCAAAGGTGCCGCCCATATCGACTTCTTTGCCGGTTTTCATATCGAACAGTGTCAAATCAATGGTAGAGCCGCGGCTGTGTCCGGATTTGGCAGCAATATAGCCTTCCGGAAAAAGTCTTGTCTTGTCCACGTCCGGATAAAAATACGCTTTCATGCGCTTATCATCCAGATCCTTTGCCCATCTTACAAAATTGTCCACAGCCATCTGGGGACGGTAAGCATCGTAGACTTTCAGTCGATAGCCCTGTTTTCTCACATCATCCGCCACGGCCTTGAGAGCTTCGGCAGCCTCCCGTGTCATGAGAACACAAGGTTCCTCATAACCTGCAATACGATCTCCAACGAAGTTGTAAGTGGAGTAATACCTCACTTCCTGGATGATATCGGGAACGACGTCTGACAATACGACAAAACCGGCGGAGTCATTCGGTGCTGTACTCCTCACTGATTCCACAACCGAAGTTTGGCGATCCACGGCATTGCTGCCATCGGTTTCCTGCGCATAGACGGGCAGACAAACACTGGTTGCCAGAAGCGCCGCGCAGAGGAAGCGCGCCAATTTTTTTCTCATTCTCATCGCCTCCATGCATTTTCTTATTTCACATATAGACATTATCTAAATTATAAAACACTTTGTCAAGACATATTTTTGTACAAAAAAGCCGCCTTGCGGCGGCTTTGGATACATCGGAAGAAATCAAACGAGTTCGATGATAACCATCGGCGCAGCGTCGCCGCGACGGGGTCCCAGCTTCAGGATGCGCGTATAGCCACCCTGGCGGTCGGCATACTTGCCTGCAATTTCATCGAACAACTTCCTCACTACATCCTCATCAAGAAGGCGAGCAATTGCCTGACGGCGAGCACTGAGATCCCCACGCTTTGCGAGCGTAATGAGATGATCGATGAGGCCGCGGATTTCCTTGGCCTTCGCTTCCGTCGTTTCAATGCGTCCATATTTGAAGAAGGAAGTAAGGATACTTTTGAACAGTGCCTTGCGGGCACCGGAGTTACGACCGAGTTTTCTGTAGCTCATGTATTTCCCTCTTTTCCTTATCTGTTAATTTGTATCAAGAATTGCTGTCTGCCAAGGCCAAACCAAGCTCATCGAGTTTTTTCTTGACTTCCTCAAGAGATTTCCTGCCAAGGTTGCGAACCTTCATCATATCCTCTTCCGATTTTTGACAAAGATCGAAAACAGTGTTGATGTTGGCACGCTTCAGGCAGTTGAAGGAACGGACAGAAAGATCCAGATCCTCGATGGTCATCTCCATAACCTTTGAGGTATCGTCCTCTTCCTCTTCCGGGAAGGATGCTTCCTCCTCTACTTCCTCTTCCGGCAGCCCGTCCATGTTCTGGAACAGCTTCAGGTGCATGACAAGAATGCCTGCAGCCTTTGCCACAGCCTCCTCCGGACGCAGCGAACCGTCGGTCCACACCTCGAGGACGAGCTTGTCATAGTCCATCACATTCCCGACGCGAGTGTCCTGCACCGTGTAGTTCACGCGCAGAACCGGGGAAAAGATGGAGTCAATGGGAATTACGCCAATGACATCATCCGGCTTCTTGTTCTTATCCGCCGGCACATAACCGCGGCCACGCTCGACAACCATCTCCATGCTGAGCTTTCCCGTCTCGTTGATCGTAGCAATATGGAGATCCGGATTGAGAATCTCAATATCGGCATCGCATATGATATCCGCTGCCGTTACTTCCTTCTCCCCCTCCGCATCTATGCGGATGGTCTTCGGCTCATTGCCCTGCATCTTGAGGCAGAGCTGCTTCAAGTTGAGCACGATATTGGTCACATCGTCACGGACGCCCGGAATTGTAGAGAATTCGTGCAGAACCCCTTCAATCCGGATGGATGTTATCGCGGCTCCTTCCAGAGAGGAAAGAAGCATGCGGCGAAGGCCATTCCCAAAGGTCGTGCCATAACCACGCTCCAAAGGCTCGCAGATAAATTTGCCGTAGCGATTGTCCTCGCTGATTTCAGCAATCTCAATTTTCGGTTTTTCGATGTCTATCATTCGAAATTCCCTCCTTTCAACAGCGTTCAGTGGTTAGTTCTTAGTGATCAGCTACTACCCACTGCTCACTATTATCTGGAGTACAACTCGACAATAGCCTGCTCATTGACAGGAACATCAATCTCCTCGCGATTGGGGAAACGAGTCACCTTGCCCGTAAGCTTATCCTGATCCGCTTCCAGCCATGCCGGAGCCGAGAGGGAATTCTTGGTTTCCCTGAGTTCCTTAAAGAATGCGTTGCCTGCACTCTTCTCGGAAACAGCGACCACATCGCCGACAGAAACCAATGCAGAGGGAATGTCAAGGCGCTTACCGTTGACCGTGATATGCCCATGGCGGACAATCTGACGTGCCTGCTTGCGCGTATTGGCAAGGCCGAGACGGAATACAACATTATCAATCCGGCGCTCAAGGAGTCCCAAAAGGTTCTCACCTGTAATGCCCTGCATCTGCTTTGCCTTATCGTAATATCCACGGAACTGCTTCTCAAGCACACCGTAGATGAACTTAGCCTTCTGCTTTTCCTTAAGCTGCAAACCGTACTCGCTGACCTTGCGGTTCGTGCGGCGCGGCTGGCGCTTGGACTGCTTGGAACGACCGATCACAGCCGCTTCGATGCCGAGAGAACGGCACCTCTTCAAAGCTGGTACTCTATCAATTGCCATCTAGTTCTGCACCTCCATTATACTCTTCTGCGCTTCGGCGGACGGCATCCATTGTGGGGGATCGGGGTAACGTCCTTGATCATGTTGACCTCAAGACCCGTTGCCTGCAGGGAGCGAATCGCTGCCTCGCGGCCGGCGCCGGGACCCTTTACGTATACCTCAACCTGCTTGAGTCCATGCTCCATTGCTGCCTTTGCGGCAACCTCCGCCGCCATCTGTGCAGCAAAGGGAGTACTCTTGCGGGAGCCACGGAAACCAAGACCACCGGCAGAAGCCCAGGAAAGTGCATTGCCGCTCTTGTCAGTGAGCGTCACGATGGTGTTGTTGAACGTAGAACTGATATGAGCTACGCCATATTCTATATTCTTGCGGACTTTCTTCTTCGTCCGGGTAGTTTTTTTAACTGCCACTCTGCATCCTCCTCACTTAGTCCTTCTTCTTGCCTGCTACGAGCTTTTTCGGACCTTTCCGCGTACGGGCGTTGTTCTTCGTATTCTGCCCACGGACAGGAAGACCAAGACGGTGACGGCGGCCACGGTAGCAGCCGATATCAACGA
>DFES01000041.1 GCA_002369175.1 Selenomonadaceae bacterium UBA3796
TCCAATTTTAGTTTACCACTTCAGGACGGACAGGACAAGAAATACTATATAAGAGAAAAAATAGAAAATAAACCCCATATAGGGGAATACACACGCATATTCGCGCGTATAGGGATTTTTGTTCCTGTTGTCCCGATGAGGAGACATCATGAGAGAGAAATACATCGAACAGAAACTGGTAAAGGCAGTCAAAGCCATGGGAGGTATCGCGCCCAAGTTTACTTCGCCGGGATTTGATGGGATGCCCGACCGAATCATCCTACTGCCGAGAGGCAGGATGGCATTTGCGGAACTCAAAGCTCCGGGGAAAAAGCCTCGCCCATTGCAGGAAGCAAGGCACAGACTCCTCCGACAGTTAGACTTCAATGTGTATGTGGTAGACGGCGTGGAGCAGATTGGCTCTGTTCTGAATGAGATAAGGGAGGAATCATAATGACACTCAGTCATGTTTGCGAGATGATGGGCGACATAAAGCCCGGGGACAAAATTTCATTTAACAGTTATGGGGCTTGCAACAACACAACCCAACTATGCCGCAGTTGCAGTTCCGCCATTCCTGCCGTCGGTACGGTGCTGAGGGTATATCCCCGCTATGTGCTGGTCAGGCTGAAGAGAGTGCGGGAATGTGTCATGTGGGACAGCATCGCCAAGTTGAACGGCTTCCCTTGGCCGCTCTATAACGAAGGAGGATTCGACCATGAATGAACTTACGGTTTTGGAACACAACAACATCCGGGTATTGACCACGGAGCAGCTTGCCGAGGCTTATGGTTGCAAGGTGATTCATATCCAACAGAATTTTAAGAACAATAGGGAGCGGTTCGTTGAGGGGAAGCATTACTTCAAACTCGAAGGTGCTGATCTCAAGGCTTTCAAGGACTCACTCGAAAATATCGAGTCAGTTGTCGGGAGCCGCGCACCGTCGCTGATTCTTTGGACGAAACAGGGAGCAGCCCGCCACAGCAAGATGCTGGGGACTGACCGGGCAGGGGATGTGTTTGACGAACTGGAGGAAAGCTACTTCAACCCCACCAAGGGCATGACGCCAGAGGAATTTCTGCTTTACAGCGCACAGTGTTTGGTGGAACAGTCCAGGGCTATCAAAGCCGCCAATGTCCGCCTCGACAAAGTAGATGAACGGCTCCTTGATGTGGAGTCCAAGCAGATGACCATCGACCAGAACCACTACACCATCATCGGCTATGCCAATCTGATGGGCATCCGTGGCGTAAGCCGAGAGATTACCGCCAGTCTTGGACGCAAAGCCTCGGCGATGTCCCGCAAGCAGGGCTACCACATCGGCAAGGAATACGATGCCGAATACGGCATGGTCAACACATACCATGTGGATGTGTTGCAAGAGGTTTTCAAATAAGCGTTTTGAATGTCAGTCCCCTCGATTGGGGGCTGACCGTTAGGAGGTGATGCCCTATGAAGTTCATACCTCATGATTATCAGCAGTATGCCATCAAATTTATCGAAAGCCATGAAACCGCCGCTGTCCTCTTGGATATGGGCTTGGGAAAAACCGTTATAACACTGACAGCCTTAAACGACCTGCTCTTTGACAGCTTTGAGATTTCCCGTGTGCTGGTCATCGCGCCCCTCAGAGTGGCTCGGTTCACATGGCCACAGGAGATTGCCAAATGGGAGCATTTGAAGAACATCCGCTATTCCGTAGCCATTGGCACGGAGAAGGAGCGACTGGCGGCTCTCAATGAGCCAGCATCCGTCTATCTCATCAACCGTGAGAATGTGGCGTGGCTCGTGGAAAAAAACGACTTCACCTACGACACCATCGTCATTGATGAACTGTCCTCCTTCAAAAGCTGGAGCAGCAAGCGGTTCAAGGCTCTGATGAAGATTCGTCCCCTTGCCAAGAGAGCCATCGGTCTTACGGGGACACCCTCCGGCAACGGACTGATGGATTTATTCGCCGAATTCAAAGTACTGGACATGGGACAGCGATTAAGGAGATACATCACGAGATACCGGGAGGCTTACTTCATGCCGGAGAAAAAGAATGGTCAAGTGGTATTCTCATATGTTCCCCAGCCAGGAGCCGAGGAGCAGATTTACGAGAAAATCTCCGACATCACCATCTCCATGAAAGCAACCGACCATCTCCCTATGCCGGAACTCATCGAAAGCGAATACACCGTCAAGATGGATAAAGCCGAACAGGAGATTTATTCCGAGATGTGCGACCAACTGACGATCCAAATGAAGGACGAGGAAGTGACGGCGGCAAATGCGGGAGTCCTGTCCGGGAAACTCTGCCAGATGGCAAACGGCGCGGTCTATACCGATGGCGGAGGTGTCCTTCACATACATGACCGCAAGCTGGACGCTTTGGAGGACATCATCGAGAGCATGAACGGCAAGCCGCTCCTTGTGGCTTACTGGTTCAAGCACGATGCAGAGCGAATCGAGCAGCGACTCAAATCTCTCAAAGTCCCCTGCATGAAACTTGACACCGATGCCGCCATCAGCCGATGGAACAAGGGTGAAATCCCTGTGGCTCTTATCCATCCCGCTTCGTCGGGACATGGGCTGAACCTTCAGAGTGGCGGCTCCACCTTGGTATGGTTCGGTATCACGTGGAGCTTGGAACTTTACCAACAGACCGTGGCAAGGCTCTATCGTCAAGGGCAGACCTCTGAAACAGTGGTGGTACAACACATCATCACCCAAGGAACTATCGACCGCCGAATCCTGAATGCCTTGAAGCAGAAGGATAAAATCCAAGCGGCACTCATCGAGGCAGTCAAAGCGGAGGTTGGACAGCAATGAATCCTTACGAGGCACTGGCGAACGCCATAATCCTTCAAGCAGCAAAAGACTACCGGGCATCGTTGATAAAGAAGAACGGAGCTGCCGAGCGGCGACAGATACGGAAATTCTTTCGCTCCCGCCTCTTTGCCAACATCAGCGATGCCAATCCCGATTATCTGATAGAACGATTGGAGGCAAAACATGTATGACAGCAAAGGAGTATCTCAATCAAGCATGGAACATTGATCAGCGTATCAACGGCAAGCTCACCCAGGCATCCCGTCTTCGGGATATGACAACCCACATCACCCAGGTGTTGTCCGATATGCCGAAAAATGCCAGCCATGATAACCACAAAATGGAAGAAGCCGTTACACGGCTCATGGATACCGAGACAGAGATTGATGAGAGCATTGACCGCTTGGTGGATTTGAAAATCGAAATCATGAATGCCATCTGGCAGGTCGAGGATGTCGGTTGCCGCCTGCTCCTGGAGCAACGGTACATCAACTTCAAGTCATGGGAAGACATCGCAAGAGACATGAATGTCAGCGTCCGTTGGGTGCATAAGCTCCATGCGAAAGGTCTGGAGCTTATCGAAAAATTTCTGCCGAAGGACACGGATGTTCACTAAAGTTCATCTTCCGTTCATAGGCTTGACTATGATATGATATACTCGACCAAAATGGATAGAACGGACACACCTCCAACGGGAGCAATCCCTGCGGAGGTTTTTTCATGCCCCAAAAGAGGTGAAATCCCATGCCGACCAAACCGAAACGCCCCTGCCGCTACGGTGGCTGTCCCAACCTGACCGACAGCAAGACGGGCTATTGTGAGAAACACCGCAGCCTGATGCAGAGGCATTACGAGCATTTTGCCCGTGGCTACAATCAGCACGATCGGTACGGAAATTCATGGAAGAAAATCCGTGACCGCTACAGCGGCAATCATCCGCTGTGCGAGGCTTGCCTTGGCGTGGGAAAAGCGACAATGGCAGTGCTGGTACACCATCGAAAGCCACTGGCGGAAGGTGGGACGAATGACGAGAGCAATTTGATGTCGCTGTGCATCAGTTGTCACGAGAAAATCCACAAAAGAAAAAAGACGGCTGATGATAAGCCGTCAAAATAAATCGGAGTGTGTTCCCGTGCGCGAGGCTGTCAGGATAAGTTTTCCTTTGTCTACAGCATAGACGAGCAACCAGTCGGGTTCAATATGACATTCACGAAAGCCTTTATAATCTCCGGTCAGGTCATGGTCACGATGCTTTTCGTGGAGTGGCTTTTCCAAGAGAAGAGTTTGCAGGACATCATCCAATTTGGATAAGTCATATCCCCGTTTACGGATGCGTTTTAAGTCCTTGCGAAACTGTGTGGTAGTCACTAAATCAAGCATGGGCATCCTCCGCATCCATGTCTGCTAACAGGGCATTAAGTGAACCATATCGTTTTGCTTCAACTTTTCCTGCCATGATGTCTCTTGCCTCCTGCATGGCCATGAGAGTTTCACGGTTGTATCTCGGTTGCTTCGGTTGGAAAGGAAAACCACCTTCCATAATGGAGGCATGGAGAAAGACATTGATTGCATCTGTGACCGAAATACCAAGGCTGGAAAATACAGCCTCAGCTTGGGCTTTAATATCCGGCTCAATCCGAAGATTAATGTTTGCGGTCTTAGGCATGATGATCCCTCCTTTTAGGATATTGTAACGCAAAAGTGAAACAAACGCAACACTAATAGCATGAAGGGAGGGGCGGGTTAAATCTCTACGCCCCCTCCCCTATCGGACCGGCACGGGCTCACGCGCACAAAAAAGGCGGTTCAAACAGGGTATTAACCACGGGGAGGTGAAAATGTGGCGAAAGACGGAACAAATCGAGGTGGACGGCGTGTCCGCGCCGGGGATAAGCCAGACGCATTGGCAGACAAGATTGCCAATGGCCGAGGGGCTGCCGTGATGGAGTTTCCCATGACGGAACTGAACGGTGCGGAACTCACCAATGCCGCCGACCTCTACGGTGAGGAGATGCCCCAGCCCAGCGAGTATCTCTCGGCAAAGCAACAGGACGGCAAAACTTTGGGAGCGGAC
>DFES01000089.1 GCA_002369175.1 Selenomonadaceae bacterium UBA3796
ACTGAGAGAAAATCCCTTTATCTTGTGGATCTTCCCGGATATGGTTATGCAAAGACAGGAAAAGAGCAGCGAAGGATTTGGTCAAAATTCATTGAGGCATATTTCCTGGAATCGGCGAATCTTCAATTCGTATGCCAGCTCATAGATCTGCGCCATGAGCCGATGGCATCGGACGTGGAAATGTTCCAGTGGTTCCTTCGCCAGGAGATTCCTGTACTGGTGGTGGGGACGAAAGCGGATAAAGTGGGGAGAAATGTCTGGCAGACAAATGCAAATAGGATAAGAAAGAGGTTGGGGATAGATGAGCTTTCCGTTCTTCCCTATTCTTCACTGAAAAATGAAGGCCGTTCAGATTTGCTTGACGTTATCGCAGATAGTTTGATACAATAAAGTAGAAAAGTGAACAGCATTCATGATTTACAGTCTTTGTATTCAGTGATAGGAGATGGAGAAATTGACA
This sequence comes from Selenomonadaceae bacterium UBA3796, assembly GCA_002369175.1. Taxonomy (GTDB): domain Bacteria; phylum Bacillota; class Negativicutes; order Selenomonadales; family Selenomonadaceae; genus UBA3796. The sequence goes on from DFES01000089.1 coordinate 461, forward strand.
GAGCTCTCAACTTTCGATAAGGCTCTATTGAACCTTCTGCAGGGACACCTCCCCCTCTGCAGACATCCCTTTGCTGCCCTGGCCGAGGAGTTGGGCACGGATGAGGGCACTGTTCTCAAAAGACTCAGCGCGTTGAAGCAGGAGGGTTACCTCCGCCGTATCGGAACCTTTTTTGACTCGAATCGTCTGGGCTACCGGGGAACCCTGGTGGCACTTCGGGTGAGTCCGGAGTGCTTGAAGCCTGTGGCAGAGGCAATCAACCTGTATCCCGGCGCAACCCATAATTATGAACGGGAGGGTCGGTATAACCTCTGGTTTACCCTGCTTTCCCCCGACCAGTCTCATGAACAGCAGGTTCTCGATGAGATCCGCGCTCTTCCCGGAGTGGACGACATGTTGAATCTAAAGGCGAAGAAGAAATACAAGATCAATGTTCAGTTTAGGCTGAGGTAGGTGAATTGTCAGTGGAAATGAAGGATCTCAGCGAGTTGGACAAGGAGATTGTCCGAGTATTGCAGGAAGATTTTCCACTGGTGGAGGAGCCTTACAAGGTTCTTGCTGCCCGGGTGGGAGTTTCGGAGGAAGTCTTTCTGGAGAAGGTGAGAAATCTTGCGGAGGAGAAATGTATTCGGAAGATGGGGGCAGTTCTCCGTCACAGAGAAGTCGGCTTTTCCGCGAATGTTCTGTGTGCATGGGAAGTTCCGGAGGAACAGCTGGAACAGGCAGCGATGCTCATGAGTGCTCATCCGTCGGTTTCCCATTGCTATGAGCGCACGACGGCTCCCGATTGGCCGTACAACCTCTACACGATGATCCATGCCCATAGCCGCCAGGAATGCGAGCAGATCGCTGATATGCTGGGAAGGGCGCAGGGACTTTCCCATCGTGCCATGCTCTACTCAAAAAAGGAATGGAAAAAGACAAGCATGAAATATTTTTGCGAAAAGTGAAGAGTCCAATGGAAGGAGCTTGATGGAATGGTTTCGGAAAAGATGTATGAACTGGGTACGAAGAAATCCACGATTCGTACGATTTTTGAATTCGGGCGCAAGAGAGCCGCTGAGGTCGGGGAAGAGAATATCTTTGATTTCAGCCTCGGCAATCCGAACGTCCCTACGCCGGAATTTGTCAGGCAGGCGGCGATGGATATTCTGGCAGATATGGAGCCCAGCGCGGTTCATGGCTATACGATAGCTCCGGGCAATCCGGAAGTCCGTGAAATCCTGGCGAAAAGCATCAATGAGCGCTTTGGCACGAACTTTGCCGGAAAAAATCTTTTCCTCACGGCTGGAGCTGCCGCAGCTCTGACCATTTCCTTCAAGGCTCTTTGCGAAGAGGGGGATGAGTTCATCGCTTTTGCCCCTTTCTTTCCGGAATATCGTTGCTTTGTGGAGTCGGTAGGAGGGAAATTGGTGGTCGTTCCGGCGCAGCCGGAGGATTTCCAGATTGATTTCGCCGCTTTCGAGAAGTGCCTGACGCCTCGGACAAAGGCTGTTATTGTCAACTCTCCGAACAATCCCAGCGGAGCAATCTATTCGGAAGCGACCATCGAGAGGCTGACGGAGCTTCTCGCGTTGAAAGAAAAGGAGTATGGGCATCCCATTTTCATCATTTCCGATGAGCCTTACCGGGAGATTGCCTTTGATGGCTATCCTGTGCCCTATGTGACGAAATATTATGCGAATACGCTGGTGTGCTATTCTTACAGCAAGTCCTTTTCCCTGCCGGGTGAACGCATTGGCTATATCGTAGTTCCTGATGAAGTTTCTGATTTCGGAAAGGTATACGGAGCCGTAGCCGGAGCAGCCCGTGTGCTGACCCATGTCAATGCGCCTTCTTTGTGGCAGCTCGTTGTTGGCCGCTGTGCGGGAAAGCCGTCGGATATCAGCACCTATGTGAAGAACGGGCAGATGCTCTACCAGGGGTTGATTGCCGCCGGCTTCACCTGTGTGAAGCCCCAGGGAGCCTTTTATCTCTTTCCCAAGGCATTGGAAGCGGATGATTACGCATTTTGCGAGCGGGCGAAAAAGTACGACCTGTTATTGGTTCCCGGCACTGATTTCGGCTGTCCGGGGTATTTCCGCGTGGCGTATTGCATCAAGACGGAAACGATTGAGCGAGCTCTTCCCCTGTTCAAAAAGCTGGCTGCCGAATATTTGTCATTCGCATAAATATTCGAAAAAATATAGGGAATTCTTCTTGACCAACGCCAAGACCCGTGATATAATACAGATAATCCAAGGGTTTGGCTCCGAGGATTTATCCGGTTTCCTGTCAAGGACACGACATCATGAAGCAGCTGGCATGCGATGCTGTGGAGGGCGTTGGTAATGTCAGTTGTGAAAGCAGGGAGTGGTTGCATGAAACAAAAGATTTATTCTCAGTGGCAGAGCGGAATTCTCATTCCGGCGAGGATCCACCAATTTTCCAGAGCCGCGAAGCTGTGCGGCAGCAAGAGTTTCAAGGAGTATGCGGGAATCATAGCGGCGCGCAGTGAGCGTGCGGCTGTAGGCGAGTGGTTGGATAGTATAACTCCCCTTCGGAATGCAAGATCGGTTGCTTGAAACTGGGATGTTCAAGGCATTGTCAGGGACAATGCCTTATTTTCTTGTTTGCTTTTTTTACAAAACTTGAACATTTGTGTTATTTGCGTTATAATATGAAAGGTTATCATACAATTATCTTTTGTTATTGAAAGGGGATTTTTATGCCTAGACCATCTACAACAATAAAGGTAGCGCCGAAGAGGCCTGCTGCGCCTGCAAAAAAAGCAGAGGCCTATATTTTCTTCAACTGCAATGAGGAGAAATCACCGGAGACCAAGAATATTTCGTATAACAATGCTGTGTACCGCGACATGAAGAATTCCCGCAAGGCTCTTTGGGCAAAGATTCAGGGAGAGATCGAAGTCGGTCATGTCAAGGTGGATGAGGCAAATCTTGAGACTGCAAAGGCTGCCGTCCTGGAGGGGAACCCGGTGGATGCCAGCCAGTATCTTCAGTATGGCGACATCGTAGCTGTGGAATGCTACTGATGTGGAAATGAAAAAATAAGAGCCGCATGGAAATCAAGGGGATTTCTGTGCGGCATTATTTTTTCTTCATCTTAACAATAACTTGAAGGAATCTTAAGTGATGCCCACAAGCCGCATAGGACAAGGGCTCTTTGTCCGTGAAAATAGGATTTGCCAACATTTTGCCAACAAATGAGGCCGCTACCCTTTCCGGGAGCATATTTTCTCCATGATGCGGACGGTTTCGCGCTTCATCTTCTCGGTGTCATGGGCATATACGGAGTTCACCATGTTTGCATCGGAATGCCCAAGGCGAGAGGCAATGTCGATGGGGCTGGCCCCGCCTTCTGCAAGTTCCGTGGTGTGCGTATGCCGCAGGCTGTGCGAATTGACGCCGAAGCACCGCAGGGCGTGCTCAAACGACGCATACCTGACGGGCATTCCATATCTGTCCGTGCAGACAAGGCGCTTCAAGATGGTCCCTTTCGGGGCTGGCTCGGATTGCGGCAAGGTCAGTGCCAGGCGGCCATCCCCCTCATAAACATTCTGGTAGGCGGCCCCCATCTCTATTCGCTTGGCTGACTGTTCGGATTTCCAGCGCCTTAGCTCTTCCAGCAGCAGGTCATCGAAATATAGGGCGCGGACGCTCGATTCCGTTTTGGGATGCGCGAAATACAATGCATTGCCCTTCGATGCGTCCACCTGTATCTGCTGCCTGACCGTGATAGAGGAAGCATCCAGGCTGATATCGCCCCATTCAAGACCAAGCACCTCGCCGACCCTCATGCCCGTATGGTAGGCAAGCAGGATGGGAATGCGGTACTTGTGCCCTGGCGGGAATTTTGCAAGCATGGCATTGATTTGTTCCCGCGAAATCACAGTGCGCTTGGTCACATGCTTTGGCGCTCCTCTTGGGATGCGGACCGCCGTGCAGGGGTTTGACTGGATGAGCTCTCCAGGATAGACAGCATACTTCATGGCCGAGGACAGGACCTTTCGGCTGTGGGATATGGTGGCGCGTGACTTTCCGTCTGCGGCCATTCCGTGCATCCATTCATCGATGTTGCGCGGACGAAGCGCCTGCAGCTCAATCCCTCCCATCGCCTTGCAGATTCCGTTGATCGCTCCTTTGTAGCTCAGGTATGTGTTGAGCGTGGAGTTCGGCTTGATGACATTTTCCAGCCATGTGCACAGGAAGTCCTCAGTGGTAGTGCGCTCGGACACAATTCCGATATCCCCGTGCTTCCAGGACACATAGGCATCCATCCCGGCCTGCATTGCTTCCTCTTCTGTGGCGAATCCCCCTTTCTCTACCATCTTCCGCCTGCCGTTTGCTTTCCCGGCATCGAAAGCATAGTACCATTTGTTCCCGCGCTTGCGGGTGCGTATAATCTTTTTTTTCATTGTGCTGCCTCCTTTGGCAAAGAGGCAAACCGTGGCTTGTTGGCAAAGACATGGCCGATCCGGAGTGCAGTCCGGATCCGATGTCAGGGGAGTATCATGATTTTCCGCGCCTGCGGATGGATTTGCTGCAGTTTCCGTCCCTTCGGGGGCGGCTTTTTCATTTAGAAAATACACTCATTGTATATTCGTTGTTGACAAATACACGCAAAAGGTTTATGATATGACTAGGAGGTGAGGAAATGAAGAGGTCGGAATTGCTGAAGCTACTGAAAGAGCATGGTTGCAAAATAGTGGGGCATGGTTCGAATCATGATAGAGTGTACAGTCCCATAAACGGCGAAACCTTTCCATTGTGGAGACACTCCAAGGATATGAAAAAGGGAACGGTAGAAGCAATTCTCAAACAGGCAGGAATCAAGTGAAGCGAGGGGCGAAAGCCCCTTGATGCACAACTTATAGATTGGAGGAAGAAGAAATGGCTAAGTATCTTTTCCCGGCGGTATTTACTCCAGCAGAAGAGGGGGGCTATCTTGTTAGCTTCCCGGACTTGTCGAATGTCTTCACGGATGGTGATAGTATGGAGGAAGCTGTAGAAAACGCAGCTGATGCGCTGAACCTTATGCTCTTTGATGAAGATCCTGAAAAAATCCCTGCACCTACACCTATCGAAAAGGTCAAAGCACCGGAGGGCGGCTTTGTCAACCTTATCCTTGCGGATACTGTGGCGTATCAGGAAATCTACGATCGTGAGAACAATCCTATCAGATATGCACGGAAAAAAGCGAACCTGAATATCAAGCAGCTGGCAGATCTCCTTGGCGCTCCCTATAGGACTGTCCAGGAATGGAATGCTGGCCGCAGGATGCCCCCGAAATGGGTAGAAAAGCTTGTGGTGGAGAAAATAGAATCTGTGTACTGACATCAGGCCGTCCCTCCGGGGGCGGCTTATTTTTAGTTCTCTGAGTACTTCAGTTTCTTTGCCTGTTCACGCTCAATCTGCTTGATGCTCTTTTCTGGGGTAGGGAGGTCTTCGGGCATGGTGCCGCCCAGTTCCTTGATGGTCTGGCGGACTTTGCGGCCTACGGCGTAGTGGGTTTGATTGGCCTTTTCTTTTCCTTGGATGTGATCCCTGCGGAGTTTGGCTTCTGTCTGGGTGGCACGGAAAAGGTTGGCAGCCAGTTCTTCATAGCCCATGTGGTCAAGGATATGCTGGCTTTTCTTGAGGCCCTTCTTAGCATGGATATCCTTTTGCTTCAGCCCACCATATAGCCCCATATAACCGTAGTCAGTGAAAATGGCATAATCAAGTCCTGTCTGGACTCCTGCTCCTTGTGCTGCAGCGTAGAGGCTTTTGTTGTGTTTCTTCATCTCCTGCCGGATGGCCAAGCGCTTCTGCTCATCGGTAAGGGATTCGTAGTTTTCTATGAGTTCCTGCTGGCGGGTCTTGACGGCGAAATATGTCTGCGCTAGGGCGATGGCCTTTTTGCGAGGGTCGCCGTTCATGGCAATAAGGTAGCAGGCATAGCGGGAGAGGTGGAAGTCATCGACTTCGCGCTCTGCGCCACTGCCAAGGGTGACCATTTTGCCGACGTTGGCAAAATGGTCTGAAACGTTGTTATCACTGGCTTCACAGGCTTTCTTCGCCTTGTCGATTGCCTCGGAAAAGCGCCGCCATTGCTTGTACTCAAGGACGGGCATAAGCTCCCTGGCCTCCCAGTATTCCTGCCCGTACTCATTTATATGCTTGATGCTCTCGAACAAGTTTTCGTTGATGGTTTCAAGTTCGTTGGTCATTGCTGTCACTCCTTTCTGTTATTGCCGCCCCTCCGGGGGCGGCTTTTTCATTTTAGGCGATGTCTTTTTCGGTAGTCTGTGAGGCTGACGACCTTGCCTCCGCCTTTTCCTCGGCCTCCAGATCGGCGCGGCAGGCATGGGAATGTTTCCATGGGGTTTCGAGTCCATCTATGTGTTCAAATAGGTCATCCTTGATGTCTGCCCCCATGGGATCAAGAATGAAATCGATGCCTTCGCGTCTGGCCAGTTTGGCTGCCGGAACAAAATCGCTATCTCCGGCTATCAGGATAATCTGGTTTACTTGCCTTTTGTACGCCAGGGAAGCAATGTCTATTCCAATCCGCATATCAACGCCTTTTTGTGTGGCGTGGAACTCGAAGTCGCGCTCTGTCAATGTATCAAGGGTTCGCTTGCCATTTAGCAAATCTTTGGTGACTGTCGGTTTAAGGTTGTAGTTAGGCTTGTCTGCCAGCACCCCCAAGCGAATGGCAAATTTCCTGCGGCGCTTCATTTCCTCCAGGAAGGCCAAAGTCCACGTATATGTATCAGACTTGTCCAGTTCTACATTTTGTTGTGTCAGTGGATGGTATACGCTACGCTTAGAGGGGGCACACTCATAGTAAAATATTCTGTATAACTGTCTTTCTTGTTGGCCATCCTTTTTCTTTATGTGTGCCATACAGTAGGCATTGAGTTCACTAGCACGTTCCTCGGCTGTTTTTACACCCCATTGATGTTTGGCACGTTTACGATAAAAGCCACCGTCTACGAGAATGGCTGTCCTGATCATGATGATTCTCCTTGTTGCAAATAAAAGAGGCCCAGGGGTTCCGCTGCTCTAGTATTGTAAGAGAGCGTAATGCCAAGGGCCTGTTTAGCTTATTACGTTACCTAATTGTAATAGGTACTAAAATGATATCTAAAACAGGCTCCTTTGTCAAGAATTATATTTTCTGCCGCCCCTCCGGGGGCGGCTTTTTCATTTGCCTGTAACTTGCCTAGCTTCACCTTCTTGATGCGAAACCCCTTGCCGCATAAGGGCTTGACAACTTGCCTGTAACTTGCCTAGCTTCACCTTTTTGATGCTGTCAAGCTGTTCCCCTCCTACCGATAAGGGATGCCGTGTCGGAGCTTTCAGCAGAGGAGGCTGATGCCGCCCTTTTCTCTGCCTCGCGCTGGCGGTTCAGCTCCGCATGGAGGGCAGCGGTTTCGGCATCGAACGCCTCCTGCTCTATGGCGGCCTTGACCTTCTCATAGACGGCCATCTCCTCTGCGGTGAAGCCGGCGGAGGTGCGCCTTGCCTTCTCGGCGGCATCTTCGGCTTCTTGTTCTGCTTTGAGGTCTATGAGGAAGCGTTCCAGAATACCCCATTCCTTGTCTGTGAAATGGGACATGGCTGTCACGAAGCTCTGCTCGAATTTGCTTCCTTTCTCGAAGATGCCATCCAGCCATTCCCTCACCTGCTCGGCATTGCCGGATGGCTTTCGGAACATGGGTTCTATCCCTTCCCGCAGCCATTCCTCCCTGACGCGGAAGGTACGGCAGATGAGAGAGATGACGGCAGGAGAAGGGGAAGTACTTCCCGTTTCGATTCTTGTAATGGTGTTTTGCTTTAAGTTCATACGTTCTGCAAATCCTTGTTGCGTAAGGTTTAATTCCTTACGCATTTTTTTTATGCGTTCTCCTATTGTCATTACGATCACTCCTTTTCTGTATCATACCATAAAAATATTGCAAATGCAATAAAATAAGTCTTGACATAAATAGCAAATGCAATATATAATTATTGCAGGTGCAATAGAAAGAAGGTGAGAACATGAAAAAGACCGACAAGCAGGAGAAGAAGCCCGAGGCCGTCCTCCTATTGGAGGAGATGTGGCCGAAGCTCAATGATGTGAGAAGGCTGAAGGTGGAAAGCGTTGTGCAGGCTTTGGCTTATCTGGTACAGTCTGACGATGCGAAGACGAAGGACGCCACGGCATGAGAGGAGGGGGATTGACTTTCTACTTTCAGCATAGCACAAAAAAATTTTTTATTCCTGTGCCGATGCACA
>DFES01000054.1 GCA_002369175.1 Selenomonadaceae bacterium UBA3796
CTGTATTCCGATGTATTCGCAATGGGCTCCATCCTTATCCACACGTCGAGGATGTATTCGCTGGAGGAGTAGGGGATGTTGATCCAACGGATGCTCTGGGTGTCCAGGTAGTAGATGAGAATGTCGTCCTCGTAGAACCACAGATACCGCTGTGCCGCGTCCTTGCCCCCGTTCCGTCGCGAAGCCCTGTCCGTGTAGTAAGGCTGCGATGTGAACCAGTCGTCGGCCCGGCTCTTATCGATGATACCGTCCTCTGTCCACCTTATCTCCTCGATTTCCTGGACCTCCTCGATCTCCTCCGCCGCCCAGGAAACCTGCGGGAGCAGGAGGAAGGCTCCCAGTATCAAAAAAAAGAATATTTTTCTCATCACGAATCGTTCCCATTCCCTCAATAATCGATGGCAATATCATCCATGGCTTCCTGCATGGCGTTGGCAACGGAACGCTCGAATATCTTTCCGTTGAATTTCCCATTGTGTGCCTTGCCCTGCGCGACCAAATCGTTGCGATAAACGTAGGAATCATTCTCCACGTCTACGAAACGCACCCGCAACCAGATGTTTTTGCGGTTTGTGATACTGTTCCAAACGATAAAATTATGTTTGTCGTTCTCCGCTTCCCCATTGGTCAGTGTGACAATAAAGAGGTAATCGTATCCTAAATCCTTGCCGGCCCTCACAAAATCCTCGCGGCGCAAATCCGCAATGCCACGGGGACGCATTCCGACAGGAACCCCATCCACATCCAGCCTGTCCGATTTGGTATAGCCCTCATTTGGTGTCCGGGCACCCGCGTCTTGGGAGCCGAACAGGAAATCCCCAACCCCGTGCGTAACACTCGATACAAGTCCGGTGTCCAGTGAGTGCGTTGGCTTTCCTGAATACCCGACGGTTGCCGTTCCGCGTTCAGCGTAGTACATATCTTCCGCATACTGCAGCAACTTCGTATTGACATCCGTTCCCTTCATAACGGCAAAATCCTCCCGTGGGAACTTCTTCCGGAGCTGGCTGTAAATCTGGTTCTTGACCCTGTCCTCCACGATGATGTTCTCATCTCCGTTGATGACGACAGCAATGCGCACTCGGTCATCATAGGCCTTGTCCCCGTGCCAGATGATATGATGCGCCCGCTCATAGATATCTGTCACAATGGGCTCCTTGTTTTTCTTCAGCTCGCGGTCTGCCACCCGCAATTTTGCCGATGCCTCTGCCCGTTGCATGCCACCCTCTTGTACCTCCCACGGCAGAAGGAGATAGGAAGACAGTGCAAAAAGCATTGCTGTTCCGCTGACCAAAATTCTTCTCATGGCAATATCCCTCCGAGGATGAATTTTGTAGGAATTCTGCAAATTTCATATAAACAATCTAATGATAACATTATAACGCAATTGCGCCGTGAAAGCTAGTCCCCCTGCGGGGATTCAAATCGTCCGCGGTATATGCAGAAGCCGTTCATATTTCCCTGCACTTCGCTTGGTAAATACGAACGGTTTCTAGTATACCAAAGGAAGTGTTTGTGGTATCATGATGAAAAAGGATGAAAGCATGTTTCGTGCGTTTGCGTGTCTTTAGATGGAAAGGGGATTTTGTGTGATAAAACTCATTGCTGCTGATATGGACGGCACACTCCTGAACAGGGATCGCATCATCGATTCGCGGACGGCGGCCGCCATCATGGCCGCTCAGGAAAATGGCGTTCGCTTCGTTATCGCCACAGGCAGGATATTCAGCGATGTGCGGGATTTTCTCACGCCTTATGGGCTAAGGTGCGAGTATCTCACTATGAATGGAGCAGAATATTACGATGATGAGGGCATCTGCCGCCTGGGGATTTACATTCCCAAGCCGATTGCCAAGGAGGTCTACGCTGTTTTGCTCCGTCATCCGAAATTTACCGTGGAGTTTTATACCGATCGGGGCCATTTCAGCGCGGATTCCCGCCGCAAGACACTCAAGGGGATGCTGCGCCGCTTTGCCGCCAGGCAGAAAACCGTTCTCCCCGGTTTCCGCAGTCTGTGGAACGCCGCCCATGACGGCCATTTTCGCCGCATGCAGTACATTGAGGATATGGAGGCTTTTTGGGAGTCCGGCATCCAACTGGCGAAATTCATCACCTTCGGCGATACACCATCGGAGATGGCTCTTTTGAGGGAGGAACTGGCATCGATTCCGGGCATTGCCGTCACTTCCAGTTTCGTTACGAATATCGAGATCAATGATCAGCGGGCTACGAAAGGGGCGGCTTTGGCGGCGTACATAAAGGAACTTGGCATTCTCCCTTCCGAGGTTATGGTTCTGGGGGATGGGGACAATGATCTTTCCATGTTTCGCGCATTCCCTGAGAATTCCGTTGCCATGGGCAATGCCATCCCGGAGCTGAAGGAAATCGCCTCTGCTGTTACAGAGGACAACAATCACGCCGGGGTGGCACAGGCCATCGAAAAAATGCTGGCGGGGCAGTAAAGCTTTGCTGCCTTTCCTTTTTGGGAAGGATGTTGTGTTCTTGGGAAGAAAACTATATCGTGAAGAAATCGGGAAAGGGTGAGGCGTGATGAGTCTGGTGAGGAAGCTGCGGGAGCAGAATGGATTTTCTGATACGGAAAAGGTGATTGCGGATTATTTGATGGCTCACTTTCGTGAACTTACGAATTTGTCCACGCGTCAGCTTGCATCGCGCACGTATACGAGTTCGGCAGCCATCGTGCGCTTCAGTCAGAAATTGGGATTCCGGGGCTATTCGGAGTTTAAGGTGAAATTCCTGGCGGAGATGATGCAGAACATCGGCACCCAGCGGGATCGCTTCATCAGTACGAAGGACACCGTACCGGATATTATCGACAAGGTGCTGCGCCTGGGGGTGGAGGCTCTGCAGGATACCCATGCGCTGTTGAAACAGGATGATGTGAACCGGGCAGCGCATATCTTCCGGAAGGCCGCTCATGTGGACATCTATGCCATGGGGGATAATCAGACGCTGGCGAATATGGCGGCGAAGAATTTCATCATGGCGGGACTTCATGTGTCGGAGCATACTTCCATTTCCCTGCAGATGCTTCAGTGCTACAGTACACCTCTGGATCATGCAGCCCTCCTGTTTAGCCGTACGGGAGAGAACCATAATCTGCGTAACCTGGCGGATCGCCTGAAAATCCGTGGCATTCCCATGGTGCTCATCACGGCCGCTCCCAAATCCTCTATGGCAAGAATGTCGGATGTGGCGTTTACGACTGCTGCTTCGGATAGCATGGAGGAGCTTGGCCCCAGGATCTATCTCATGGGAGGCGTCTATCTCCTGCATGTGCTTTACGGCGTTCTGTTGACCCGTGGGAGCTATGAGGAAGCCCGGCACCGGGAGGAATGGCTGGAGCATCATCTGGAGTATTGAATTGTTTGTAGCATTCTCTCATCCCCGAAGGATTTTGCTGTGACAAGGCAAGGTCTTTCGGGGGATTTTTTACGCTGAAACAAGCGCAATGAGAACGAAACATGTAACACTGCTACAAAATAGGATGTTTTTCCCTTCCTCCCATGTAGCACTGTTTCAATCGGAGGCGGAAGCGTTGAAGGGGTGTTTGCTTCATGGTATATTAGAGACACCTTAAGGACAGGAACACATGCATGAGGAAATGAAATTCTTCAGAAAAGAAGGGAGTATGAGAAAATGACAAAACAAGAGTTGTTTGACAAATTTCTTGAGTTTATGGGAAATTTTGCTCAAATCAAGAGCGTTGTGGCTCTTAGAGATGGTTTCATTATGACAACGCCGTTCACCATTGGCGGTTCCTTGTTCCTGCTGATTGCCAACCTGCCGATCCCAGGGTATGGGGAGTTCATGGCGTCCTTGTTTGGCGCTGACTGGACAGCACCGCTGAATGCGGTGGCAGGGGCAACGTTCAGCGTGCTTGCACTCATCGTGGTCATGGCCATCACTTATAAATATGTTGCCAATGAGGGATGCGATGCAAGTATGGCATCTATCTTGGCACTGTCCACTTTCCTGATCCTGATGCCTCCAGAGGTCGTGACTGAAAGCGGAGAAGCGGTGGGAGGCGTTATCCCCAAGAACTGGGCGGGCAGCAACGGTGTCATCACCGCCATTCTCGTCGCCTTCTTTACCAGCTACCTGTTCTGCTACTGTGAGAAACACCACCTTACCATCCGGATGCCGGATTCCGTTCCCAGCGGTGTGGCAAGGGCTTTTGAAGCACTCGTTCCCGGTATCTTGCTCTTCACGAGCGCTTCCATATTTTTTGGTCTCTGCCACTATGTCGGAGCTACGACGGTACCGGAACTTCTTTTCAAGGTCATCC
>DFES01000121.1 GCA_002369175.1 Selenomonadaceae bacterium UBA3796
TGAACGAGGTTTTACACTAGTATATCATCAAGACAAGGAAAACTCAATCACAGCCACCAAAAGCCCTCTTCTTCCTTCATTGACTTTCCATGGATTATTGTTTACCATAGGCACAGAAGGATTCTTTCTACAAAGGAGGCTTTTATCCCTTATGGACGATATGGATTTTCGGCGCGTTGCCGAAATCTCTTACCTGAATGCCGACAATACCTGGCGCTACCGCGCCATTGTGCGATTCTGCTTCAAGAAACATGAACACATGCAGACCTATGTCTACCCGGAGGACATCTATCATGAACTGAAAAAGGATGCCCATTTCCAGAACTATACCTTCGAGCAGATGGAACAGGATCTCACCCAGCTCGTCGCATGGAAGAATCTCCAAGCCCATCAGGAAACCGGCCGCGCCAAAACCATCGACGACTTCAAAAAGAAACGCTTCCGCTATCAGTGCACCCCCTACACCGTGGAAATTGAGCGCATGGTGGAAAAGCTGAAATCCATCGGTGAAGAATTCGGCGGCTCCCTGGAAACGACACAGTTTGACCGCATTCTGCGGACACTGCGGGAATTCCTTTTTCCCCAGTCCCCCTTGCCCGATGAGGAACTCAACCAAACCTGGCAGGATCTCCAGCATTATTTCCGCACCCTGGTACAGAATGCCTCCGACTATCTCGCCCATCTCAAGAGCGCCAAGGTGGAAGAGCGGATGCAGACAACCGCCTTCATCCTTTATAAAGACAAATTCACACAATATTTGCAGACCTTTATCATCGGTCTCCAGCGCTCTGCCCAAAAAATGGAACACCTTTTCAAAAACAGCAGTCCGGAAAGGGAACATGCCCTTTTCCAGCGCCTGGCCGACTACCAGCTGACGATTCCCCGCCTCGGCGAGGAGAAAAGCCGTGAAGCATATCTGGAGGATTTCCGCGAGCGTTTTGCGGTCATGCGTGAATGGTTCATAGGAACAAGCTACCGCGACAGCGAGCTGTCTTCCCTTTCCAAGGAAACCATCGAAACCATACGCCGTATTACGAAATTTGCCCAGCGTCTGGCCGAACAGAGGCAGGCAAGCAAGAGCCGCAAAGCGGATTATCTGCTCCTGGCGCGGTGGTTTTCCCAGACGGAGAAAAAGGAGGAGGCAGATAAACTCAGCGCCGCTGTTTTCGGTCCCTCCGGAGGACGCCACTTTCATGGAGAAACCCGGGAAAAAGAGGACAAGAACAGCCGCATCGAACTGGAACTCCCGACAACCATCGAGGTAAAGCCCCGTATCGCAAACTACCGGGAACGCGCGAAACAGGTTCCGATCCGGGATCAGCAGGAGGCCAAGGAAGCCGCCCGAAAGCAGCATTTGGAGGAGCAGCAGCAGCTTGCCGATATGCTGGAAGGTCTCGTATCCGATCACGTCATCGACTTCGCAAACCTCCCCCTCCTCACACGGGAAGCCCGCCAGGTACTTCTGGGCTGGGTTGCCCGCACCCTCCACCGGGAAAGCATCCGCACGGAAACGGGTGCTGTCATACGCCTCCTGTGGGACAGGAAGGACACCCGCCGCATTCTCCTTACATGCGAGGACGGCAATTTCGAGATGCCGCCGATGAAACTGCAAGTCTCTGACGGGAAAGGATGAATGGATTTATTATGGAAGAAAGAGAAGAGCTTCGCCAAGCAGCGCAGCTTCTGATGGAAAACCGTTGGATTCTGCGCTCCCATATGCCGGAGGAGTACCTCCTGATTCGGCGCAACGAGAAGAAATTGCGCGCCTTTTTCCGCGAAAAATGCAACTGGTCCCTTTTGGTCACTGCGCGGTTCTACAAACTGGAAAAAATTCCCGCCACCCCCAAGCCCTTCATGGGCATCGAGAGCATGCAATCCCCGGAGGACTATGCCCTCCTTGCCTGCGTCATGGCCTTTTTGGAGGAATATGAAACCGGTGGACAGTTCCTGCTGGGCGATCTTGCAGAAGCTCTGCTTTCCTACTACCCCCAGGAGGATGCCGACCTCAGGCTCAAATGGGAGTCCTACAACTGGCGCAAAGCGCTCATCCGCATCCTGAATTTCCTCGCCGAGGAAAACATTCTCAAAATCGTGGATGACGCCAGCGAAAACTTCATAAGTTCCGGCTTCACGGCAGATGGCATCATTGCGGGAGAAGCCCTCTACGAAGTCACGGCCATGTCCAGATACTTTCTTCGTTCCTTCCCAAAGGAGCTTCCATCCTACCACTCCCTGCAGGAACTCTGCGATGCGGATTTCGTCACCGACATCTCCGAGGAGGCCATGGGCACGCGCCAGCGCCGCAACCGCGTGTACCGGGAACTTCTCCTCTCGCCGGTATCCTACCGCACCGAAGAGACGGAACAGGATTTCACCTACCTGCGGAACATGGCTTCGCGCATTGCCGCGGATTTAGAGGAGTGGTTTGACCTTGACCTGGAGCTTTACCAGGATACCGTTATGGCCGTCTCCCATGAAAGGAATACCTGGTTCCGCGACATCTTCCCCGTACGGCTGAAAGGAAGCCATGACGTCATCCTCCACCTCTCCCACTGGCTCCGCACCCTTCCGAACTGGCAGGAGCGACAGCCCATGACCCCTGCCGAATGGCAGTCCCGACTGGAAACCTTCGCAGCGGCCACCCGGCATGGCTGGACCAAAGAGTTTAGGGAGATGAGCACGAAACGCCTCGCCGAGACCCTGCTGGATGAAATGCAGAGCTGGGGCATGGCGCAAACAGAAGAGGACGGCCTGATCCGCCTTCTCCCCGCTCTCTTCCGCGTCCAGGGATGCTATCCGGAACAATACAACGGAGAAGAACAGGATAAGAAACATTCCAAAGAAAAAACGAAACCAGGAATACAAGCAGCACGGGAGGCATAAGGAATGACTGAGAACAGATGGCAAGCCCACAGGGCCGGCATCTTAAACTATTGGTACTACGATGAAGCAGAATTCTATTTCTCCGGCGGTAGGCTGCTCCTCAGGGGCAGCAACGGCTCAGGGAAGTCCGTCACCATGCAGAGTCTCGTAACCGTCCTTCTGGATGGTGTAAAGCGGGCGGATCGCCTGGACAGTTTCGGATCTAAGTCCCGTACCATGGACGACTATCTCCTGGGGGAAAAGGAAATCAGCGACTACGGTGAGCGCACGGGCTACTTGTACCTGGAATACAAACGGGAGGACAGCGACCAGTATGTAACCACGGGCATCGGACTCCATGCCAGGCGCGGCACCTCCAAAGTGGATTTTTGGGGCTTCCTGCTGCAGAACGGACGCCGCATCGGCAAGGATTTCTTCCTCTACAAGCTCACCAAAAATCCGGAGACAAATGCACAGCAGAAAGTTCCCCTGACTAGGCGGGAACTGGAAAACGCCATTGGCCAGGATGGGCGCGTGACGACGGAACAGCGGGAATATATGGCAATGGTCAACCAGTATGTCTTCGGTTTTGAGGACATCGGGAAATACGAGGAGCTCATGAAGCTTCTCATCCAGCTCCGAAGTCCGAAACTCTCCCGGGATTTCAAGCCCAGTGTCATCTACGAGATCCTCAACGCCTCACTGCCCACTCTCTCCGATGATGACCTTCGTCCCTTGGCCGAAACCTTGGAGAACATGGAAAAAACCCGCCTCGTCATCGAGCAGTTGAAGCGCGAGCAGGGAGCCTTTGAAAGGATATGCCGTGCCTATACCGCCTACAATGAGGGGGTTCTGGCAGAGCGCGCTCTGGCGGCGGCAGAATGCAAAAACGCCTTGGACAAGCTCGCCCGCAAGGAAGCGGAGCAAAAGGAACGCCAAACCTCCGCCCTCCACACCATCGAAGCCGCCCGGAGCCGCCAGCAGGAACTCACCGTTGAGGCCGCAGGACTCCGACAGGAGCAGGAAAACCTGAAGGAGCACGAGGCCTACAAGGCCGCCGCCAAAAGACAGGAAGCCCTGGATCTCTTGGAAAAGGAACGCGCCGACTACAACCGCAAGGAAGAACTGCTCCGCGAAAAACGCCGCCGCGAACTGTCCCTGCAGGAAAAACAGTCCACGGAAAAACAGCGCCTTTCCGGCATTGAGGCCGAGGCTTCTTCCCTGCTGTCAGAACTGGAAGAACTGGCAAAGCAGGCAGGTTTTTCCGAGCATGCCGCTCTGCAGCATGGCTTTTCCCTGTCCGATGAAAATGCGGAAGAGTATTTCCGCCTTTGGAGAGAAAAACGCCAAACCCACGGAAAGCACCTGCAGGCTCTTCAAAAAAGCTGTGGGCACTACGAGCAGGAAACGCAAAAAGCCCAGCAACTGGAACAGGAACTGGGGGAAGAAAGCCGCCTGCTGGATCGCTGCCGCTACGAGCACGGACGACTCCTGGAACTTCTGGAGCAGGAGCGGGAAGCCCTTGTCAAGTCATTCTACGAATGGAAAGCCGGCTGGGATGATCTCCTCCCCTTCGGGCAGGAACAGGAAATCCGCCTGGTCAGCAGCTTGCGCGGCCTCTATGAGGAGAATGACTGGCACGATGTCCGGGACGAAATCGACGGTTTGACGAGCGCACACCAGAGGGAGCTGGACTCCGCCATCGGTGCCATCCGTGCAAAGGTCAGGGAGCTTTCCGGCAAAATCAAAACCGTGGAAGAGGAGCTTTGCGCCCTGACGGAAACCCGGGAGGCCGAACCCGAATTGCCGTCTGCCTACCAGGAAGCCATGCAAGGACTGGAAAGCAAGGGCATTCCCTTCCTTCCCTTTTACGAGGCAACGGAATTCAAGCCCCAGGTCACCCCGGAAAGGAGGGAACGGCTGGAATCCGCCTTGCTGGATGCGGGAGTCTTGAACGCGCTCATCCTGGAAAGCAATGAAGCTTCTACAAACCTTCCGGAAGAAATGCGCGGCACAGTGCTTTTCAGCAGCGAACCCGCCATGCTCTCAGAGTCCCTTCTGGACTATCTGGAACCCGTCCCCGGCGACAGCGGCATTCTCAGGGAGCGCATCGAGGAAATCCTCCTGGGCATTGCCGTGAATGACAGCCTGTATCCCGCCACGGGAGGCATTTCCGTAAACATTGCCAAAGGCGCTTACTGTCTCGGCAACACCGCAGGCCGCGCCGCAGAACGCGAAAGCGCCCTCTTCATCGGCAGACAGGCAAGGGAAGACTTCCGCCGCCGGCAAATCGCGGCCAAGGAAGCAGAGCTTGCAGCGCTCAAAGAGGCTGCCGATGCCGCAAAGTCCGAGGAAGAGCGTCTTTTGGAGGAAAGCGACCAGCTTCATCTGGCACGTCGGAAATTTCCCTCAGGCGAGAACGTCCGCGAAGCCTATGAAGAGGCCAGAGCAAAGGCAAATGATATCGATCGCCAGCAAATACGCCTGCAGGAAAAGGACGAGAAAAAAAAGAAACTCACCCTTGCCCTTCGGGTGGAGCGCGCACAAATCCTGGAGCAGCGCGGCGAAACCACCATCCCCTTCTCTGCCGCCGCCTATGAGGAGGCTCTTCTGGCACTTGACGAGTACAGCGAGAATTGGAACAGCTTGACCATCCTGCAGACAAAATACCTCCATGCCGCAGAGCTCTTCCGCCAATACGAGCAGGAAATCGAATATGCGGCCAGGGAAGCGGACGACCTGAAGGGAGAGCTGGTGGACAAGGAAATGTCCATGGCCCGGCTCGACAAGACCATCGAAGCGCTCACCCGCCAGCTTGCGGAAATGGATGCCTCCGCCATCGAACGACGCATCGCTGAGATCACATCCCTTCTGGGCAGACTGCCGGAGGAAATGCAGCGCACTGCCAAAGAGCTTGGGCAGGCAGAGCGGGAAAAAGAATTTTTGGACGGCGAATTGGAACGCAGTTCCCGACGGAAAGCCGTCTTTCTCGAACTGCACAAGAAATGGCAGGAGCTTCTGGCGGCGGAACAGGAGCGCGGCTTCACCGGCCGGGAAAAGACGCCCCTGCGGGAAATCACCCAGGCTTGGAGGAGGAAAAAGGAAAAGGAGAATGTCACCCTCCGTACCCTTGCCCAAGGCGTGGAGAAGCAGTATGCCCTGCATCGCGACGAGATCGCGGAATACAGGTTCACCCTGATGGAATCCGTGGATGACATCGGTGTCCCGCCCGAGATCCATCCCGATGATGAGGAGCTCTTCCTGCCCCGTTGGCAAACCCTTCAGGACTATGCCTCCCGTCAGCTGGCCATCACCGAAACAGGCGGCCAGCCCCTCAGCCCCTATGAACAGGCGGAATCCCTGAAGAACCATCTCGCAGAGCAGGAGAGCCTCCTCTCCGAGCAGGACAAGAAGATCTACCAGGAAATCATCCTGAACAGCATCGGACGCACCATCAGCGACAAAATCTACTCCGCCGAGGACTGGATCAAGAAGATGAATCAGCTCATGGCAAAGAGCGAAACCTCCAGCGCCCTCCGGTTCCGCCTCGAATGGCGCCCTATTACGGGCAGCAACGACAACGAACTGGATACGGCGGAACTCGTGGAACTCCTTCACGGAGACCCTGAGCTCATGAAGGACGAGGACATGAAGAAACTGGAGCTGCACTTCTCTTCCCGCATCAAGCGCGCCCGGGAAGAGGCCGAATCCCTCGAAAAGGACGCAGAAGCCTTTCAGGCAACCGTCAGGAATCAGCTCGACTACCGCCAGTGGTTCCAGTTCCGCCTCTTCTATGACAAAGGGGAACAGATCCAGCGGCGGGAGCTCACGGATAAGGCATTCTTCCGCTTCAGCGGTGGAGAAAAGGCCATGGCCATGTATGTCCCCCTCTTCTCCGCCGCCTATTCCCGCTATCTCGATGCAGGAAAGGATGCCCCCCATCTCATCACACTGGATGAAGCCTTCGCCGGCGTGGATGAACAGAACATGCGGGACATGTTCCGCCTCGTGGAGCAGATGGGCTTCAACTACATCATGAATTCCCAGGCCATCTGGGGGGACTACGATGTAGTGCCCAGCCTCAACATCTACGAACTTCTCCGTCCCCTCAATGCGAACTACGTTTCCATCCTGGGCTACCACTGGGATGGCAATACCCGCAGCATCATGACAGAGGAGCAGGGATAAATGCAAAGAAGCACCCCATCCATGAGGATTGGATGGGGTGCTTCTTTGCATGAGGAACGCTTTTCCGTAAAATACCTTCAGGCAAACATATCCTTCGCCAGAATGATGGTCTGATCGCGGTTCGGGCCCACGGATACAATGCCGATGGCAATATGGGTTGTCTCTGCCAGACGCTCCAGATACTTCTTCGCCTGCTCCGGCAGAGCATCGTAGTCGCGGATGCAACTGGTATCCGTCTTCCAGCCGGGGAAGGTCTCGTAGACCGGCTCCACTTCGGCAAGAACCTTGAGGGAGGCGGGCATGCCCGGCAGAAGCTCTCCCTTGTACCGATAACCTGTACACATCTTTATCTCATCGAAGTCATCCAGGATATCCAGACGTGTAATCGCCATGTAATCTATTCCGGAGAGAAGTCCTGCATAGCGGACAACACAAGCATCCAGCCAGCCCGTGCGGCGGGGGCGCCCTGTTACGGTTCCGTACTCATGCCCCGCCTCACGGATCTTATCACCGACGGCTCCCAGCTGCTCCGTGGGGAAGGGGCCCTCCCCCACACGGGTGCAGTAAGCCTTCACCACGCCTACCACCTTGTCGATCTTCTTCGGCGCCACTCCCGTGCCGACGGCAACGCCGCCGGAAACCGGATGAGACGCGGTGA
The DNA here is from genome assembly GCA_002369175.1 of Selenomonadaceae bacterium UBA3796. Lineage (GTDB taxonomy): Bacteria > Bacillota > Negativicutes > Selenomonadales > Selenomonadaceae > UBA3796. The sequence goes on from DFES01000121.1 coordinate 7,709, forward strand.
CGTAGGGGTAGGTGCCATAGTCAATATCCAGCATGGTCGCCTGGGCACCCTCGAAGAGAATCCTGCGGCCGGAGGCAATTTCCTCGTTCAGGAGGGTGATGGTATCGCAAACATACGGGCGGATGCGCTCGGCATAGCCAAGGTATTCCTCCAAAACATCCTCGTATTCCAGCGGCTCATGGTGATATATCGCCTGCAGCTCTTGGTTCTTCCGGGCAAGATTCGCCTTGAGCTTCCTGGCGAATTCCTCCTTGTCCATGAGATCGCATACGCGGATGCCGATGCGGTCATCCCGGTCCATATAACAGGGACCGATTCCCCTCTTTGTGGTGCCGATTTTCTCCTTGCCCCTGGCCTCATCCCCGATACCATCCATCAGGCGATGATAGGGCATGACCACATGGGCCCGATCCGAAAGGCGGATCCCGGAAACATCAATGCCCCGCTTTTCCATGGCATCCATTTCCTGGAGCATAACCTCCGGATCCACAACAACGCCATTGGCGATGATATTGTGCGTCCCCTTGTACAAAATCCCCGAGGGAAGCAGTCGAAGCTTGTACTCCTCCCCATGGACCGCCACGGTATGTCCGGCATTGCTGCCCCCTTGAAAGCGCACAACGGTTTCTGCCTGCTGGGCGAGGTAGTCAACAATCTTCCCCTTGCCCTCATCCCCCCACTGGGTACCTGTAATTACTACGGTTGACATGAGGATTCCCCCTTAGATTCCAAAGCGTTCCATGATTTTATCCACATGGCGCAGGAAATATTGATAATCAAAGCATTCGTCGATTTCTTCCTTGGTGAGGTACTTCGTGATATCCGGATCCTTCTCCACATTTGTCCGGAAATCTTCCCCCTCCATCCAGCGCTTCATGGCATTGCGCTGCACCCACTTGTAGGCGTCCTCCCGCAGGACGCCCTTGCCTACCACGGCAAGGAGAAGCCGCTGGCTATAAATCAGGCCGCCCGTGCGCTCCATATTGTGAAGCATGGCCTCGGGATAAACCAGAAGCTTGTCGATGATGTTCGTAAGCTTTCTCGTGCAATAGTCCACGTTAATGGTGCTGTCGGGCAGAATCACCCGCTCTACAGAAGAATGGGAGATATCCCGCTCATGCCAGAGAGCGATGTCCTCCATAGCGGCAACGGCATTGCCCCGAACGAGGCGGGCCATGCCGGAAACGCGCTCGCAATTGATGGGATTTCGCTTGTGGGGCATGGCAGAAGAACCCTTCTGCCCCGGGGAGAAGTATTCCTCCGCTTCGCGGATATCCGTGCGCTGGAGATTCCTCACCTCCGTGGCGATCTTCTCCAATGTGCTGGCAACAATGGCCAGCGTGGTCATATACTCCGCATGGCGGTCCCGCTGAATGACCTGGGTGGCAAGGGGAACGGGCACAAGCCCCAGTTTCTTGCAAACGAGCTCCTCAATACGCGGATCGATGTTGGAATAGGTGCCCACAGCACCGGAGAGCTTGCCCACGGAAACGATTTTCTTCGCATGCTCCACCCGCTCAATGTCCCGCTCAATTTCTGCACTCCAAAGAGCCAGCTTGAGCCCGAACGTCATGGGCTCCGCATGGATGCCATGGGTGCGCCCGATGCAAGGGGTATGCTTGAATTCTGCAGCCCTGCGGCGGAGAACCTCGCGGAACGCCCGAAGGTCTGCGAGGATGATATCCGCAGAATCCCGCATCATCATGCAGATGGCCGTGTCCTTCACATCGCTGGAGGTAAGCCCCTTGTGGATGTACTTGGAATCATCCCCCACATGCTCTGCAACATTTGTCAGAAAAGCGATGATGTCATGGTGGGTCACCGCCTCAATCTCAAGGATGCGGCTGACCTCGAATTTGGCCTTGGCGCGGATATTCTCCGCCGCCTCCTTCGGAATCTCGCCAAGTTCCGCCATGGCATCGCAGGCAGCCAGTTCCACGTTCAGGATCGTCTGCCACTCGTTTTCAATGGACCAAAGATGCCCCATCTCAGGCCCCGTATAACGCTCAATCATTCGATGGTTTCCCCCTTGCCAAAAAATGAAGGGACTGCACACGTACATGCAGTTCCCAAACACAAAAAAGACACTCAAATTGACTTTCCGCCGAAAAGCCTCGTTTTGAGTCTGGGAAACAGAACCCCGTCTCCCTCGTATATCATATCATTTCGCCACTTCGCGTGTCAACAAAGAAAGCATCTGGTTTTCTCGTGCGGCAAAATTGGAGCCAGGGTGTGCTCGAAACCTTGTTGACAAAACAGAGCGCTCTTTATACAATATGTTTATTAAATAACTATATAAACCTGTGGAACGGAGGGAGATTTCTATGACAAACACAACCATAACAGAGTTTCTGAGAAAATACAAAGCGGGAGAAGTGGCCGAGGAGGAAGCGGTTTCGTCTCTGGGCAAACTTTTTGTGGAGGAAATGGGTTTCGCGGCGGTAGACCATGTCCGTGAGCTTCGCCAGGGATTTCCGGAAGTCGTATATGCAGAGGGCAAGACCAAGGAACAGGTAGCTGCCATCATGGAGTCCCTGTACCAGCGTGGAAAGGGAAATATCATGGCCACACGAGCCGGCCGGGAAACATGCGATTACGTGCAGAAGGTTTTGCCGCAGGTCCAATACGATGCGGCAGCCAGGATCCTCTACATCGAACGGAACGTTTTGCCTCCCAACCGTGACGGGCGTTATATACTCGTTGTCACGGCAGGAACCAGCGATATTCCTGTGGCCGAAGAGGCCAGGCTTACCGCTCGCTTATGGGGAAACGAAGTGCATACCTGCTATGACTGCGGTGTGGCAGGCATTCACCGCCTGTTTGCCCACATGGAGGAAATCCGAAAAGCCACGGTCATCATTGTCATCGCCGGCATGGAAGGCGCACTGGCCAGCGTGGTGGGAGGCCTTACGGATAAGCCCGTCATTGCCGTGCCCACCAGCGTGGGCTACGGTGCCTCCTTCCACGGCCTTGCGGCTCTCCTTTCCATGCTGAACAGCTGTGCGGCAGGCGTGTCCGTGGTAAATATCGACAACGGCTTCGGGGCAGGTGTCCTGGCCAGCAAAATCATGCATCTCGCGGAGAAGAAATGACCGTCAGCTGATCTGCCACTTTACATGGCTTCCCTCCTCATCCTTGCTGACCAGAAGCTGATTTTCAATCTCCTGCTTGAGTTCCGTCACATGGGAAATGATGCCGATGAGTCTGGAACCATCCGCCACCTGCTGCAGAACTTTGACCGCCTGGCTTCTGGAATGGTCGTCCAATGAGCCGAAGCCCTCATCGATGAACATGACATCGAGCCGGATGGCGGCAGAACTCTCCTGTATCTGATCTGCCATGCCAAGCGCCAGGGACAAGGCCGCCATGAAAGATTCCCCGCCGGACAGGGTGCGGACTTCCCGTTCCTTTCCCGTTACGGCAGAATACACCATGAGATCCAGGCCGTGATTCCGCCCCTCTCCTGCCTGTTCTTCCGCTGTCATGCGAAGCTCGAACTGCCCTGCGGACATCCTCCGGAAACGGACATTCGCCGCCTGCAGGATCTGTTCCAGATAGTATCTCTGCACAAAGGTCTCAATATCCATGCGTGCGCCGTGAACCTTGCCGGCAAAACGGCTATGCAGTCCATCCAGGCGGGAAAACTTCCCGAGCATTTGGCTGCGGTCCTCCATTTGAGGCGCCAATGCCTGATAAACATCGGCATTGATCCTGCAGAGCTCCCCCAAAGCCTCCAGTTGTTCCTTTGCCTTCCGGAGCTTTTCTTCGGTTTCCTTTCTCCCCGCTTCCAGTTTCTCAAGGTCCGGTTTCGGCTGGTTCCCGATGGCCTTGCGCGCTGCCGCTCCGGCTCCTTCTGCGACGGCTTTCTTGCGGCTGTAGGCTTCCAGCCGCGAACGGATTTCCTCCGCTTCCTCTTTCCTGTGATGGAAGACGATTTCCTGCCATTCGGATTCTGCAAGCTCCTTTTCCTCACACAAAGCCTCGTAGAGAGCCTTTCGCTCTTCCGCCTCCTGCCCAAGTTTCGGCAGTTCCGTCTCATAGCGGGCGATGAGAGCCTCCGTCTTTTCTCTGCCGGATCGCGCCTCCTGCGCCGCCCTGCGGGCAGCCTGACAGAGGCCGTCCGCCTTTTCCTTTCTGCTCCGGGCCTCTGCCAAAGCTGACCGTGCGGCCTCCTCCGTCGGATAATCCCTCTGTTCCGCCAGATGTTCCGCCTTTGCCCGTGCTGCGGAAAGAGCGGATTGCGCCTCCGTCACCCGGGTTGAAGACTTCTCCCATTTCTCTTTCAGGGACTGCCGGTTCTTCTCCGCATCCTTCAAAAAGGCTCTGGCTCCTTCCAACTCCATCGATTTCTTACGCAGCTCATCCCGCTGGCGATGAAGTTCTTCCTGCCAGAGGGCAAGCCGGTCTGCAGCCTCTTTCAGCGTCATTTTTTCCGGCAGCTCTCCCATGCTTTTTTCCATGCGGCTCCGAAGCTGCTCCCCAAGTTCCCGGAAGGAACGCTCTTTTTCCTCGCAAAGGGTTACGGCTCTTCCCGCTCGCTCCGACTTCTCGTTTTGTTCCCGGTTCCGTGCCTCATCCTTTGCGGCAAGTTCCTCTATGACCTCCCGGGTGAGCTCCCGATGTTCCTGGGACAAACTGCAGGGAAGGGGATGCTCCAGAGATCCGCAGACAGGGCAAGGCTTGCCGGGGCGCAGCTTTTCACGGGCCAGGAAGCCCGCCTGGGCATCCAGAAAAGCCGTCTGCTTTTCGAGATAGAGCTCGTGCTGTTTCTGGTAGTTCTGTTTTGCGATACCATAGGCTTCCTTCTGCCTTGCCGCCTCTTGTCTCTGCTGTTTCAGCTCTTCCTGCGCTCTCTCTGCAAGGCGGATATCCCCTGCGATTCCGTCGGCCTCCTTCTGCCAGCCTTCCAGCCGCGCACTGCGGACATCTACGTCCCCCAGCCGCTCTGCCTGTCTGCGGGTCTCCTGCTCCTTTGCCTCAAACTCCTCCAGCTCCTTCTTCGCTGCATCCATGGAGGCTTCCGCCTTCAGCCGGTCCGCCCTTCTCCGCTTCGCCTCCCCCTCCGCTTTGCGAAGTTCTTCCAGGGTTTCCAGGGACTTTTTCACCCGGTCTTCCGTTTGGGTGAAAACCTCAGCTTCCCTTTCCTGAAGCGCTCTTGCCCCTTCTTCTTCTGAGGCTGCGGCAGCTTCCTTCTTCTTCCAGCCGGGCAGCTTCTCTCTCTGCTCCGCGAGAGCTTTCTCCATCTCCCGGCAGTTTTTTTGCGCCTCCTCATAGCGTTGGTGGCGGGATTGGATTTCATAGGAATCCAGTATTTTCCCCAGGAGCCTTTGCGCGCCCAGCATCTCTTCTTCCGCTTTGCTGCACTCTGCAAGTTCTTTCTCCGCTTTCCTAAGTTCCCCGAAGGACTTCAGTACCTGCTGTGCAGCCGCCCAGGCGGCTCCTTCCGCATCCCTTTGCCTGCTGAGTTCCTCGTGGAGCCTGCCGGCCGCTTCCCTCTCCTCTGCCAGCCTGCCGCAGAGTCTCCCCAGCCCCTCAAGGAATGCCTCCAGATCTGTGATATCCAGCTTTCCCGGCGTCAGAATGCTCTTTTGAAGGCGGGAAAGTTCTGCCGCCTCCTCAGCACCCTCGGGAATCTTTGCGCGTCCCACATCTTTTTTGCAGATGAGATGCACCTGCTCGATTCTGGACTTCATATCATTCTTCCGCCGGAGCAGTTCATCCACGACCTGCTGGAAAAGCTCTGTATGAAACAACTTGCGGAAGATGGCTTTTTTTTCGTCGGACTTGGCCCGCAGGAGCTTCATGAACTCCCCCTGGGCGATCATGCCCACCTGCATGAACTGTTTTTTCGTCAAGCCGACGATCTCTTCCACTTTCCGATTCGTCTCAGCCCTGTTCCCGGAAAATTCGGAACCATCCGGCAGCAGGAGGGAAACCACTTCCTGTCCCTCCCGAAGAGCCCCCTTGTTCTTTCCCTTTGTAAGGAGGCGCAGGTGGCGCGGAATGCGGCGAAGGGTATAGAGCCGCTCTTCGCCTCCCTCCATCCCGGAAAAAACCAGCTCCACGAAAGGCTCTGCCTCATAGCCCCCGAACTGGCTCTGCAGCTCGACGCCATCCTTCCGGTTCGCCTCCGAGCTGGATTCGCCGTAAAGGGCGAAGACGATGGCATCGAAAATCGTCGTCTTTCCGGCTCCCGTATTTCCCGCAATGAGAAAGATATTCTGATTCGGCCGGGTGAAATCTATAATGGTCGCCTTTCCGTAAGAGCCAAAGGCCTGCATGGTTAGTTTCTTGGGACGCAACTCAATTCACCTCCTGTACTTTCTGGAGCACATCCCGGATGAGTTCCTTTTCCTCCTCGTCCAGATCCTTCAAGAATGTGCAGATCAGCTCGAAGGGCTGGAGTGTCTCCACATTCCCCTTTCCCCGGCTGTAATCTGCCCTTCGGAGGTTCTCCCTCCGAATCTCCAAAAGATAGGGGAATTCCCTCCGGATCCTGTCCTGCATGTCAATCACATCGAGATCCACCGTATCCGTCAGCACAACCGTCACATAATCGCTGCAGCCCTGCTGCAAGACTTCCTCCAGTGTACCACGGATCACACGAACCTCCCGCAAGGGGTTCAGCGGGAGAGCCCTGACCTCCACCCGGCCTTTTTCCTCCAGCTCCACCATAAGCAGGGCTTTTTGCTGCCCTGCCTCGCTGACGGAGCAGGCCAGTGGAGTGCCCGGGTAGCGATAGTGGTCGCTCCCCACTTTCATGGGCTTATGGATATGCCCCAGTGCCGCGTAGTCGAAAGGCGCAAGCACATCTGCCTTCACTTCGTCAATGTTCCCCACCGTGCGGATCTCGGAATCCATGCGCTCCACCTCCTCTGCACCGGTTCCCTTGGGCAGGTAGAACTGATGGCTCACCAGAACATTCCGTTCCCCTTCGTTGATGGTTTCCCGTGCCAGCAGGCGGCGAAGGGATTCATCGTAGGACAGGACAGCCTCCTCCCCTCCCACAATCCCTCGCACCATGGACGGCTTGACAAAGGGCAGCAGATAGAAGTTCACCTTTCCATGGGCATCCTCCAGCGTGACCTTCTCCACAAACTCCTCTGTCCGCTGGGGCGGCAGACCGATCATGTGAATGCCCTGCCGTCTGAGTACCGTGCGGAAAACATTGATCCGCGGCCCGCTGTCGTGATTCCCGCTTATCAGCATGATTTCCGCAGAGGGCGCTGCCTCCACAAGCCCTGAAATAAATCCATCAAAGAGCTCCACCGCCTCCGCTGAGGGAACCGACTTGTCATAGATATCCCCCGCAAGCACCACCGCCTCCGGCTGCTCCTTCCCGGCAAGTTCCACAATCTGACGGAACACATGCTCCTGATCCTCCCGAAGATCGCGGTTCATCAGTTTCAGCCCAATATGCAAATCCGACAAATGAAAGAACTTCATCGCATTTCAACCGCCTTTTCCACTGTTTTTTACTGCCAGCCCTGCATGGGCCAATATTTCTCTGCGCTGTCCGTGACTGGATAGACAAGCTCTTTCACATTGGATACCCGCAGAATCTTCCAGGTTCCGTCCGACATTTTTTCCATTTCCAGCTGGAAGAGCAGCTTGTCCGCCAATCTGCCGTAGTCCGTATCCTTTCCATGAATGAGGATGGAGGCGTACGCCTTGTTCCCTTCCTCCCGGATGTCTATGCATTCCCCGTCGCTGGCCTGCTGGAACTTCGCCACTTCCCCGGCAAGCCATGTGGCAGGATTTTCCTCGATGGAGGCAGCGGGAGCAGTTCCTACGAAATACGCCTGCCGTATGCCCTGCAGGAGCTTCAAGGCGTAGCTTCTGTGGGTTTTCGCGTACTCCCTCATAAATGCCGTATCATGCCAAAAGAAGAAATCCTCCGGATACATGGCATGGAGATGTTCCACTTCCTTCGCCAGTTCCTCGGAACCTTCGTCATAGGCCGCCGCAAAAAATCCCTCCACATCCACATACTGGACGAGGAGATTGTCATCCCTGTCCCGAATGGCTTTTGCCGCCTGGGAAAGAGTATATCCGGGAGACCTCTCCGAATAGTAGCAAAAACCGCTTGCCCCAATCCCGACCAGCAGAAATAATCCGACGAAAATACAGATTGCCCTTTTCATAAAATTCCTCCCCCTATCCAAAGAGCCTCCAAGCAAATGCCGTCTGCCTGGAGGCTCTTTCTTAGCAAATATCCGAGTTATGTTACTTATCCTTGTCTCGCCTCAGGACAATGGCGCTGCGGGCAGGAATATAGAGCTTGAGCCATTCCTTGTGCTCGCCTTCGTAGAGGCCGTCGAAGTTGGTGAGATGGGTGATGCTGTCATCGTTGAGGCCGTTGCCGCCAAACTTCGGCGCATCGGTGTTGAGCACCACATTGTATTCTCCCGGAGGAACCAGGAAGCCGTAGTCCGTAAAGGAACGGGTGGGGGAGAAGTTGAAGACGAATATGAGGTTGCCCCTCATGTAGGCGAGGATCTGATCCCCATCGTTATGCCAGATCTCAATGATGGGAAGCTCCTGGAAGTTCTCGATGCTCTTGAAGCAGGCAAGCATTTCCCTATCGAAATCCCCCAGGAAATGATAGCAGAGATTCTTGTCATCCACCAGATGCCACTGCCTGCGGGCATATTTGTAGCTCCAGCCGTTGCCCTCCCGCGGGAAGTCGATCCATTCCGGATG
>DFES01000159.1 GCA_002369175.1 Selenomonadaceae bacterium UBA3796
CACCTTATCGAAAAGTTCTCTTGAAACGATGGCTTCATGATTGTCGGGGAAAACGAACCACTTTTCCGGAGGGAGCGCCTCCCATTTTATTCCAAGATAAAGCGTTTTTTGTGTCTTGCCCATGATACGAACTCCGATATAAACGGGATTCCGTAAGATGTTTTTGATGTGTGTTATATCCCATGGCTTGCCGATGCTGTGTTGACACATTGATTTGGGTGCTCCTTCACGGTTTAGCTTATGAAGAATTTCGTAACAGGAATCACCTTCCGCTCTCCAACGGAAAATTTTTCGCACAACCTCGGCACGAACTTCATCAGGCAATATAGTTGCGTTGTCGGCGGCTTTCCTGTAACCATACGGTGGCGTTATCCAAGGAAAGGTTCCCTTTTTCATCCGGGTCCTTGCTGCCGTCGCAACCTTACGGGAAATGTCCTTGGCATAAAACTCATTGATGAGGTTCTGGAGCGGGACGATAAGAGATTCCGTGGAATCTTTCACCATGAGCGTGTCAAGCTGCTCTTTCACCGAAATGAAGCGAACGCCAAGTTCAGGGAAAACCTTCTCCAGATATGTCCCGGCCTCGATATAGTTGCGAGCAAAGCGGGACAAATCACGCACTACGATGGCCTTGACGATGCCGCTTTTCACGTCCTCCATCAATTCCTCAAAGGCAGGGCGGCGCATGACCGTCCCCGACCAGCCATTGTCCTCATAGACCTTGACCAATTTGAGGTCTGTGCATCCACTGATGTATTCCCTGCATATATCCGCTTGGTTGGCGATGGAAGTCCCGCCGTCATCCCGGCCAAGGTTTTCCACCGACAGGCGCACATAAATGGCGGTGGGGTAAACCTTCGCCTTGGAAGCAACGTCTATGACCTCTGCGCCCGTAGGTTTCCGGCGACTTTTTCTTGCCACGGTTCACACCTCCCCCGAATTACTGTCAGTAGCAATGTCTGACGGCTTTTCCAGTATTGCCGCATGGCTCTTGACGAACTCGCTCATTCGGCTGTACTCGTCACGATATCGGAACACGATTTCCAAGGCATGGCCCTCATGAACAAGGATTTTGTCCACCAGAGCCATCAGTGCGCGGCGATTGACTTCCTCGATGGTTTCATACTGCCGGAACATCGACACCCAGACCTTTTCCGTATCGCCATACACCATGGCATTCTTCTGCTCCCGCCGGACTCTTTCCAGGGCATCGCTCTTTTCTTCCAGCATATCCGTGTACTGCTTGCGAAAATCGGCGTATTCGTCCTTGTCAATGACACCAACCGTCAAGTCTTCGTAGATGCGGAGCTTCATCCTGTGCAGATGCTCCATCTCCTCCTCCAATTTGGCGATCTGGGCATCATAGGTCAGCATCAGTCGATTGGATTCCGGCAGCCTGGCAATATACGCAAGGGTTTCCGACAAATCAAGGATGCTTGCGATATGCGAGGCAATGGCATTTTTGACCGTCCGCGCAATTTCCCCGGCGTTCATGCTGTGGGGACTGCACCCTTCGTGGCGTCTATGGCTGGAACAGACGTAGTAATAGTATTTTTTCCCTTTGGAGGGAACCGTTTTGCGAACCATGGGCTGGCCGCAATCGGCGCAAAAGAGGAAGCCTGAAAAGGGATTGCTGTCGGATTCCTCGCCGGTTGCCCTTGTCTCCCTGCCCATCATGGCCTTGACCGACATGAAATCATCATAGGTGACAAGCGCCTCATGGGCGTTCTCCACCCGGATCCAGTCCCGCTCGTCCCGTTCTTGCACCACATGGACTTTGTAGTTGGGCGTCCCCCGCTTGCCCTGGGATAGAATCCCCGTATAGACTTCATTCGATAGGATGCGCCGCACCGCATTGTATGACCACTTCGCCTCCTCCGTCTTTTTGAAGGCTGATTTGTAATGGATGCCGCAGGCGATTTTGTACTCCATGGGGGACTGCACCCCGGTTTCATTCAAATGGTCGGCGATCTGGCAGATGCTCATGCCGTCCTTGTAGTGGGAAAAAATCTGCTGCACGATGCCCCCGGCGTATTCGTCCACCATGAGCCTGTTCTTGTCCTTGGGGTCTTTCATGTAACCATAAGGGGCATAAGAGCCGACGTATTCCCCCCTACGACGCTTCGCATCAAGGTTTGTCCTTATCTTCACCGAAATATCCTTGCAATAGGTGTCATTGATAAGGTTCTTGAAGGGAATGAGAAAGGAACTGGATTGCCGGCTTTCCGTCAAGGTGTCGTAGCCGTCATTAATGGCAATGAAGCGCACACCAAGCCGTGGAAAGATTTTTTCCAGATAGCGTCCTCCCTCGATGTAATTCCTGGAGAAGCGGGACAGGTCTTTGCAGACAATGGCCTCCACCCTGCGCTCCCGCAAGGCTTCCTCCATGCGGCGAAAGGCGGGGCGCTCAAAGTCCACGCCGCTGCAACCGTCGTCCACGAATGTCTCCACCAGTTCCAGATCCGGGTGCTTGCCGATATACTCTTCGCAGATGGCCTTCTGACTGGTAATGCTGTTGCTTTCTTCCTTGTCGCCGTCATCCTTGGACAGCCGTGCATAGATGGCTGTCCGATATACTGTTTTTTGCATAGAAAAAAGCCTCCGTTCTTCTGATATTGGAATCCTTAAATCAGAAAAACCGAGGCTGATGTCGTATAAAACACGACAAAGCCACAAACGAAGGTCTGCGGCAAGTCCTGTTTCTTTGGCCACCTTCATCTTAGCGCAGATGGCTTGGACTTGTCAACAGCGGTTTTTCTTCCAAGGGGAAGCAGTGATTGCTGCTCCCCCTTGCTTGGGGCTCCCTTGGCTTATATGCCCATGAGGTAGCTCCGGACGCAATCCGCAAAGGTGCGCCCTGTGTTTGCAAAGCTGATTCTCACCACGGTCTTGCCGTCCAGGTAGCAGTAGGGATTTCCTATCTGCTCGACGAACTGGCGGCATCGTTCCTTCTGCGAGGCATTTTTTTCCACATGGATGGAGCTGTGCTCCACAAGCGTCCGCCTGTCCACCGTTCTGGGATTGACCGCCTTCATTTCATCCAATGTCATGTTGTTCCCTCCCCTTCAGACACGAAACCTGAACGTCATAACAGCCTTCAGCAGAGCGGACTCCGCCGCATGTTTCGATGGAACAGAGCAAAACCCTGCTTCATCATGTTGCAACTAAGGAAAATCTCACGCCCAACGAGGAACAAACCGCAGTTCTCCACCACATCATGACCAGCGCAGACCGCTTTCTTTGTGTCCAAGGTCTTGCCGGAACAGGGAAAACTTACACCATGAATGCCCTGCGGGAACTTTGTGAAGCGGAAAATATCAAGGTGCGGGGCGTATGCTTCACCGGAAAGGCCGCCGATGGGCTGAAGAAGGAATCCGGCATTCCTTCTTCCACCATCCATTCTTTCCTTGGCAAATTGGAAAAGGAAT
>DFES01000105.1:0-13545 GCA_002369175.1 Selenomonadaceae bacterium UBA3796
CTATCATCTTGTCTCTGTGCTCATCGCCATGGCATCGGGTTTCAGCGGTCTCATTCTGTCCTATTACTGCAATATGGCGGCAGGCGCCACCATCGTGGTCATTGCCGCAGGCATCTTTTTTTTGACGCTGGCCATGAAGCCGTATTTTCTGAAGTGAGACAGGATTGGAACGGCAAATTTTTGTTTTTTTGACTTTTACCTATTGACTTTTTGTCGAAAAACAGTTATCCTAAGAACTGTGGTTAGCACTCAATGAAGGTGAGTGCTAACAAGTGAGATTGCAGATGATTGGTAGGAGGAAGATAAACATGATTAAGCCATTGGGCGAAAGGGTTGTCATTGAAGTTTCTGAAGGCGATGTAAAGACGGCCAGCGGCATTGTGCTGCCGGACACGGCGAAGGAAAAGCCCCAGAAGGGTGTCGTCGTAGCTGTAGGCCCCGGCAAGCTCCTGGACAATGGACAGCGCGCTGCCATGGAAGTCAAGGAGGGTGACAGCATTCTCTTCTCCAAGTATTCCGGAACAGAAGTGAAGGTTGACGAGAAAGAGTATCTCGTTGTTCGCGAGAGCGACATCCTTGCAATCCTGTAAGAAGTGAGAAATTAACATAGATATTGGAGGCTTATGAAATGGCAAAACAGATGTTGTTTGAGGAAGATGCGCGCCGCGCTCTTGGCCGTGGCGTTGATGCATTGGCAAATGCAGTAAAGGTTACTCTTGGTCCCAAGGGGCGCAACGTGGTTCTCGATAAGAAGTTCGGTTCCCCGAACATCACCAATGACGGTGTTACCATTGCCCGCGACATCGAGCTGGAGGATCCCTTTGAGAACATGGGTGCACAGCTGGTGAAAGAAGTTGCCACCAAGACCAATGATGTTGCCGGTGACGGCACGACGACGGCGACGCTTCTCGCTCAGGCCATGATTCATGAGGGCATGCGCAATGTGGTTGCCGGTGCGAATCCGATGATCATCAAGAAGGGCATCGAGACGGCTGTGGATGCTCTTGTGGGTGAAATCAAAGCAAAGAGCAAGAAGGTGGAAGGCGAGGCAGACATTGCCCAGGTTGCCACGATTTCTTCCTCGGACGAGGAAATCGGCAAGCTCATTGCAGAGGCCATGGAGAAAGTGGGCAAGGACGGCGTCATCACTGTGGAAGAGTCCAAGTCCATGACGACGAATCTCTCCGTGGTGGAGGGCATGCAGTTTGATCGCGGCTACATCTCCCCCTACATGGTGACGGATACGGACAAGATGGAAGCTGTCATGGAGGATCCCTATATCCTCATTACGGATCGCAAGATCTCTGCCGTTGCCGATATCCTGCCGGTTCTGGAGCAGGTTGTGAAGCAGGGCAAGCAGCTTGTTGTCATTGCGGAGGATCTCGACGGAGAGGCTCTCGCCACCATCGTTGTGAATAAGCTTCGCGGCACCTTCAAGGCTCTCGCGGTGAAGGCTCCCGGTTTCGGCGACCGCCGCAAGGCCATGCTGGAGGATATCGCCATTCTTACGGGCGGCAGCGTCATCAGCGAGGAGCTGGGCCGCAAGCTGGACAGCGTTACCCTTGAGGATCTGGGACGCGCCCGCCAGGTTCGCTCCACGAAAGAGGAGACTACCATTGTGGATGGCGTTGGCGACAAGAGCGAGATCGAGGCTCGCGTCAACCAGATCAAGAAGCAGATTGAGGAGACGACTTCCGACTTCGATAAGGAGAAACTCCAGGAGCGTCTTGCAAAGCTGGCCGGTGGTGTAGCTGTCATCGAGATCGGCGCTGCCACGGAAGTGGAGATGAAGGAGAAGAAATACCGCATCGAGGATGCTTTGAACGCTACCCGCGCTGCAGTAGAGGAAGGCATTGTCGCCGGCGGCGGCACGACGTTCATCGATATCCTGCCTGTTCTTGACAAGCTCGATGTTGAGGGCGACGTGAAAGTGGGCGTGAACATCGTGAAGCGCGCCATCGAGGAGCCTGTCCGCCAGATTGCAAACAATGCAGGACTTGAGGGTTCTGTCGTTGTAGAGGCAGTCAAGAAAGCAGGAGAGGGCGTTGGCTTCAATGCTGTGACCAATGAGTATGTGGATATGATCAAAGCCGGCATCGTGGATCCTGCAAAGGTGACCCGCTCTGCTCTGCAGAATGCTGCCTCCATCGCTTCCATGGTACTCACTACGGAGACTCTGGTTGCCGACAAGCCCGAGAAAGAGCCCGCACCTCCCATGGGCGGCGCAGGCATGGGCGGCGGAATGCCCGGCATGATGTAAAGATCTATAGGTCTGCCATAAATCGGATCGGGAGCCCCGAGGAACTCATGATATTTTTCATGGATTCCCCGGGGCTCTTCTTATGACTTGATGCAGGAAAATCCAAAGGCTGCGTCGAAATGCAACATCAGATATATTTTGTTGGATGCAGGAGGAGTAGGGCAGCATGCGAAAAAAGAAAAAGCAGATTTTTAATGTCAGCCTGGCGGGTATGCTGCTTTGTTTCCTGGCAATGCTGTTTTTGCCCGGATGTGGGGGAGATATCCCGGGGATTATCGTGAGGGAAAGCGGGACGGCAGGGAAGCGTGGCAATCCTTCCTCCAGCGGGCGCCGCATTTGTTTGGTGACGATGGATTTGGAATCTTCCTGTTGGAAGGATATTGATGAGGGCTGTCGTCATGCGGCGGAAGAAATCGGCGGAATCGATTACAAGTGGATCGGTCCGGATTTCCATGACGCCATACTGCAGAGCGTGTGCATTGATCAGGCTGTGGCAGAAGGCGCAGAAGTGCTCCTGGTGGCGGCATCCTCTGAGACGGGCATTGTGGAGAGCCTGCATAGGGCAAAACAGGCCGGCGTAAAGATCGTTTACGTGGATAGTCCCGCAGACCATGAGGGGGTTGCCACGGTCATGACGGACAATGAGAATGCAGGACGGGCAGCGGCCAAGGTCATGAAGAAGGCTCTTGCGGAGGCGGATATTGACACGGGTACCATAGGCATCGTGATCAACAAGCCAAAGACAAAGAGCACGTCTCTGCGGGAAAAGGGCTTCCGAGCGGAGTTTGAGGGAGGAGCCTTCCTTTTGGCGGATACCCTGTATATGCAGGATGATCCGGAACGCGCAAAGCAGGCAGTCAGGGAGAATGCGGATTATGTGGCTTTTTTCTCTGCCAGCGAGCGCACAACCATTGCTGTGGGAAGCCAGGTGAAAGCGTCCGGCACACATCAGCTTGTCGTGGGATTCGATGCATCGAATCCGGTGCTGAAGCTTGTGTCGGAGGGGGTTGTTTACGCGACGATGAAGCAGGATCATAAAGCCATGGGGTACGAGGGCATGAGGATTGCTGTGCAGACCCTTGACGGCTCATACACAGAAACGAATCAAACCATACGTTGTCCGTTGAGTATCATTACGAAAGATAAGGTGTAGGGGACGCATTTATGAAGTACAGGACGAAACTTCTGCTGGCGAATTGTATTCCGATTGTCGTATTCGCTGCTATTTCTCTCATGGTAGGCTTCTCTCAGTTTCAGACAAATATCTACGCAGAAAAAGAAAGCCACCTGAAATCGGCGGCTTTGGCGGCGGAGTCCTTTTATTCCAGTCATGGTTATGGGGATTACGGCTGGAAGGAGGATGGGAATGTCTGGCGGGGGATGAACTTTAACGTTTCGGAAGAAGCGGGGCTTGTGGATGACATAAAGGAACAGACGGGGGCTGACATTACCTTTTTCTTTGGGGAGTCTCCTGTCATGACTTCCATCCGGGACGAGGGCAATGCCCGCATCATCAGAACAACCCTTGGTGAGATCATCCGGGAGCAGGTATTGGAAAAGGGGAACCAGCTCTGGTGCCCAAACATCGAGATTAACGGGAGCGTCTGCCAGGCGTATATCATCCCGATTTATCAGGAAGACGGTTCCAAAGTCGTTGGCGCCATGATGGCTTCCCAGACGGTCGTAAAATTCAATCAGGTGCTTGAGAACTACATCATGACAACGGTTTTGGTCATGCTTATCGTCCTGTTGACGGTCTTTCTTATCATTCGATGGTACGTGGGGAGGTTTTCGGACGAATTCAAGGCTGTCAGGGACAAGAGCCGGATGGATCTTCTCACCGGGCTATACAATAAGCACTTTTTTGAGGAAGCAGCCGGGAAAGCGATGGCAAAGAAGAAGGCGGGAAATGTATCGGTGCTTCTGATCTTTGACCTGGATGATTTCAAGGAAATCAATGACGTGTACGGCCATCAAATTGGCGATGAGGTTCTGAAAGCCTTTGCCCACATCCTGTTTCGCGCTTTTCGCACGAAGGATATCCTCGGCAGGATCGGCGGGGATGAGTTTATGGCATTCATGCCGGATATGACGACGGATGTGCTTCATCGTGCCGATGAGATTGCCCAGGAGGTTTTGGATGAGCTTGCAGCCTTGAAGGTAGGGGACACAAAACGATTATCCTGCAGCATTGGCATCGGCACGGATGCAGGGGAGAAAAGCTTCAAAGAAATTTATTCTCTGGCAGATCGCGCTCTTTACGAGGCAAAAAAAAGAGGAAAGGCGTGCTACGTCCGGCAGTCAGCTGATGTTTAAGGAACCGTTCCGAACCTCTGGATTCAAACCTTTGAATTGACTAATTTTCCGGGATACGATACAATACTGTCGTATTCCCGATGATCCTGTTGCGTGGGGGATTGTGGAAAAGACGGAATGTCTTAGCGCTGGTTCTCGGCATGCGAACTGCCGAGAGGACGAGGAAGAGGTTGTCGAGCATGTCAGCGGATGCCTCTCGGCCGGCCCGGTCGAAAGAAATCGGTCAAAGTCCGGAAGTGATTCCGGTGACAAAGCCGATGGCGGGTATGGCACGGGCTTTGTCCGTGCAAGTGACAGGAATCGCTAAATATTTGGTTGTACTTGGATATGGAGGTTCCGAATTATGTGTGGTATTGTTGGTTATATAGGTGACAAGCAGGCTGCGGGTTTTCTCTTGGAAGGCCTTTCCAAGCTGGAGTACCGGGGCTATGATTCTGCGGGGATCGCGGTTTATGACGGCTCGGAGATTCGTGTGGAGAAGAGCGTTGGCCGTCTGGCGGCTTTGCGGGAGAAAATCGGGAGCGACATGCCCAAGGGTTCCCTGGGCATTGGGCATACGCGTTGGGCAACGCACGGACGCCCGTCAGATCGGAATGCCCATCCCCATTCGGACTGTTCCGGGGATTTTGTCGTGGTGCACAACGGCATCATTGAGAATTACTTGGCTCTCAAGGAAGTGCTCATCGAGGAGGGACATGCCTTCAAGTCCGAAACGGACACAGAGGTCGTGGCGCATCTCATCGAGTCGGTTTACCATGGGGATTTTGAAGCCGCTGTGCGGGAGGTTCTGCGCCGCATCGAGGGTTCGTATTCCCTCGTGTTCATGTCGAAAAAACATCCGGATCGCCTGATCTGTACGAAAAAAGACAATCCGTTGGTCATTGGCTTGGGAGAAGGCGAGAATTTCATTGCTTCGGATATTCCCGCCATCATCCAGCGCACCCGCCGCACCTTCATCATGAACGATGGAGAAGTGGCAGTTGTCCGCAAGGATTCCATTGAGATCACGAATCGTCAGGGCGATCCCGTGTCAAAGAAGGTGTTTGAGGTCAGCTGGAATGCGGAGGCAGCGGAGAAGGGCGGCTATGAGCACTTCATGCTCAAGGAGATCCACGAGCAGCCCAAGGCAGTGAGGGATACCATGAGCCAGCGCATTGCGAAAGACGGCAGCGCCATCGTCATGGAGGAGCTCAAGTGGACAGCGGATTATCTCAATTCCTTCAACAAGATTTACATCGTTGCCTGCGGTACGGCTTACCATGCAGGACTTGTGGGCAAGTTCTACATCGAAAAGCTCGCCCGGGTCATGGTGGAGGTGGATGTAGCCTCGGAGTTCCGCTACCGCAATCCCATTGTGGATGAACATACGCTCCTCATCGTTGTTTCCCAGTCCGGTGAAACCAGTGATACGCTGGCTGCCTTGAAGGAATCGAAGCGCCTTGGGGCAAAGACTCTGGCACTTACCAATGTGGTAGGTTCCTCCATTGCCAGAGAGGCGGATCAGGTCCTCTACACTTGGGCGGGTCCGGAGATTGCCGTTGCTTCCACCAAGGCATATACGACACAGCTCATCCTCTTCTTCATGTTGGCGCTCTACATGGCGGAAATCAAGGGAATCCAGTCCCCGGAACGGGTCAGGGAACTCATTGGCCTGCTGAAGAGGATTCCTTCCCAGATCAGCGAGACACTTTCCGATGTGGAGCCCATCAAAACCTTTGCAAAGGAATACGGCTTCAATGAGGATGTCTTCTACATTGGCCGTGCTCTGGACTACGATGTGGCGCTGGAGGGAGCGTTGAAGCTCAAAGAGATTTCCTACATCCATGCGGAGGCGTATGCTGCAGGAGAGCTCAAGCATGGCACACTGGCGCTTATTGTGGAGGGCGTTCCCGTAATCGCCCTTGCCACGCAGAAGAGCGTTTACGAAAAGACCCTTTCCAACATCAAGGAGGTCAAGGCTCGGGATGCCGTCGTTATCGGCATTGCCGCCGAAGGTGACGATGAACTGCAGAAGTACGTGGATCATGTCATCAAGGTGCCGGAGACGGACGAGCTTCTCATTCCCCTTTTGACAGTGGTTCCCTTGCAGCTTCTTGCTTACTATGCATCCATTACCCGGGGCTGCGATGTGGATAAGCCGCGCAACCTTGCAAAATCCGTTACCGTGGAATGACGAATTGTGTGAATGTAAAAAGGAGCGTTTTTGTCAGTGAAAATACTTGCGCGCCATTTGACCGTGGAGTTTTATAACTGTAAGTCCAGCAAACTCCAGGATTTGCAGATGATACAGGACGCACTGAAGGATAGCGTTGAGGAGCAGGGCTGCGATCTGCTGAATCTCTCTGCAGAGAAGATTGCGGAGGATCATTTTGCCGTGATGGCCATGTTCCGTGATGGGCATATTGTGCTCCATGTTTATACGGAGTTGAAGTATGTCGCCCTGGATATTTTCCTCTGCCGGGAGCAGGCGGATCCGGAGGATATCCGGAAGGCAATCCAGAAATTCTTCAAGCCGGACAAGACAAAGACAACGCTCCTCAAGCGGGGAGATTTCGGCAAGGAGAAGGAAATCAAGCCCAAGACGAAGACGAGGGTGGCGCCTCTGCGGAAAATCCACAATACGGGGGCAAAGGTCATCCGCATTCTTGCCCGCCGCAATAAGTAGCAAAATCCGGAGTATCCGATGCTGGGTCGGTGCTCCGTTTTTTGTGTGCATTTTTGCAATGACAAAAGGTCTTTATTGTAGTAAAATAGTTGGGTATGCAAATTTTTTTTGTATTTTGTAGGTGATAAAGTTGTCGAAGGCAATGTTTGATGTAATAAAAGGGGACTTGGAAGAACTGGAAAAGGAACTTCTGTCCGCCGTGGATTCTCCCGTGGAGATCGTACGGGAAATCGGAACCCATTTAGTGATGGCGGGGGGGAAGCGCATCCGCCCGGCACTTTGCCTGTTGGCAGCTCATGGGGGAGTGGGATTTGAGCTGAGGCGTGTTCTCCCGCTGGCGGCGGCGTTGGAACTTATCCATACGGCCTCCCTTGTCCATGACGATGTCATTGACGAGGCTGGGACAAGGCGAGGTGTTCCCACGGCCAATGCGAAGTGGGGCAACCAGATTTCCATCCTAAGCGGTGACTATATTTTTGCGCAGGCCTTTCAGCTCGTGGCGATGCAGGATTACGGAAACTATGTATACCATCGTCTGGCGGAACTGGTGGGAAACCTCAGTGCGGGAGAAATCATCCAGAACCGCCAGGTGTATATGGCTTCAAGGGATATAGAGGACTATTTCCGTCGCATTCAGAAGAAAACGGCGGATTTCCTGGAGATATCCTGTGAACTCGGCGGCGTTGTCTCCGGCATGGACGGGGAGAGGACGAAGCAGTTGGCGGAATACGGCCATTGCATCGGCATGGCCTTCCAGATTACCGATGACCTTCTCGATATCGAACAGACCGAGGAAAAGCTCGGAAAACCGGCGGGCAATGACATCCGTCAGGGGATCGTGACACTTCCTGTCATACGTGCTCTCAACGAGAGTCCCGACGGGGAGGAATTGGAAGTCATTGTGACGGATCCGGAGATGACGGAGGAAATGGCGGCGAGAGCCATTTCCATCGTGAGAGCCAGTGACGGAGTCTCCTTTGCCAAGGACAGGGCAGACGAATATCTTGACCGTGCCAGAAAGGTTCTTCCGGAAGGACTCCCGGAGGCGGTCAGGGAAGCCCTCCTCATGGTGGCGGATTTTATCGGGGAAAGGGATTTTTAAGGGGAGAATTGCCATGTTTGGTATCGGAATACCGGAACTCATACTCATTCTCATTGTCGGACTCATTGTTTTCGGACCCAGCAAGCTGCCGGAAATCGGACGAGCCGTGGGCAAGGGGCTCAGAGAATTCCGCAAGGCATCCAATGCCCTGCAGTCGGCAATCAATGCCACGGAGGAGCCTGCATCTCCAAGAGCGGCATCGGCTCCCGCAGAACGTCCGTCGCAGTCCCCTGCCCCGGCAGAGAAGACCGCAACGGCGGAAGAGACGGTACCTGCCGACACTCCGCCGAAGGATGCGGTGACGGAGGCAGTTCCGCCAAATCCGGCATCCCGGGGATATGAGCCGCCGACACAGGAATCCGTACGGGCGCAGCTGGAACAGAAGAAGGGATGAAACCATCGGGAGATTTTGTCTGTCGACAAAATCTGAGCAATGGCGTTATAATAATACGAGCGGATTTTTATGAGATGAAGTAGGAGGATATGTGTATGTTTGGATTAGGCGTGCCGGAACTCTTGATTATTCTTGTCATTGGGCTGGTGCTCTTTGGTCCGGGGAAATTGCCCGATGTGGGAAAGGCTTTGGGGAAGAGCATCAAGGAATTCAAGAATGCGAACAAGGAAGAGGAGCCTGTGAATGTGACGGAGAAACCCCAGGTGCTTGCGGCAAAGACGGAAGAGCCGGAGAAAAAATAATCGGGTAGGGAGAATCCATGTCAGAAGAGAAACGTATGGAAGAACAGCTGCCTGTGGCAAGTGGAGGAGAGGCAGCGGAGGATTCGCTGGACGATGGAAGCATGTCCTTGGTGAAGCATCTTGAGGAACTTCGTTACAGGATCATCCGGAGCCTGATTGCCGTAGGCATGGGAAGCGCTATTGCCTATTATTTCATAGCGGACATCATGCACTGGCTCACCCTTCCGGTGGGAAAACTGTATTACATGCAGCCTTCGGAGGCTTTTTTCACCTATTTGAAGGTAGCGGTTGCCACAGGCTTTCTCATTGCTTTGCCTGTGGTCTTTTATCATGTCTGGCGCTTTTTCCTGCCTGCATTGACGCGGCAGGAACGCAGGGTCATTGCCCTTGTGGTTCCCGTGTCCGTTGTTCTCTTTTTTGGCGGGCTGGCCTTTTCCTTTTTCTTCGTGCTGCCGGCAGCGGTCAAGTTTTTCATGGGGTTCGGCAGTACGGAACTGGAGGCCATGTTTTCTGTCGACAGGTATTTCGATTTCGTCATTACCTTTGTCCTGCCCTTCGGTTTCGTGTTCGAGCTGCCTCTTGTCATCACGATTCTCGGAAAGCTCGGGGTTGTGGGGTCGGCGCTTTTGGGAAAACATCAGCGTACGGTGATCTTCCTTTCCTTTATCATCGCCGCCATCATCACGCCGACGCCGGACGTGTTTACCCAGTCCATGCTGGCACTTCCCATGATTGTCCTGTATGAAGTAGGGTATCTCATCGTGCGTTATATTTTGAAAAAATAGAGGAGAATTGCTGTGGCGTACAAGGATTTGCGGGAATTCATCGCGGATTTGGAGAATCGCGGCCTGCTCAAGCGAATCAAGACGGAAGTGGACTGCGAGCTGGAAATCACGGAAATAACGGATCGGGTATCAAAGATGGAGGGCAGGCGGAATGTGGCCCTCCTTTTTGAGAATGTAAAGGGGTATGATATGCCTGTGCTCATGAATGCCTTTGGCAGCTATGAGCGCATGGCGCTGGCCTTGGGCGTGGAGAAGCTGGACGATATTGCGGAGGAGATACGGGAGATACTGAAGATACCCTATGTTTCCCTCCAGAACAAGTTCAGTGTGGTTTCGCTGCTTCCGCTGGCGAAGAAGGCCATCAATTTTCCAAAGTATGTGAAAAATGCGCCCTGTCAGGAAGTGATCATGGAGGAGCCGGATCTCGACAAACTGCCCATTCTCAAATGCTGGCCCCAGGACGGAGGGCGCTTTGTGACACTGCCTTTGGTGTTCACGAAGAATCCTGCCACGGGCAAACGCAATGTGGGCATGTACCGCCTGCAGAAATACGACAGCAGAACCACCGGAATGCATTGGCACATCCACAAGAACGGAGCTGAGAATTTCCGCGATATGAGGGCAAAGGGAGGCGAGCGCCTGGAGGCGGCTGTTGCCATCGGAACGGATCCCGTGCTGACCTATGCGGCTACGGCTCCCCTTCCCAGGGATATCGACGAAATGGTCTTTGCCGGATTCCTCAGGCACAAGTCCGTGGAACTGGTGAAATGCAGGACGGTGGACATCGAGGTGCCTGCCCATGCGGAAATCATCCTGGAGGGGTATGTGCAGGTGGATGAGATGCGGAGAGAGGGTCCTTTTGGCGACCATACGGGCTATTACTCCCTTGCGGATGATTATCCCGTGTTCCACGTGACCTGCATCACACATCGGAAGAATCCCATCTACTTTGCGACGGTGGTGGGCAAGCCTCCCATGGAGGACTGCTATCTGGCAAAAGCCACGGAGCGCATCTTCCTGCCTCTCCTCCAGCAAATGCTGCCGGAGATTGTGGATATCAACATGCCATTGGAGGGCGTGTTCCACGACTGTGTCATCGTTTCCATAAAGAAGAGCTTCCCCATGCAGGCCAGAAAGGTCATGCACGCATTCTGGGGCATGGGGCAGATGATGAATGTGAAGCTGATCATCGTGGTGGATGCCCATGTGAACGTGCAGGATCTCTCCGAGGTCTGGTGGCGGGTCTACAACAACATTGACGCCAAGCATGACTTGGAGATCGTGGAGGGTCCGCTGGATGTTCTCGATCATTCCTCACCTATGGCGAAATGGGGGGCGAAGCTTGGCATCGATGCCACAAAGACCTGGCCGGAGGAAGGTCATACGCGGGAGTGGCCGGATGAGATAGAGATGACGGAAGAGATACGGCAGAAGGTGGATGCCAAGTGGAAAGATTTGGGATTGGACGGGGAGTGAACTGCTTTCATGAGCATCGGAGCGCATGTCAATAATATTGCCCTTCATCACATGGTCTTTGCACTGCCCTTTGCCTATATGAGCGCATTTCTTGCAGCGGGAGGGGTACCGCCCCTTTGGGAGCTTTTCTGGATTACGGTGGCGATTGCCGGAGCCAGGAGCGCGGCGCTTGCTCTGGACAATCTTGCCGATCTCAAGTATGACAAGCAGCAGGAACGCCTCTCCTACCGCGTCATGGTGCGCGGTGATGTGACGCCCAGGGCGGCAAAGATATCCATTGGCGTCTATTTTCTGATCTTTCTCGCTGCAGTTTTGCAGCTCAAGCCCATCTGCATCAAACTGCTTCCGCTGGCGGCGATTCCTTTTCTCGTCTATCCCTATACGAAGCGTTTTACCTGCCTCTGCCATTTTATCCTGGGGGTGGCGGTTTCCATGGCTCCTGCAGGAGCATGGGTGGCTGTGCGGGGAACCATTGACCTGCCTCTGATCGTGCTGTGTACGGCAGTGGCTCTCTGGATTGGGATGTTCGATGCGGTCTATGGCGCCCAGGATGAGGAATTTGACAGGAGCCATGGGCTTCATTCCCTTGCCACGGCCTTCACTGCAAGGGGGGCGCTGCGGATTGCGAAAGCCGTGCATGCCGTGAGCATTGCCTGCTTCCTTGCCCTCGGCATGATGCTGCAGATGCATGGCGTTTATTTCATCGGCGTTGGGGTTGCGGCAGGAACCCTGGTATATCAGCATCGTATTGTAAAGCCTGACGATTTCAGCAGGGTGACGCAGGTTTACTTCATGCGGAACGGCATAGTCTCCCTAGCGATGTTTGTCTTTACTTGGCTGGGATTTTATCTCTAAGGAACTGTTCATAAATAAATTTTGGATTTGACTTGTCTAAATTTTGGTGAGAGAGTTTGTCGTGAGAGTGTTTGACGGAGAAGAGAGGGTGGATTATGGCAGCCAGGATTTTGGAGGGCAAGGTGTATGCCCAGAAATTGAAAGAGGATGCAGGGAAAAAGGCGGCGGAGCTCAGGGAGAAATACGGTATGGCTCCCGGTCTTGCAGTCATCATCGTGGGGGAGAATCCCGCCTCCCAGGTCTATGTGAGGAACAAGCATAAGTCCTGCGAGGAATTGGGCATTTCTTCCGAGGTCATCTCCATGCCGGAGGAATCAACGAAGGAGGAACTCCTTGCCCGCATCGATGACCTCAATGGCGATACGAAAATTCACGGCATCCTCGTTCAGCTTCCACTGCCGAAGCAGATTGCGGCCTATGAAGCTGAGATATTGAACCGCATTGCTCCGGAAAAGGATGTGGACGGCTTTCATCCCGTGAATGTGGGCAGACTTGTGACGGGAGAAGCGGGACTCGTTCCCTGTACTCCTGCGGGCTGCATCCGCATGCTGGATATGGCAGGCATTCCTCTGGACGGGAAGCGCGCCGTGGTCATCGGCAGAAGCAATATCGTGGGAAAGCCCATGTTTCACTTGCTGCTGGCGCGCCATGCAACCGTGACGGTATGCCATTCCCATACGGCGAATCTGGCAGAGATCACGAGGGAGGCGGATATTCTCGTGGCCGCCATCGGAAAACCCAATTTCGTCACGGCAGACATGGTGAAGCCGGGCGCTGCGGTTATTGACGTGGGCATCAATCGCATCGCTCCCAAGAAACTCATGGGGGATGTGGACTTCGAGCAGGTGAAGGAAGTGGCGGGGGCCATTACTCCCGTTCCCGGCGGCGTGGGACTTCTCACCGTTGCCATGCTCATGCAGAATGTGGTGAAGGCCATGGAAATGCAGATGCAGGCATAAACGGAGCAAAGCAGAGAAATGGTACATGGAATGAGAGAATCAGCGGGGGGTATCGTGAAAATGAAGACGGATGTGGAAATCGCTCAGGATGCGAAACTGCAGCATATTCGTGAGATTGCGGCCAAATTGGATATCTCCGAGGACGAGATGGAGTTCTATGGAAAGTACAAGGCGAAGATTTCCCTGGAGGCATGGGAGAGGCTCCGGGATCGTCCCAATGGAAAGCTCGTTCTGGTGACGGCCATCAATCCCACTCCGGCGGGAGAGGGAAAAACCACCACCAGTGTGGGACTTGCCGATGCTTTCCACAAACAGGGGAAGAAGGTTGCTGTGGCACTCAGGGAGCCGTCCCTGGGGCCATGCTTTGGCCTCAAGGGAGGCGCCGCGGGGGGCGGATACGCCCAGGTGGTTCCCATGGAGGACATCAACCT